>RFVC01000011.1 GCA_009922595.1 Gammaproteobacteria bacterium | reverse complement strand
GATAGAAGTATTAAGTAAAGCGGCCAACACTGGAAAAATTGGTGATGGCAAAATTTTTGTCAGCTCACTCGAACAGGTTATTCGAATTCGCACAGGCGAGTCCGGTGCTGACGCTCTATAACCAGGCCGTTACCCGTCAGTTTCCCCACAGGAACTGAAAGAGACTTAATGCTGCCACTGGCGCTGTCTCTGTCCTGAATGTCCTGGCACCAAGCTTCAACCCATCAAAGCCCTGGCTCAATGCCAGGGCTTTTTCTTTATCAGATAGTCCTCCCTCGGGTCCTATAAGGAGTGCTACCGAGGCCGGGTGAATAGCATCCAGTAATACGGACTCTTGCTGCTGGTCCAGAAGAAACTTTTTATCGCATTCCAGTGACGATTCAAGCCAGCCCTGCAGTGATACTGGCTCCCTGATCTCGGGTGGACGGATGCGGCCACATTGTTCGCATGCACTAATGCTGACATGCCGCCAGTGCTCAAGTTTTTTTAATTCACGTTTCTTATCCAGTTTCACTTCGCAGAATTCGGTGTACAGCGGCTGAATTATATTGACCCCTAACTCAGTACTTTTCTGAACGGCATAATCCATACGCTCTCCCCTAGAGAGCCCAATACCAAGATGGGTGTACAGCGTTGATTCGCTGTCAACAGTCCTTACTTCTTTTATCAAGACTGCGCCGGACTTCCTGGACAACCTTTCAACATTACCCAGGAATTCATGGTCAGAACCGTTAAAAAGAACCAGTTCTGCGCCTTCCCTAAATCGCAGGACATTGGCCAGGTAATGAGCGCTGCGTTCATCCAGTTGGATGACAGCGTCGGCTGACATGGGCTGGTTAAGATAGATTCTGGGGATACGCATACTAGTAATTCAGTTAAGACTGTGAACTGGTTAATAGCCTCAAGAGGAAAGGGATTCTCCTGTTCTGGAAGTCTTGCTATGATATTTTATATATTTTTCAATAGCATCCCATGGGTAAAGCCATCATACCAATAGTTACACTAATAGGTTTTCTTTCTTTGCAGCCGTTATACTCCGCTGGCGCCGGTTACCAGAGAGAAAGCTTTGAGCTGGGCCAGGCATTAACTATACTGGGGGAATGTCCCTAAGGCGGTACCGCCAGTGTCGGCCTGGTGATATTTACATTGTAATGGCTGCGCACAGGGCAGCGTCACTGATGCTTATGTTTATTTCTGCCCTTGCAGGATTGACAGCCTTTTACCTGCTATACAGGCATAGGCAGATAACCGCCATGCTGCGGCCAATAAACGACATAACCACTAATATTGCTGATCCGCCCCTCTTTGTTGCAGTACTTCCCTAGCAATCCGCTTGGATATCTCGGCGGCGAGACGTCTGAACTTTAGTGTGATTTTTATCCAGACATTATGTCTATCGCTTTCATACAGTCCAATGCAGAGGTCCTTGCTGCAGCGGCAGAAGTAATTAATGAGATGGACTGGGGTTTGATGGAAGCCAACGCCGAGGATGGACGTCTATAGGCAACTGTGACTACTAAGTGCTTCGGTTTCAAGGATGATGTGGTAATTCGTCTAGAAGAAGGTCCAGCCGATTCGAGCGTGTTTGATATGCGCCTTAAATCACGTTTTGGGCGCAGCGATATCGGCGCCAAAGCCGGCCGCAAAGAGAGCATTCACTTCAGCTCTAAATGACAAGTTGATGGTCGAATAAGAGACCGTTCAGGTCACTCCGAAATATGGCCAAGCTTGCTTCGCTTGGTTGCCAGATAAGCCTTGTTGTGAGAATTTTCACCTGTGATGATTGGCGTGCGTGATACGGACAATCCCAGCTTCTGTAGTGCATCCACTTTTAGTGGGTTATTGGTCATGAGCTCAAGATCTGAGACGCCCAAATGTTCCAGCATCGGCAGGCACATTTCATAGCGACGTTCATCCGCATCGAATCCGAGCGCCTGATTGGCTTCCACTGTATCTGCCCCTTCATCCTGCAGGTGATATGCCCTGATCTTGTTGCTCAGTCCTATATTTCTGCCTTCCTGGCGCAAGTAGAAAATCAGCCCGTTACCCCGAGCGGCAATTCGATGCATGGCTTCCCTGAGCTGTGAACCGCAGTCACAGCGCAAGCTGAACATGGCATCACCGGTCAGACACTCGGAATGAATCCTGGCCAGTATCTTTTCGTTGGCGGCCAACTCGCCATACACGAGGGCTACATGCTCCTTGTTTTCGTTGGAGTCTTCAAACGCATGAATGCTAAACTCGCCAAACTCCGTTGGCAGCTTTGAAGAAGAAACAAACTTTACAGCCACAGGCCGAAAACACCTTAGTTATCTTGAGGCGTGCACTTTACCAGAAATACAGAGTTTGCTGTTAATTTATCTGCCTGGACTTATAATCTCACCCCCCCGATATATATCTAAACACCTATGCAAAAATACGAATCAGAAATCACCATTGTGGGAGGCGGTCCAGTGGGCCTTGCTGCAGCCTGTGCATTGGCTGATTGTGGTTTGAAGGTTCTGCTGGTTGATGCTGGCAAACGGACTGGTAAACATAACGAACTAGAAGTGAATGTAGAAAAACCCAAATTCGATCCACGTGTCAGTGCGCTTACAGTATCTACAAGGAATCTGCTCAAAAGGTTCGGAGCCTGGGATGAAATAGAAAGGACGCGACTCTGCCCCTATGAACATATGACTGTATGGGATGGAGATGGCACTGGGGCAATTAACTTCTCAGCTGATGAGCTGCACGAGCCGGCTCTTGGCTACATCGTCGAGAACAGGGTGTTGTCGGCTGCGCTGGCGCAACAGGTAGTGGCAAGGTCTGCTATCACAGTTCTGGAAGACTGCGCGGTTGAGCGGGTTATTAAAGGTGATCATGATTTAGTAAGCCTGTCACTCTCCAATGGAGCTTCAGTAGATACAGCCCTGCTTATAGGCGCTGATGGCACTCATTCAATTATTAGGAAAGAATCGGGTTTCAGCATAAGAGAATGGGAGTATGGGCAAGAAGCCGTGATAACTACTGTTAAGACAGAGTATCCTCATGAATTCACTGCATGGCAGCGCTTCATGAATAGCGGACCGCTGGCATTCCTGCCACTGTGCTTACCAGGTCTTGATGATGAGAATCAATGTTACTGTTCCATTGTATGGTCATGTGTCACAGAAAAGGCAGAAGGGATAAAAGTTCTGGATGATAAAGAATTCAAGAAAGCATTGGGCTCTGCATTCGAATTCAGGCTTGGCGAAATTCAGGAAGTGGATAAGCGTTTCAGCTTCTCGCTGTGGCAGCGGCATGCTACAGATTATGTCCAGGATGGAACTGCCCTGATTGGCGATGCAGCACACACAATTCACCCGCTGGCCGGCCAGGGAGTTAACCTTGGCTTTGGTGATGTCGAGGCACTTTCAGGCGTCATATCAGCTGCTGTCAACAAGGGAGAGGACTATCGCAGCAGGAAGGTTCTGAGCCGCTATCAACGCTACAGAAAGAGTCAGAATCTGGGCATGATGCTGGCAATGGAGAGTTTCAAGCGATTATTCGGCTCCGAGGAGCTGACCGTCATGTGGCTGCGTAATACAGGCCTGAACCTGATGAACAGCCTGCCCTTGGGAAAGGAGCAGCTGATGCGCAAAGCAATGGGGATTTAGCGCCCCATATAGCAAATATAGAAACTGAAATATAAATAAATTCAGCATGTTAGGCTTGTTTAACTAAATGATAATTATTATCATTTAATGTTGAGGTTGAGGGCTTCCATGAAACATATTTTATACAACATGCTGTTTTTATTGGCTTTAATGATGGTTTCTGGGTGTACAGACAGCATGGAGCATGCCGAAAACAGTAATGAGGCAACCAGTAATGCCAGCAGTGTCACTGCACAGGGAGGCTTAGAAACATCGGTTACTGGCCCCGTAGTCGTTTATTCGTCCCGCCAGGAGCACCTGATCAAACCTCTTTTTGATCTTTTCACTGCGAAAACGGGCATCGAAGTTCAATACCAGACCGGGGAAGAGGGGCCGTTAATCGCCAGGTTACAGGCGGAGGGTGACAGAACCTTTGCTGATATCCTCTACACGGTCGATGCAGGAAATCTCTGGTCGGCTGCAGAGAAAGGGCTGCTTGCACCTATTGATTCTCCTGTTCTCGAGGCAAATATTCCTGCCCATCTCCAGGACCCTCTGAACCGCTGGTTCGGACTCTCCGTGAGAGCCAGAACAATCGCTTATTCCACGGACCGGGTTGATCCGTCGTCGCTTTCTTCTTATGAAGCATTGGCCCTTCCTGAGTGGAAAGGAAGGCTTTGTCTGCGAACGTCGCGCAAGGTTTACAACATGTCGCTCGTGGCGACAATGATTGAGCGTCTAGGTCAGGAAGAGGCCCAGCGCGTTGTTGAAGGGTGGGTGGAAAACCTAGCCACTCGTGTATTCAGTAGCGACCTGCTGCTTCTTGAAGCGATAGCTGCAGGCCAGTGTGATGTCGGTATTGTAAATACTTACTACCTTGGACAGTTGCAAGCGCAAAATCCTGATGTCCCCGTTGCACTTTACTGGGCTAACCAGGAAAGCAGTGGTGTGCATGTCAATGTCTCGGGGGCTGGTGTCACAACTTTTGCTAAAAATCCCGCGGGGGCAAAGAAGCTGATCGAGTGGCTTTCTACCCGCGAGCCCCAACAACTTTTCTCCGAGCTTAATCTGGAATATCCGGCCAATCCTGGCGTACCACCGGTAGATATTGTTGCTGGTTGGGGTACAGGCAGGCAGGACATCTTGAACGTTGAAGTGGCCGGCCGGCTGCAGGCTGACGCTGTCATGCTGATGGACCGGGTCAATTATCGCTAGGCTTATCAATGTTTCGATCTGATTCAGCTGGCAACTGGTTCTGGCACAGCCTGGCCTTTCTAGCCGCCTCTATCGTTGTTTTTCCCATACTCATCATCCTCATGCAATGGGGCACGATTGGTTCTGGCGAGCAGCAGATTTGGCAGCATCTTTTTGATACCAAACTCGACCGCCTTGCTCTGAACACGCTCCTTTTAATCATAGGTGTAGGTGCAGGAGTCCTGATTCTAGGCGTTAGCCTGGCCTGGCTCACGACTATTTGTGACTTTCCAGGTCGGCGCTTTTTCGAGTGGGCCCTAATGCTGCCGCTGGCCATTCCCGGTTACGTCATGGCTTTCGTGTTCCTAGGAATCATGAATTATGCGGGACCAATTCAGACTACACTGAGAAGTAGTCTTGGTGATGATGTCTGGTTCCCTGATGTCCAGGGACCCCTCGGTGTAATACTGATACTGAGCCTTGTGCTCTACCCCTACGTCTACATGCTTTCGCGCAGTGCTTTTCTTAACCAGGGGCGCAAAATGATGGATGCCGGCCGTCTACTGGGTCTGGGAAAATTCCAGGCATTTTTCCGCCTCGCCATTCCCGTGGCACGACCGGCTATCGTGGCCGGGCTGGCCCTAGCGCTCATGGAAACGCTTGCGGATTTCGGGGCGGTATCTGTCTTTAATTACGATACCTTCACCACGGCGATCTATAGTGCCTGGTATGGGTTGTTCAATCTGACAGTAGCTGCTCAGCTGGCCTCACTCCTCCTGCTATTTGTAGGAGTTACCCTTGTACTTGAGAAACAGTCCCGTGACCGGGCAAGGTATGTGCAGGAAGGCGGTGGTAGCACCGCGCAGTACCAGCTTCAGGGAACCACCGCTGTACTGGCCACAGTCTGTTGCAGTCTGGTGTTGCTTCTTGCTTTCCTCATTCCCTCCTTTCAATTGATTGTCTGGATGCTGGAAGCCGGCTTTGGTGAGCTGGATGACCGTTACCTTGGGTTTCTGGGTCATACGCTGAGTCTTGGTCTGATGGCAGGCGCGTTAGCAGTCCTGGTTTCACTCATACTAGCTTTCGTCAAACGTTTGCCCGCCGGGCAGCATTTGAGGCGTTGGACAAGGCTTTCCATCCACCTGGCTACTTTGGGCTATGCCTTACCGGGATCCGTGCTGGCGGTGGGTATTATGCTTGGATTTACCTTCGTGGATCGCACACTGGGAACCTTGCTGGTAAGCTCGGTCTTGTCGTTGGTAGTCGCCTACTGCTGCCGTTTCCTGGCAGTGGCCTACGCCCCTGTGGAAACAGGGCTTGGGCAGGTAAGGCCTTCTATTATTGATGCAGGCAGGAGCCTGGGCGCTGGACCTGGCCGACTGCTCTTAACTGTTATCGTGCCTCTGCTTCGGCCAGGCCTGATTACGGCCTTCACCATCGTGCTGGTGGATGTCATGAAGGAGATGCCGGCTACGCTTATCATGCGTCCCTTTGGCTGGGATACGCTGGCCGTGAGAATTTACACCATGACCGCTGAAGGGCAGTGGGAGCGGGCGGCTTTACCGGCAGTAACCCTGATTATTATTGGCCTCGTGCCAGTGTACATCCTAATCCGCAGTGCTCGCCCGACAGACCGGTAAGACCGGCCAACTACCTGATTTTTCCCTGAATTTCCATCTTGCACGATACATTCCTCTTCCATAATATGAAGCCATGTCGGGTTGCCCTAATGGCAGCGCACGAATGACAGGGGACTGTCAGAAACAGAGGAATTGCAAGTGAGTGAAACTCCAGAAGACCTGTACTACGCCTCATCTCACGAATGGATTAAACCGGGAGATGGTGGCGTTGCCACTGTGGGAATCAGCGACTATGCCCAGGGAGAGCTTGGGGACGTTGTCTTTGTCGAGCTGCCGGATGTAGACAGCCAGGTATCAGCACGCGATGAAGTCAGTGTCGTTGAGTCCGTCAAAACCGCTTCGGATATCTATGCACCTGTTTCCGGTGTTATCGTTGCAGTTAATGAATTGCTCGAGGATAGTCCGGAGACCATCAATTCCTCACCTTATGATGATGGCTGGATATTCAAGATCCGCATGGAAAACGAGGAGGAGCTCCAGGAGCTTCTAAGTGCCGAGGACTACAGGGAAAACTGCGAAGCCTGAAGCTTCCCGTTTCACCTTTATTTGAATAATAAGAGGGCAGTTTCGCAGGGTAACTATGCCTGTGAAACTCGCAGTAAAACGTGATTGATTCAGATGGTTTCAGGCCCAATGTGGGCATCATTATTTTTAATGACAAGGGTCAGTTGCTCTGGGCTAAACGCCTAGGGCAGAATGCCTGGCAGTTCCCGCAGGGCGGTGTTCAGCTTAATGAATCGCCCGAAGAGGCATTACTAAGGGAGCTGAATGAAGAGGTCGGACTGGACCCGGAAGATGTGGAAATTATTGCATCCACTGACAAGTGGTTGCGCTATCGGCTTCCCCGGCACCTAGTCAGGCACAATTCGCACCCGGTCTGTATTGGCCAGAAACAGAAATGGTTTTTGCTCAGGCTGGTGTCCGATACCACCAAGATTCGGTTTGACCTGGGCGACAAGCCCGAGTTCGATCACTGGCGCTGGGTCAGCTACTGGTACCCAATAAATGAGGTAGTTTCATTCAAGAGAAAAGTCTATAGAAAAGCCCTTGGGGAATTGAACAAGCACCTCAGGGATGCCCTGCAGAACAGAAAGACCCGAGGGGGGGCGGCTACATAGCCTCGTTATGCTTGAAACGTTAAGAAGCATCATTCAGGAAGTGAATGAGGCCAGGGACTTGACCGCCTCGCTGGAAATTATTGTCCGGCAAATCCAGAGGGCCATGAACGTCAAGGTGTGTTCAGTCTACCTCCTGAACCATAACCTGGAACGTTACGTGCTCATGGCAACGAAGGGTCTACACCAGGATGCCGTAGGTAAGGCCAGCCTTGCACCTGATGAGGGGCTTGTAGGCCTGGTGGCTCAGCGGTCCGAGCCGGTAAACCTTGAGCATGCCTCCTCACATCCCCGCTATTTATATATTCCGGAAACACACGAGGAAGAGTTTGAGTCCTTTCTCGGCGTGCCGATTATTCACCAGCGCGAGGTGCTGGGCGTTCTGGTAGTGCAGCAATCCGAAGCCCGAGATTTTGATGCAGATGAAGAAGCCTTTCTTATAACACTGTCGGCCCAGCTGGCGGGTATCATCGCTAACGAAGAAGCCAGGGATGCGATTACCGGCTTCAGTCCAACCGGTTTGAAAACAACCGATGCCTTTTTTGACGGCCTGCCGGGTGCGCCTGGTGTGGTTATTGCCGAAGCGGTCACCGTATTTCCGCCTGCAGACCTTGGTGCCATACCCAAGCGTAAGATTGACGACACCAAGAAAGAGATTGAGTTTTTTAACGACTGCCTCAATGCCGTGCGCATCGACATCAGTGAACTAAAAATGAAGGTCAAGGGACAGCTTCGGCCTGAAGAGCGCGAACTGTTTGATGCCTACCTGCACATGCTAAGTGACAATGCGCTTGGCGCAGAGGTAATTGCGCACATCGAGCAGGGCAACTGGGCTCAGGGCGCTCTTGCCAGGGTTGCCCGTGGTCATATTCGCAACCTGGAAAACATGGATGATGATTACCTGAAGGAACGCGCTACGGACATAAAGGACCTGTGCTCGAGGGTCCTGTTTTATTTGCAGGAAAAAGAAAAGAAGAACCGCCAGTACCCGGAGCGCTGTATCCTGGTCAGTGAAGAGTTAAGTGCCGCGATGCTGGCCGAAGTGCCAAAGGAAAGCCTAGTGGGTATTGTATCGGCCAAGGGGTCGGGTCATTCCCACGTCGCCCTCCTCTCGCGTGCCATGGGCATACCGGCGGCGATGGGCATCCTGGACTTGCCTTTCTCCGAACTCGACGGAAAAGAAATTATTGTCGACGGTTACAACGGCCGAGTTTACAGCAACCCATCAGATGAGCTTCGCGAGCGCTACGAGGAAATAGTCCGCGAGGAAGAACAGTTATCCGAGGGCCTTGAGTCCATTAAGGACCTGCCTTGTGAAACGCTGGACGGCCACCGCGTTGAATTATGGGTTAACACCGGCCTGATGACAGACGTGCTGCGCTCGCTTGAGAGAGGCGCTGAAGGAATCGGGCTTTTCAGAACCGAGGTGCCTTTCCTGCTTAGAGACCGTTTCCCGACCGAGCGCGAGCAGACAGAAATCTATCGTCAGCAGCTCGAGGCATTCGAACCCAAAACCGTGACTATGCGCACCCTGGATATTGGCGGTGACAAACCCCTGCCTTATTTTCCGATCAAGGAAGAAAACCCCTTCCTAGGGTGGCGCGGTATTCGTGTCAGCATGGATCATCCTGAAATTTTTATCGCCCAGATCAGGGCAATGATGAAAGCCAGTGTTGGCCTGAATAACCTGCAGATCCTCCTACCCATGATAAGTAACATGAGCGAGGTGGATTATTCGACCAGGCTAATCAAGCGTGCACACCAGGAACTTCGCGAAGAAGGACTTGATGTTGTCATGCCTAAGGTGGGCGTGATGATGGAAATACCAGCCTTGATGTACCAGATCAAGCTCCTGGCTTCACGTGTGGACTTCATTTCCGTGGGCAGTAATGACCTAAGCCAGTATCTCTTGGCCATTGACCGCAACAACCCCAGGGTAGCGGGCAGTTATTCCACCATGCATCCTTCGGTGCTGCGTGCCCTCGAGTGGATCGCCCGCGAAGTACATGAAGCCGACCTGCGCGTCAGTGTCTGCGGAGAAATGGCCGGCAACCCTGGAGCAGCGGTATTGCTCATGGCCATGGGCTACGATGTTCTTTCCATGAACGCCACCAGCTTGCTCAAGGTCAAATCCGTCATCCGCAATGTGAACTACCATCAGGCAAGGGACCTGCTTGAAAAGGTACTCATGGAAGAAGATACTGAGGCCGTGAAAGCTGCGAACCTCAAAAAACAGCTGACGATTTTCTCATCAAGCTGGTTTAAAGAAGATATACTCTGAGTTGTCTATGAAGATCCGGCCGCATTAGTTCCCATGTTGCAATTTCCGCAAATTGATCCCGTTGCTTTTTACCTGGGGCCGCTAAAAATTCACTGGTACGCCATGACCTACATCGCCGGATTTGCCGCAGCGTGGTGGCTTGGCACACGCCGAGGCTTGCGGAAAAACTCAGGCTGGAGTTCTACACAGGTTACCGATCTCATTACCAACAGCGCCATTGGCGTCATCCTAGGCGGCCGCATCGGCTACATGCTTTTTTACAACTTCGGCTCGCTGCTGGAAAACCCTGTTAATCTGTTAAAGATCTGGCAGGGCGGCATGTCTTTTCATGGCGGTTTGATCGGTGTCGGCATAGCCGTCTGGCTGTTTGCACGCAGCACTAAGAAATCGCTCTTTGCCGTCTCTGATTTCGTAGCCCCGTTGTCACCACTAGGCCTGGCTTTTGGAAGGCTTGGAAATTTTGTCAATGGGGAACTGTGGGGCAGGGCTAGTGATGTTTCCTGGGCCATGGTTTTTCCCGCGGATCAGCAGCAGCTCGCTCGCCATCCCTCACAGCTTTATCAGTTTGCTCTTGAGGGCTTAGCACTCTTTTATATTCTCTGGTTTTTCTCAGCAAAAACCAGGCCCACTTTTGCCGTGACCGGAGTCTTTATAACGGGTTATGGTGTGTTCCGGACATTCGCCGAGTTTTTTCGGGAACCGGATGCCCACATCGGCTTCGTGGCCTTTGACTGGATGACCAAGGGTATGCAGCTTTCTATACCAATGATTATTGGTGGACTGATTATTCTTTTCCTTTCCTACCGCAAGGACACCTTCGGTAAAATGGCCGCCGCTAACTGAGATAAAAAGGACAACCTGATGAGACAGTACCTGGATATGATGCAGCATATTCTTGATCACGGCGCAGAGAAAGAGGATCGCACTGGCACCGGGACTCTTTCTGTCTTTGGCCACCAGATGCGCTTCAACCTGGCCGAGGGTTTTCCACTCCTGACGACAAAGAAGCTGCATATTCGCTCTATCATTATTGAACTGCTTTGGTTTCTCAATGGCGACACCAACATCAAGTATCTAAAAGACAACCAGGTCCGCATCTGGGATGAGTGGGCAGATGAAAATGGAGAGCTTGGGCCTGTCTATGGGTTTCAGTGGCGGTCTTGGCCTGGCAAGGACGGGCATGCGGTCGACCAGATCGATAACGTGCTCAATAATATAAAGAATAACCCTGATTCCCGCCGTCACATCGTTGTCGCCTACAACCCGGCCTACGTTGATGAAATGGCCCTTCCTCCCTGTCATTCACTGTTCCAGTTTTACGTGGCCGAAGGAAAACTGTCTTGTCAGCTATACCAGCGATCCTGTGATACTTTCCTCGGCGTGCCTTTTAACATCGCCTCCTATGCGCTGTTAACGCATATGATGGCGCAGCAGTCCGACCTCGATGTAGGTGATTTTGTCTGGACCGGAGGTGATGTCCACCTTTATATGGATCACTTAGAGCAGGCGCGTGAGCAGCTGACCCGTTCACCTGGGCCATTGCCGAAGCTCAATATTAAGCGGCGGCCTCCCAGTCTTTATGAATATGAGTACGAGGATTTTGAAATCCTTGATTACGAAGCACAGCCACATATTGCTGCACCAGTTTCTGTATGAATTTATCCCTTGCCTGGGCCATGGCGCAGAACCGTGTCATAGGCCGCAATAACAGCTTACCCTGGCACCTTCCCGAAGACCTGAAATACTTCAAGCGCATCACCATGGGCAAGCCTGTCATCATGGGGCGTAAGACCTACGAGTCAATTGGCAAGCCTTTACCCGGTAGAGCCAATATTGTCATTACGCGAAATCCGAACGTCTCTATCGAGGGCGTGCGGGTGGTAAATTCACTGAATCAGGCCATGACCCTGTGTGAAAGTATCGCTGAAATCGATGGTATAGCTGAAGCCATGGTCATCGGAGGTGCCGAGATCTACGCACTTGCCATGCCACTGGCCGACAGGCTGTACCTTACCGAAGTCCATGCTGAAGTAGAGGGCGATGCTACCTTTCCGGAATTTGATAGAAGTCTCTGGGATGAAGTCGCCCGTGCGGATTTTGAGGCGTCGGAATCTAATCCTTACGATTACAGTTTTCTTGTTCTAGATAAAAAGGATTAGACGGTCGGCGGGGTACTGAAAGGTAAAACTTTATTCAAAAATTGGCTAATTGCGAATGTGCAATTATACCTATTCCTCCTTTCAAGATTTTTTCTTAGGCACCAAGCTTATTAGAGGCAAAGTGCCTTAGGACGATTGGTTAAAGGCTAACCCCTGTAGATTAAGTGATTTGGATTCATTGCGGTCGTTACTCAGCAAACTCCGGGGTGAGCTCCACACAACCGTCGTTGGAAAACGGTACATCTGATAGGTAGACAATATCGGCACCGGTCCAAGGTACGGCCAAGTAGACAGGGTCAGTAATCGTGTAGTCCCTGCGCAAAACCCAGTTCTCTGTATCAATAGTGAAACGTTCAATAATGTACATTTCAGTGCTGTTTCTTGTGGGCGGCGCAACCACGCCGTCGCTGAATCCGTAGGTTTCCACTACCAACGTATTACCTTCCCAGCGGCCAATCGAGTGACCCGGATTATTCGGTAATGCTTCGACAGGCTTGGCATCCGGGCCCATGTGAATTATGCGGCGGTTGGAGTAGAGACCGTAGTCCATGATGATTCGGTCATCTTCCTGCGTAATCCGGTTAACCGGCCAGTCAAAGGTCCAGTCGTATATGATGCTAGTAGGCAAACAGCGTAATCTGGGATTATGTTCCGGATTCCACATTTCAAAAGCCTGTGCCTCAGCTAGGCCGCGTTCGGTGTATTGTGGCCTTGGATTACGGGGGTTCTGGGCACGAATCTCTTCTATCGAGATAGAGCCTCCAGCGTAAGCGTCACGGAAGCGTCTTGGCACCAAATTTCCCCGCCCTCCTTCTGGAGGCACTGTCAGAACTAGCTGTTCAACAGCCCAGTCACCACTAATGTTAGGATCGCCATTGACGGCAATCGATGAACGATTAGAGGTATCTACCGGGTTTTCAATTGTGAACTGGTCATTACGGTTAATCGTAGGCCGGTCGCCTATTGTGATGTTCTCGGTGTAACAGGCCGAGGGGTCATCCCTATGGGGATTTGCCTCTACTGACACTGGAAGTCCCTCCTCGAACATTTCCTTGGACCAGCCGGAGCGTCTCAACAAAATGGCGGCCCGCATCTCACAACGCATATTGATCGTGTCGCCATTTTCATCAACCCTGTCGAAGTAGAGGTAGGAGTGGGGATTGACGAAATCCATACCGGTAATAGTACCTTCATATTTCACTACGGTATCAACTTGGAAAAGCCCAAAACCATGATGAGCGATAGCCGGCATTGCAGAAAGTGCGGTCAGCGCAGTAATCGTGAAGAGTGCATTTCTTACCATTTAGATCTCCGCAAGCTCGTGATGCTTAAAATAAAGGTGCAGTCAATAAATAATCTGATTGCATCTACTATTTGATTATTCCGCTTCCATGCAGACAGCGCATATCTTATTGCCGTCAAGATCACGCAGATATGCAGCGTAGGCGTTAGGAGCGAAAGCGCGAGGTCCAGGTGCACCCTCATCGGTACCGCCAAGAGCCAGGCCGTTGGCATGGAATTCGTTAATCGCGGCCCGGGACGGGGCCTTAAAGCCGTAGGTGCCACCGTTGGAAACTGTAGCGGGTTCACCGTTTGCAGGATTTACGATTATCAGCTCGGGTCCTTCATCGGTACCAAACATAGTTGAATGCCCCTCGACGGTGCCAACAATAGTAGCGCCAAGCGGGGCCAGTACTGAGGAATAAAACTCTGCAGCTTTTTCCATGTTATTTGTGCCAATACATGTATGGTTTATTAATCTCATAACTTCTCCGGGATGTTTAATGATGAAAACTGCGTGGCAATGCTAACGGGTTTTTGTTGAGCAGAAAACAATTATTGGCGCTTGCCGTTCCAGGGGAACTGTTCGTCCCCATCGGTGGTAGTCCATGAGCCGACAAATGCAGAATAGTCCTTGTTAAATTCCATGTAGACAAACCCCTCACCGTCCATGTCTGTCCATTCCATCGAAAATGCTCTCTCACCCTCCTGAATAAGCCCGGACAGCGTCCCCTCGAAAGGTCTGCTTTCATCATCAACTTTGTACCGGCCCATAAAGCGGCCGTTGTCATCGAAAGCCATCACAGTTGTAACGGGATCAAGGTTGGCCCCGTTATATGCATGACCGAAATAATTTCCAGCGATTGCCAGGACGCTCTCCGGGGCCGCAGAATTGACCTTAAGAGGAGATAGAGCGCAGATGGTCAGAACCAGCCACTGCGCGGAAAAGAAAACGAATTGACCGCCAATGAAAGATGTATCTGCCAATTTGTTTTGTAACACTATTGCACGAGTTTTTTTTCTTGCATGAAGGCTACGATTAACTAGTCCGATCATTCGCGACTCAAACGGCGGTAATACTCTGCCACTGATTCCTGGTACTTATCTGGAATCACTTCTGCCGTGGCTGAGCGCACGTTATTTGAAATGCTGCTGTTACCTTCCATTTGTAGGCCAACTTCTAACTGCTCAATAAGGGCCAGCATGTCGTTGAATTCCTGGGCCAAAATATCTTCATTGCGATTCAGGCGCGTGGCTTCCAGCTGACGTATCCAGTCCAGCATCTGCGCCAGTTCCTCGGCGTTCAATTCTAGGTCCTGCGCCGCTTGCCTTGCAGTGTCAGTGAACTGGTCCAGGTCGCCATAAAACTGTTCCGGCACGTCAATTGGCCCGTTGTAGAGTGGGTCTACTCCGGACCAGGGACCAAATTGGTTGCGGGCGAGGCGGTCACCGCCAAAGGCTCCGCCCCTGGGCTGGCCGCCTTCTTGATTATTACCCTGCTGATTTCCGCCAGGCTGGTTGGCCTGTCCCTGCTGACTTTCTGAGGGCTGACTATCTTGACCTTGCTGTCCATTCTGTGCCAGCTGCTGCTGTAATTGCGCCCTGAGAGACTGGGCCTGGCGGCGGGCAACATCGACGTCAGAGGTACCCGGTGCTCCCTGGCCTTCCACCAGTTGCTGGGCATCCCTCAGCCGGTCGGCCAGACGAAGCATTTCTGCGGTGACTGCACTTTCGTTTCCGGCAATATAAAGACCATATCCAGCATCGATATAAAGTGAGGCATTGGTCAGCGCCTGCTCAAGCTCGCTTTCCACAACTTCCTGGTTGGCTCTTTCCAGTTCGCGGGCAGCATCCGGAACGTCATCACCAAAACGCTGCATTGACCTCAGCATCTGCTCCTGCAGGCTGGAAAGATCTTCCGCCAGCTGGGCTTTTTCTCTTGCCAGTGCCCATTCTTCGGCCAGTTCCATGCCGCGGCTGTTTTCATCCTCGCCACTTTCCCGGTCGGCGACCGCTTTCGCCATGGCATTTTGCAGCACCTGTTCCTGGCGCTGCTGCTCCCTCACCATGTTCTGGGCCTGGTCAGCCATGTTGTTGAATGAGGACTGCATGTCTGCCAGCTGGTCAGCCACAATCTGCTCACGGGCACCTTCAAGCTGACGCTGCGCTTCTTCAGCGGCACGCTGCAACTCTTCAGGACTGACGTCGCCACGCATGGCTTCGCTGCTTTCCTGCATGGCCCTGATAGCACTTTCAAGTCTTTGCTGGAGAGTGTTGCTTGCAATCTGTTCCTGGGCCTCGCCATTGTTGCCGCTGTTCCCACTTTGCCCATCCTGGCCAGGCTGCCCAGGTTGTCCCTGGCCTTGCTGACCCTGCTGACCGGGAGAATTCTCTGCCTGTTGGGGGGAGCTGCCACGTGAGAGCTGCTGGCGTTGCTGCTGCAGCTGCTCGAGCCTTTCCTGTAATTCCTCAGTTTGCCTGCGCAGCATCTCCTGCTGGTAACGCTGTGCTTCACTGAGCTGCTGCTGGTTGCGCAGGTTGTTCGCGAGCTGTTCCTGGCGCCGTGCCAGTTCATCAAGCTGGTCCATGATGTCTTCCTGCTCAGCCTGCTGGGCCTGGGGAGAGACATTGCTGCCGGTTTCGTACTGGTTCAGCTCAAGATCCATTTCCAGCTCAAACATTTCTGCCAGGTCCTGCTGGGCACGGCCGCCTCCGCCACCGCCGCCGCCTTGCTGCTGGTTCTGAACCTGGAATTCATTGAACACTGCCTCCGCGCGCAGCAGGTGCTGCAGGGCCTCCTGGGCCGGCGCTATCGCATCATCAAGTTCTATCGCGGCAAGACGTTCAGACGCGGGGTACATGCTTTGTACAGCACGTTCCATGTTGACCACGAACTGTTCAATTTGATCGTCCTGGTTGGCCAGCTGACGAGCACGGGTTCTCTGCGCGAGTGTCGCGGCCTGTTCGGCCAGGGTTGTCTGAAGTTCGGAGAGCAGTGACGAATTCACCTGGATCTGGCCGGCGTCAGTATCTTCTGCCTGCTCGCGAATGAGGTTCCAGGTTGAAGTAATAATCTGACGCTGGCGATTGGAAATTTCATCCTGAGGACCGCCGCCAGCACCGCCGCCACCGCCGCCGGATAACTGGGATTGTGAATAGCGGCGCTGGAAATTCTGGATCTGGATAAAGAACATGTCAGTGCGCACGGTCTGGTTGCGATCACTGCCTTCAGCATAGAAGGAAATCAGGTCACCGGGCACCAGGGGAACCCCCTCGCTCAGAGCAGGAGGTTCTGCTTCGTCACGGCCATCTATAAGATCAATGTAGCCCTGGGTGTCTTCTTCGATTGCACGTTCAGTAGCTGCTTCCTCGGTAATGATGGTGAACTGGCCGACGTTGCTTTCGATGACTTCCTCTTCAGGTACGCGGATATCTTCAAGCATGAAGATATGCTCGGCGGTAATATCGCGAATATTTTCGGCGAGCGATACGCTTTCCCATTCACCGCCGTTTACAGAATATTTCAGCGTCAGTGTTTCAAGGTTGAAATCATCACTGGCTTCGATACGGGCAGTTACCTCCTCGATATTACTGGCATTCCAGTCCCCACCGGGCCTCACGAAAGTAATAACCGGTTTGCCGTCATCAGCCAGGCGAATAAAGTAGTCGTCACTCAGGCGTACCTGTTCTCCGCCGACAATAGCGGCAATGAAGTACTCGCCTTCATCCTCAACCATGAATTCCGTCGAGGCTTGTACACCTTCAATCACCAGCGGCTGCCCCTCATCATTGAGGACAAGTTCGCCGCCGGGCAGGGCCGCAGTTGTGGTGACGGTTAATTCAATTCTTGTGCCTGGTAGCGTGCGGATATCACCTTCACTGAAAACCTCGGGTTCGCGCTCTGTCCATTCAGGATAGTGGTAGGTCAGCTCCAGGCTTTCAATACCGGGCACGTCAACAACCTGCACGGTAAATTCAGGGCTGCGCAGGCCAGTGGTGCTGATGTAATAAGCTATTTCCTGCTGCATGGAGAAGAAAGTGAATTCAAAACCAGCCGGACTCTGGACCATGCTGACTTCCTGCCAGCCCCCGTCTGCCTCCCGCACGTGGATGACAGCTTCACTCGGTGAGAAGCCTTCCATCGCTGCCATGATGCGCAGGTTGGCACCGCGCCTCACGCTCTGGTCACCTGGAGTGACCACTATGGATTGTGGCGGCAGCAGGTCATCAAAAGCCCATCCGGCAAAAAGATTTCGCAGGCTGTAATTCATGAGCCCGGGGCCTGCCACCATCATCGCAACAAGAATGACGACTGCTAATGCTCCAATGGCACCGGCTATGTTGAGATCATTTTTGTTGATAATGACATCAACAGGATTCTTTTCGCTTACCTTAAGCGCATCCTCTGCAAGGAGTTCCCGAAACGGATTATTTTCCTCTTTCATTTGTGCATAGGTTTCTATGCGACCGCCGAAATCTTCTGACCTGGACTCAAGCTTGCTGCTGATATTGGCATCCAGCTCTTTCATCGGATTTACAATCCTGGTGATTATTACGGCGGCAACAGCCAGTACAAGGATGATGCGGAAGGCGGCGACAGTTTCAGCTGAAAATCCACTCGCCGTTGTGAACCATGCGCCAAGTAAAGCAATAACCAATAGCACCACGGCAGTGGCTGCTATGCCCTGAAGAAGTGTGAGTTTTTTCAAACGTTGTTTGAAAGACTCTAGGTATTGGTCAAGCCGTGAGGTACTCATGTTTAAAGCGTTCCGGTTTTGACGCGAAGATGCTGGTTTCCGAGGATAGACTCAGCGAGAACTATGATAACAAGCATGAACAGGAACAGTCGCCAGATTTCACGCTCCTCCAGTGCTTCTTCTTGGGTTACTGATTCAGCATTCAGGCTTTGTTCATCGCTGCGGGCAGTACCGGCCACTACATTCTGCCAGTTTTGCAGTACCTGGGCATCCATTATGGCCAGGTCAGATTCCCTGCGATCTGGATTCACCGCCACCAGCACTTCCCCGCCCGAAGTAAACACTTGGTAGTAACCGGTTTTATCCAGTGAAATATCCTGCGCCTGGGTTGTGTCGGCCAGGGACAGCAGGCTTTCGCCATCAGGGTCGTAAACCTGTCCCGATGCGCCTCCGGCCACGGAAAGCTGCAAAAAGCTCTCGCCTATCTGCTCCCTGATCAGCAGGTTTTCGTTGGACAGGTAGCGCGCGGCTTCAGCCATGAAAGTCACAAACACGGGCTTCACCGGTAAATCACTCAATGAATTGTCCAGCGCTGTTGCGAGCAGCATGATTTTGCCTCGGCCAATGGTGCGCTCCAGAAGAACAGGCTGCTCATTTGCCTGGGCGACCAGAACGCGGTCCTCATCAGTAATCTCGACGGGTATCGATCTGACGTTTACAGAACTCCAGCCGGCTGACTCACTGAGTGCGGGGTGACTGCTGTCAATCATGGTAATCGGGTTACGGCTTTCACGCCCCAGCGCACTGCTGGAAATGTCCAGGCCCAGCACTGGGATGCTCGAAAGCCCGAACACAGACTCTCCGGATGCCGCCAGAACGGCACCGCCGCCGCTGATGTAGTTATTAATAGCGCCGGCCAGGCTTGCGTTGATGGCCCCGATATCCTCAATCACTATCCATGGGTACCTTTGCAAAATTCGCGGGTCTAGGCCTTCGATAGATTGCAGGATGACTTCGTAGCCGCGCGGAGCAGTTTCCAGTGCCGCGGTTATATAGGTGACGCCCAGTGAATCCTCATCATCGGTCAGCAGCAAGACTGGCGCAGGTGGTGAGTTATCAAAGACGGTGTGCCTGAGGTCATCACCCGCAAGGGAGTCAGAAGGTGTCAGGCGAATATCAAGGCGGTTATCGCCCTCCGCAAAAACAGCATTCTCAAAGGTGACAAAGGTAATGCCTTCTCCCTGCAGCCGGGTCTCAATTTCCTGCTGCAGCTCTCCATTAACGCTTAAAGATACGGTGCGGTCACTGCTGCTGCGGGCAAAACCGCGAATACCAACTTCTATATTGTTGAGCCCGTTGACCACAACGGAATCTATTGCCCAGTTCTCTGGGCTCTCGTTCACCACTCTTACTATTTCAAGGCTCACCGGACGACCGTTGATCACGTCCGGAATCATGTCGGCAAAACGAACCGCCTGCCCGGTTTGCTGAAAATCGCTGATTACATGCAGCACAAAATTGGCCTGGCTAGCTTCGATCATGGTATTGAGTGAGCTGATCATGCTGCCAAGGTCCAGCTTGCCATTTCCAGGTGCCAAGGCATCGACACCCTGACGAATGTCTTCAGGGTTGCTGGTTGCAGAGACCACACTGGCGACATTGGTGGAGGCGCTGTAAAGGCTGGCAATATCATCGTCTTCCATTTGCGAGAGGATATTTTCTGCCGCTTCCCTGGCAGCATCAAAGTATCCCTCTGTCTGCATAGAAAATGATGTATCCATCACAATGACATGGTGCGTAGATTCTTCAGTGACGATGGCCTGTGGCGGCGCATAAAACACCGGTCGAGCGAAAGCCAGCACCAGCAGGACAAAAAAGAGGATGCGAAGCGCCATGAGCAAGAGGTACTTAAGTTTTTTCTTAACGTGAATACGTTTTTTGGCTGGCTCCAGAAACATGGTCGTGGCAAAAGGCTCACGTTCAGTCACCTGGGTTTCTAGGCGATGCAGCCAGAGGGGAATGGCTACCCCCAGCAGGCCGAGAAGAAAAAGAGGTCCAAGTAATGCCATTTATCAGCCCCGCTTTTCCCTGAAGGTCAGGTAGTTGTGCAGGGCCTTATCCAGTGGCTCTGACGTGTCCAACAGAACGTGGTCAGCACGGATACCATTAGCAGCCTTTTCAATGGATGCAATGTGCTTCTGAATTTTATCCCTGTAGGCTTTCTGCATGAAGGCCGGTTCAACTTCAATGGCCTGTCCGGTTTCCATGTCTTCGTAAAGCGTGGACTGTTTTATTTCAGGCGTAATTTCTTCCCGGTCCAGGAGATGGAACATGATCACATCCTGGCCATGCAGTGCCAGTGGACGAATATTTTCCAGTAGCTCCTCGGCATCACAGTAAAAGTCAGATATCACCGCTACCAGCCCGCGTTTTTTGATGTGCTCGCGAAAGCGGGTCATCGGTTGATTGATATCGGTCCCTTTCGAAGCCTGGGCAGCGTCCAGCGTGTGGATAACACCCTGCAGTGAACCGGGTTTGCTTGCGGGGGGGCGGTATTCTTTCACTTCGTCGTCAAAGAGCATGACACCGACGGCATCATGCTGACGCGCAGCAAGGTAGGCGAGGCTCGCGCCAAGGTACTTACCGTACTGCAGCTTGCTGGACTCACCGGATCCATAGCCCATGGAGGCACTGGTATCCAGCAGAAGCATTAGGTGGCTGTTGGTTTCGCCTTTAAAGCGCTTGATGACGGTACGGTCTGTACGGGAATAGACATTCCAGTCGATATAGCGGGGGTCGTCACCGTCTGCATACTGACGGTACTCTACGAACTCCTGGCTGAAGCCGAATTTTGGCGAGCGATGCAGACCAATCACAAACCCTTCCACCACGGCCTTGGCCACCAGTTCCAGGTTGGACATGGTACTCAGGACCGAGGGGTCCAGCAGTCGCATCGGGGCAGGGCGGTTGTCAGTGTTTGTGCTCATGCTTAACTGGCTCTGGGTCTAAGCCGCTTCAGCAGGTGCAGCAAGATCGTTGATCATGCTTTCCAGGATATCGTCCACGGTGACGCCATCGGATTCAGCATAGTAATTTGGCAGCACGCGATGCCTGAGTATCGGCATGGCCAGCGCTTTCACATCGTCAGGTGTGACGTGATAACGGCCTTCCATCAGTGCTCTGGCCTTGGCGGCCAGGACCAGGTTCATTGAGGCACGAATACTGGAGCCAAAGTTGATGTATTTCTTGATGGATTCCGTGGCCAGCGGATCAGCAGGACGTGTCGCCCTGACAATGTCCACCGCGTAGCGGGTAACGGTTTGCGAAATGGGTACCTGACGGACCAACCACTGGAACTTGATGATTTCATCGCTGCTCGTACAGGCTTTCACCTCAGGCATATCAACGCGTTTCGTGAAGCGCTCCAGTACAGCGACTTCCTCTTCCGGGGTCAGGTAATCGAGGATCACGTTGAAGAGAAAACGGTCTAACTGTGCCTCGGGCAGTGGGTAGGTTCCTTCCAGTTCGATCGGGTTCTGCGTCGCAAGCACCAGGAATGGTTTGGACAGCTGATGAATCTGGCCGCGCACGGTAACGGTTTTTTCCTGCATCGCTTCCAGCAAGGCAGCCTGTGTTTTGGGGGGGGTACGGTTAATTTCGTCTGCAAGCAGGACATTGGTGAACACGGGGCCCTCGATAAAGCGCCATTCTCTTTTGCCCGTGCTCTGATCTTCCTCAACCATGTCAGTACCGGTGATATCGGTGGGCATCAGGTCCGGGGTGAACTGGATGCGGTTAAAGGTCAGTCCCAATGCGGAAGCCAGGGTGTGCACGAGCAGGGTCTTCGCCGTACCGGGCATGCCGGTGATCAGACAATGGCCGCCCACGTAGAGCGTAATCAGCAGGTTGTCGACAATATCCTGCTGGCCAATAATGGTGCCGGCTATCTGTTCCCGGATATTGGTGTTGGCGGACTGGAAAGTTTTGACCAGCTTCCGGGTTTCTTCAGTGTCAAAGGCATTGGTGACTTCACTCATAGTGCTTTCCTGTTTACTTGTATAGTCGATTCAATTTTGTAGTTGTTAGTTTCAGTTCGATATCCGGCTGAGTTCCAGCAGCAGCTTCTGGGCAGGTCGGTATTGCGGTGCAATGTCCAGGGCAGTCATCAGGTATTCCATGGACTTCTCAGCATTGTCCAGCGCATACCAGGCATTGGCAAGCCGGTAGTTGGCCGCGGCCTTGTCCAGCGGATCAAGTGCCAGCAGAACTTCGAATTCCTCGATGGCCAGTTCCGGGCGGTTGGTTTCAATGTACAGATCGCCAAGTTTCACATGCAGCTCTTCCAGAAAGGGGTCTGCCCAGTTGGCATCTTCCAGGACTTCTTCTGCAAGCGGATTATTTTCCTGCTCCAGGTAATGGTCTGCCAGGGCAAGCAGTGCATTGGGCAGGTAGCCGCCGTTTTTCCAGAAAGACTGCAGCGCCTCAAACTCAGCGTCGGCATTTCCCAGTTCTTTGTTGGCACGGGCCAATACAATGTAAGGGCTGTCTACTTCCACGTACTCCGGATAAGTGAAAATGGCACGTTCGGCGGCCGCCGCGGCCTCCTCCCACTGCTCCTCCCTGAGCGCCGAGTAACTGGCATTCATGTCTTCCATCCAGACGGGGAGTGAACCTAGCAATGGTCCGTACTCGATATCGATGAACTGCTTGAAGTGCCGGTCGAAGTCGCTATCACTGATACCCAGGCTTTTTTCAATAGCCTCAACAGGGCTCAGCCCATCGTTGAACATATAGAGCATGTCGACGATCTTGTCGAAGCCGTATTCCAGGTCAATAAATTCAAAAACGAGGCCCGACTGCATGTAGGAAACAATCACCTGCCCGGAGTATTCCGGCCGCATGAAGCCATCATCGAGCTTGGCAATCGGCAGGAATTTATCCTCGGCCATGGCTTGCAGGACGTCGGTCGGAATCTTACGGCCCGGTATGGGGCCGGTGCGCCACTCCTCGAAAACGGAGATGCCTTCTGATACCCATCGCGGCACCAGGTTCTCGGTAACCCCGAGTGTGAAGACGTGGGCCATCTCATGCCAGAGGGTGGTGCCCCAGTGGTACTTCTGTTCAGGATGAGCAGTCGGTGAGTCCATGGCAAAAAGGTAGCCAAAGGTGACTCCCAGCAGTCCGACACCCGGCATACCGATGGAGCGCACTATAAAATCTTCGTGATTAGGATATATCTCGACGATGATTGGCTCTTTTGGATCGAGGCGGTAACGCTCTTTGTAAACGGCGATACTGTCCTCAGAGAGCTGCCTTGCATACTTGTCGAGCACGGCTTTTTCATCCTGGCCCAGCCGCAGGATCAGCTCCGGCAAGGGGCCCTCTGGCGGATCCGGATAGCTGATGCTGACAAAGTCACTGGTGAAGTTATCCAGCAGACGCATGAGGTTTACGGTCATCGGATTGAAGGCATTGCCTTCGTAGGAAGTATTAATGTGGGCAATGGCTTCATTGATCCTGTTTAGCCGCAAGAGATTCTGTCCAAGGTAAACCTGCGCTTCCCAGTGATTCGGTTGCAGTGAGACAGCCTCACTGAAAAAATCCACGGCCTCCTTGTAGCGCCTGATCACAGTGGCAAAGTAGCCCGGAATAAACCAGGCGTCGCCGTAGTTCGGCGCTTCCTGGAGAGAGGCTTCAATAAACGGCTGGTAATCTTGGCGCATCATGAATGCATGAGAGGCCTGCAGCGCGTTCAGTTCCATCAGTGGCAGTGCATGCTCCTCGGCCCATTCAAAAGCTTCATCCAGTGAGAGCTGGGCCTGCTCGTAGCGGTCATCACGCAGCAGCGAGCGAATCACCATTATCATGGCCCTGAGCCTGGCGCCTTCGGCCAGCCCAAGGTCTTCATGCATGACGGCATTCAGGTGCTGGTTCAGGACTTCAGGATCCCCGCCCTCACTGAGGGCTGAAGCGGCGCCGATATGGCCCCACGCATTGGCAGGATCAAGCTCGAGGGCTTCGGCAAACAGGGTATAGGCTTCACTGAACTGGTAGGTATCCATGAAGAGTTCACCCCAGCGGACACGCACTATGGGGTCATCGGGGGATGCCTCTATTGCCAGCTGAAATTGCGAGTTGGCGCCCTGGAGATTACCCCGCGCCCAGAGGGCCTCGGCACGAACCAGGGGAGGCTGCTCGGGTGAATAAAGCCGGTTGTAGCAGGCGGCTGCCTGGGCTGACTGCCCGTTCCAGAACAGGTCTTCACAGGCAAGCAGCTCTTCGTTGTCGAGGGCCCCGTAGAGGTGACCGCGTGCCAGGACTTTGGATAGAGGCAACACCAGCAGCAGGACAGCAAGGGCCGCCCTGTAAGTTGCATGAAGAATTCTCATCCTAGTCAGCATTAACGTCTGTTCCGTTGCCCAGCATATCTATCTGTTCGCTAACCTGGGCAGATTCGAGGATCAATGCCTGCAACCGCTCGATATAGTCAGCATTGGTGAATTCATTACGGCGCAGCTGCAGGCTTTCGATTTCCGCATCAAGCTCAAGGCGCTTGGTCAGCAGTGAATTAATCCGTGGATCTTCACTGGAGCTTTCAAAGTCGCCCAGCCTCGCCAGGCTGAAACTCGCATAGTTGTCGCCGCGGATCTGCGGATGTTCAGTAGCAAGCCTCCCTTCTGATTCAAAAAATTCAGCAACACGGCGTTCTGCATAATCAAAGGCTTCCTGGATGCTGATAGTGCTGTTCTTATTGATATCAGCAGCCTCTTCCGAGAGAGACTCGGCAAAGAAAGCACCAAATTCAGTGGCATTTTTTTCATTGCCGTTGCGTGTTGCGGTAATCAGGATGCGGCTTTCAGATTCCACTGTGTCCAGTATCGAGCCGCTGGCACTCGATGTGTTGACCAGGAAATGGTTGCTGCCCGGCAGGCTGCCAAGAATTTCATCGAGGTCCGCATCAGTAATATCAGGTCCAGGGATATTAAATTTGTACTGTTCCCCGTCGTAGCTGCCGTGGCCAATCAGGTAGATGGCCATGCGATCCTCTTCAGACATCTGCTCACTGATTGCTGAAAAATGCGCGAGCAGGTTTTTCCGCGTGGCATCATCACCGGAAAAAGTGCTGACCCTGTTCTCACCGGCCATGGTGATGGAGGCATCGGAGATCTGTTGCCGCTGTTCAGTGAATCTGGCATCAAAGACAAGGTTTCCGCCGAGCCCCTGCACGATAGTGACATGCAGTTCGGCTAGCGCCGGCACGGGAATAAGTATTAATAGTAGAAGGACCTTGAGCTGATTCATGGGTGGTGTTGCCTAGATTGTTCTCCAGCGACGCCGGAGCAGCCATTCCGCTGCCTTTAATAGTATTAGGATCAGGAAGAAAAAGGGCGCATCCCAGAGGTAGGAGATTTGCTGTTCCATAATACCGGCCGTCGAAAAGGAGATGGCCTCGGGAATCTCGTCCCACTCGTCCGCAGTCCAGTATTGGCCGCCTGTCACCTCTGCCACTCTTTCCAGCAGCGCACGGTTCTGACGGACGTTGAAAATTTCCAGTCCCTGGTCATAGCGCACTGCTGTAGTAGAGGAGCCCAGCAGGGTCTCGCCCACACGGGAAATGGCTTCAATGCTGTACAGGCCCGTATCGTTTGGCCTGAACCCGGCTTCAAAAACGCCAGGTCGTCCAGTCACCGGCTGCAGCTCAAGATTGACTATGTCATTGTTCTCGGAGGAGACCACGACTGAAATTTCCAGCCCCTGGTTTTCTTCCGCCTCAGGATCGCGAATTTCGGCGCGCACCACAATTTCTTCGTTCTCTACCTGGCTGGTCAATTCGAAAGGGCGTGGGGAATTGGCTACCAGCGCACGGGTTAATTGCCGCCAGAAAGTTTCATGGCGCATGTCATCTACGGGCAGGCTCATTTGCCAGCGCCAGGTGCCGCCCGTTGCGAGGATGAAACTTTGACCGCGCCCGTATGGCTGCGTGACGAGGAGGGGCTGCTGTCGGCCTTCCACGTTAACTTCAAGAAGAGTCGTGGCTGCAGGACGAAGCGGTCCCAGCTGCTGGTGGTCAGCCACTTCGGGCAGGTCTGTCCAGAGCCGATCATTTTCAGATTCACTGTCACTAAACTGCAGCATCGGTGCCAGTCGGCCGTTGTCAGTAAGAGAGACCGGCGCTTTTTCACGAGCAAAAGCTGACTCTTCCATGTTCAGTCGGGACGGCAGGGTTTCATTCACCACCGTTTCGCCCCAGCCGCCTAGGCCGAGCCCATTCAGGCCCGCCAACATCAGCAGGCTGCCGCCGCGGTCACTTACAAAGTCGCGGATCATCTGCTGCTGCTCCTGGGTGAGCTCGGCTGCGTTAAAGCTGCCAATAATCAGGGCATCGTATTCATAAAGCTCGGCGGGGTCGGTTGGAAAGCCCTCGGCCAGCTGGTCTGGGTCATCAATCCCCTGGCGGTAGTACTTGTTTGGAGTCACTTTAAGCAAGGTAGACAGCTGAATGCTGGGGTCATCATTGAGCGCCCTTTGCATGAATTTGTATTCCCAGCGTGGCTCGCCCTCTATGTAGAGAATCCTGTAGCGGTTTTCCTCCACATCAACCACGTGGGCGCGCGTGTTATTAGCGAGGTTGGTTTCATTGTTTATCGGGTCGAGGACAAAACGTAAATCCAGTTGGCCCGGATCTTGGGCTTCTATATCAACGAAGGCCAGCGTCATATCCTGGTTGTTGCCGAGCACGATTTCCTCGGTTGTCAGGAAGGTATTTCCATCGTAGACCTTGATGCGGGCAAAGCCGCCCTGGTCATGGCGAATGGCAACCCGTGCCGAGAGGGTGGTGCCTGGCAGCGCTTTTTCCGGCAAGGACACCTCGGTTAACTCCAGGTCTTCCGGAATATCCTCACGGCCCATACCGACCGTATGGATCGGGACACCGAAACTGGCCATTTCATTCAGTTCGGCCTGGGCAATGGCATTGTTATTGTCGGCACCGTCACTGATCAGGATTACCGCACCCAGGGAGGAGCCGCTGGCATGCCGCAGGGTCTGCAGGATCGACTGGCCCAGATTCGTGGTTTCCCCCGGCTCGGGCAGGGCGCTAAAGGTGTCCATTGGCGTGGCGCTGCCATCAAAGCCATAAGGCAGGATGCTGTAGATTTCTGCGATATCCTCAAGACTGTCAGGCGTGAGCAGCTGCTGAGCCTGGACCATCCGCGACTCAGTGCCGTCACTGAAAGTCATGCTGCCGGAAGTGTCCAGCATGATGGCGACGGCGTTCTCCCCCCGCAGCAGTCTTTCGGAGACCAGTGCGGGCTGCCAGAGCACTAGCAGGACCACTGCAAACATAATGGTTTGCAGCAGGCCAATGGTAGAAAGCTGCCCCCAGGGCATATTGCCAGGGCGTCGGGCCAGGTAGTAGATGATGATGACAATAAAGGCGATGACGGTGGCAGCCATGAGCCATAACGGCCAGCCACTGGCGAAAATAAAGTCGCTGTCGCTAAATACTGATCGGGGATATTTGAAAAAAAATTCGATCATACTGCCGGACAATTCGATCCAGGATAGAGGAAACGCTAAGTGATCTTTAATAAGACCAGAATGTATTCAATTCAATTTGCCTGTTCCGGCTCGGAAACATAATTCCTGAAAATAAAAGAGCGGCCTTGGAAGGTTTCCGCCAATTCTCAAAAATCTTTCCGCGAGCTTTCAGAACTTGACTGTTTGCCCTCGTGGTAAAACCCACAATCCCGCATGACACATGGCTTTGCGACGAGGGGGAAGTCATATAATCATGTTTGCCAAAAAAATACTATCCCCAGACCTGAACCGGTTATAAACCCCGGTAATGTTCATAATCCTGACACAAAATTACCTGCCAGCCGTTACTTTCATAAGGCCTTGGGCCACATTTTCCAGGGGTGTTTATACGCCCGGATTTGGTGAATAATTGCACCTCGTTTCTCATTGCTAAGGAAGTTGCATGCTGGTACCTCAGGCCATTGCCCGAATTCTCAAAGAAGAAGGGGTTAAGTATTTATTTGGCTATCCCCTCAATCCGATCATTGAAGCCGCAGCCGCAGAAGATATTCGCACAATCATTGTCCGCCAGGAGCGCACCGGCGCTCACATGGCCGATGCGCTGAGCCGCATGACCTGTGGTGAAGAAATTGGTGTATTTGTGATGCAGCATGGGCCGGGTGCTGAAAACTCCTTCGGCGGTGTGGCCCAGGCATTTGGGGAGTCTGTTCCGGTTCTGTTCATGCCGGCAGGTTATGACCGCAAGGTGGCGAACTACTTCCCGAACTTCAATTCCACTCTGAACATGAAGCACATTACCAAGTGGGCCGAACCAATCACGATGGGCTTGGAAGTACCAAATATCATGCGCCGCGCATTCACGCAGCTGCGCAATGGCCGCCCTGGTCCTGTCCTGGTCGAGATACCCTGGGATACCTGCCAGGAAGAAGCCGATATTTCCAGCTATGTACCAAGTTATAAAACCCGCTCTGGTCCGGATGCCGAATCAGTGAAGGCTGCGGCTGCTGAGCTGGCGGCAGCAGAGAAGCCGGTGATCTATGCTGGTCAGGGGATCAACTATGCAAAGGCCTGGGATGAGCTCAAGGAACTGGCAGAATTGCTTAACTGTCCAGTGACCACCAGCCTTGAGGGCAAAAGCACCTTTAATGAAACACATCCCCTGAGTATTGGTTCAGGGGGGCATGCAACGCCCAAAGCGGTTTATCACTTCATCAATGAGGCAGACCTGATTTTTGGTATTGGCTGCAGTTTTGCCATCACGTCCTTTGGAACGCGCATGCCGGATAACAAGAAAGTGATTCATGCCACGCTTGACCCCATGGATCTCAACAAGGATGTCCCGGCGCAGCTCGGTTTGATTGGTGACGCCAAGCTCACCCTGCGCGCACTGATAGATGAATTAAAGGAGCTTGACCTTGGCAAGGCAGAAGCCCGCAGGGAATCGACGCCTGCAGATATCAAAAAGGTGAAAGACGCCTGGATGGCGGAGTGGCTGCCAAAGCTGACTTCGGACCAGGAGCCCATGACGCCTTATCGCGTGATATACGAACTGAACAAGCTTGTGGATAAACAGAAGGTTGTCATTACCCACGATGCGGGCAGTCCCCGTGATCAGCTCGTTCCATTCTGGGAAAGCGAGGCACCGTTGTCCTACATTGGCTGGGGCAAGACCACGCAGCTTGGATATGGCTTGCCGCTGGCAATGGGGGCAAAGCTGGCCAAACCGGACCACCTTTGCATCAATGTCTGGGGCGATGCGGCAATAGGATTTACCGGCATGGATTTCGAAACGGCGGTCCGTGAGCGCATTCCAATACTTTCCATTCTGTTTAATAACTTCTGCATGGCCATGGAGCTGCCGATCATGGAAGTGTCCACCGAGAAATACCGCTCGACGGACATACAGGGCGACTATGCTGACATGGCGAAGGCTTTCGGTGGCTATGGTGAGCGTATTACTGATCCGAACGACATCGTGGCGGCATTGAAACGTGGCATTGAGGCGACTGAAAATGGCCAGGCGGCGTTGCTTGAGTTTATTACCTGTAAGGAGCTGGATATGTCTCTACATTACTCCAGTTACGGGAAATAAAAAAAGTTAAAAGTTAAAAATGGTAAGTAGAAAGTAGAAAGAAAAATAAAAAAGGGCGGGCCATACAGGACCTGCCCATGACAATAATAAGAACGACAATTCGATGAAGAGGGGACTTCATGTTTAGAACGCTTCAGGAGAAACTGGGTCCAGGTCTCCTTTATGCGGCCTTAGCAGTGGGCGTCTCTCACCTCGTGTCATCCACCACAGCAGGCGCCACCTATGGTTTTGTCATGGTGGGATACATGGCGCTGGTTTGCCTAGTGAAGTATCCGACTTTTCTCTTCGGCGTTACCTATGCCGCTGCCACTGGAGAGACCCTGGTTGAGGGCTACACTCGCATGGGCAAGTGGGTGGTGGTGCTGTTCTTTTTTATGCAGTTGTTTGAATACACCTTTGCCATCTCCGGTGTCACCGTTACAACTGCCGCTATTTTAAGAGCCGTGTTTGGTATTGAGGCGGGAATCATTCTTGAACTTGGCCTGGTAGTCTCCTGTATGGTCATCGTAGCTCTGGGACGTTACGCCGTGCTGGAAGACCTGACACGGGTTTTGGTGATCGTTTTTTCCATAGGCACGGTGATTGCCGCGATTATTGCCGTCGGTGGCATCGATACAGGGGGCGCCTCCCTTTCTGCTGACCTGACCCTGGATACGCCGACCACACTGTTTCTTATCGCCGTGGCCGGCTGGATGCCTACCGGCACCGCCGGATCAGTCGGCCTGTCCCTGTGGGTGAAGGCCAAGAGTATTCGGCTGAATCGTCCGGTCAGCACCAGAGAGGCGGCTTTTGATTTTCATGTGGGCTACGGCACAGCGATTTTCCTGGCGATCTGCTTCGTTGCTCTGGGTACCTATGTCATGTTCATAAATGATGTAGCGGTGGATTCCAGCGGGGCTGTTTTTGCCGGCCAGTTGATCAATCTCTTTACCTCGACAATAGGTGGCTGGATTTACCCGGTGATTGCCATGGCGGCTATTACAGTAATGTATTCCACTCTCCTGACACTTGTGGACCTGCTGCCCCGGTCATCGGCTGCTGCAGTCGTGGAAGTTTTCTCCGTGCCCGAGGAAAAGATCAGGGATCAGTTCAGCAAGATGTACATGATTTTTATCGGCGTTGAGTTTCTGTTCGTCATGACAGTGCTCTTTGTTCTGTTGGAAGACTTTGGGACTTTCATTGCCTGGGTAACATCGATGGGATTTGTTGTCGCCCCAATATTTTCCTTTCTAAATCACAAGGCCATGTTTGGCCCTCAGGTGGACGCTGCTCATCGTCCCAGTGAGCTGCTTCGTTACTGGAGCATTAGCACGATTATTATTCTTTCCATTGTCGGACTCATGTTCGTTTACATGACCTACCTGATGTAAGACCAGGCTCCTATGCTCATGCTGCTATCAAGGGAACGTATCATTGCTTCACCGGGCTTTAACCGCTGGAAAGTGCCGCCTGCCTCCGTTGCTATTCACCTGTGTATTGGTTCTGTGTATGCATGGAGTATCTATAACCCGCCGCTGACACGTCTCTTTGGTGTGGTTGCACCGGCATCAGGTGACTGGAGCCTTCAGGATGTTACCTGGATATTTTCCGTTGCCATCGTCTTTCTTGGATTGGCTGCAGCCCTGGCAGGGCACTGGCTGGACAAGGTCGGACCCAGGCTGGTCGGCACTGCCGCCGCCGTGCTCTGGGGCGGGGGTTACCTTGTAGGCAGTATCGGCATTCTCACCCACCAGCTCTGGCTGCTTTATCTTGGCTACGGAGTGCTCGGGGGATGCGGCCTCGGGCTGGGATACGTATCGCCGGTCAGTACTCTGATCAAGTGGTTTCCGGATCGTCGCGGAATGGCCACGGGGATGGCAATCATGGGTTTTGGAGGCGGCGCCATGATTGGCGCACCGCTCAAGCGTTACTTTATTCAGCTTTTTTATGAGGCCCCGGAATATCTTGGTACCACCGACCAGGTGTCGCTGGTCACTGAAGCAGGAAAGCGTTTTGTTGAAAGCGCTGGACAGCAGCTTGAAGTGGTTGTTGTTGGCGCCAATGAAGTGGCCAATATGCTGGTACCGGGCCCAGAGGGTGTGTATGTCGTAGGCACCGGATCTGCCGGTGTGGCGCAAACTTTCATGGTCCTGGGGCTACTGTATTTTATTGTGATGCTGATTGCGGCCTTTTCTTACCGGGTCCCGGCTGATGACTGGAAGCCCTCGGGCTGGACGCCGCCGGAAGAAGACAGCGAAACCAGCAAGATGATCACGACTCACAACGTGGATATTGAAGAGGCCATGAAAACACCACAGTTCTACCGCCTCTGGATAGTGCTGTGTATGAATGTCTCCGCCGGAATTGGCGTGCTTGGGGTGGCCAGCACCATGATGCGTGAAATTTTTGGTACCACCTTGCCTGGTATTGTTGATGGCGCTTTTGCAGCGCTCTACGTCAGCATGATTTCTGTCTTTAACATGGTAGGGCGTTTTTTCTGGGCCAGCTCGTCTGACTACATAGGACGCAAAAACACTTACTGGATATTTTTTGCGCTTGGCATCGTGCTGTATTGCTCGGTTCCGTTCGCTGCAAACCAGGTAAGCGCGAGTCCTGCCGTTGTCTGGCTGGTGCTCTTCTATGGCGCCACCATGAGTATTTTCACCATGTACGGCGGGGGCTTTGCCACGATTCCTGCCTACCTGGCAGATGTCTTCGGGACAAAGTTTGTCGGCGGAATTCACGGACGCTTGCTGACGGCATGGAGCACGGCAGGGGTCGTTGGTCCCCTGGCCATTACCTCGCTCAGGGAATCGGCGGTGGTCAGAGCGATAGAGGATCTCGTTTCACGCATTGATCCTGCAGTGTTTGAGGCGCGGTTTGGTGCAGGGATAGAACAGCTCGATCAGCTGGTAGCTGCTCAAACAGTGACTATCGCCAGCCTCATGGAAATTGCTCCTGAAGGGACAATTGATCCAACCTCCGGCCTTTACAACAACACGATGTACCTGATGGCGGTTCTGCTTTTCATTGGTCTTGTCGCCAATGCCACTATGAAACCCGTTGAAAGCAAGCATCACATGCAGGAATAAGCGTGCAAGGAAAATATGATTTTCCTCAAGGACATGCGCTATAGCCTTGATTCCTCTGCATTAGTGGTTTACTTTCAGCCCCCTTTCTTTGCAATTTAAAAATACAAGGCACAATCAATAGTGCCAGTTACAACAGATAAGTGGATTTCTTTTACGAGGTGAGAACAATGAAACGCCAATTAATTAAAACAGGCCTGTTTGCCTGCCTCCTGTTTACTTTCGCCAGCGCAAACGCTGATCTCGCGCCAGACTTCATGGACAAACTGGTTTCTGAAGATCGCCCTGAAGCAGACCGAATTCGTGATGGTTCACGCAGACCGTACCAGGTCATGTCTCTGCTGGGTGTTGATGCCGGGATGACCGTCATGGATATTGGTGCCGGGGGCGGGTGGTATACACATGTCCTGTCTGCTGCCGTTGGCTCCCAGGGCAAGGTAATTGCCCAGTTCGGCCCGCGTGCACTGCAGCGCAACAACGGGCAGGCCCAGCGTGATGTGGCAGCCAGCCTGGGCAACACCGAGGCATTTTTTGAAAACGTCCAGGACTACCCTGCCAACTCAATTGACCGCGCTATCACTGCGCTCAATATTCATCACTACAATGACGAGCGTGCCGCGCCTTACTTTCAGGCAATTCATGACGTGCTGAAATCCGGTGGCCAGGTAGCGGTTATTGACCACATCGGGATGGAAGGAAAGGAGAACAGCATGATGCACAGAATGCTGAAAAGTAATGCCCGCGCCTGGATAGAAGCTTCTGGTTTAGTGATTGTTGAAGATTCCAACCTGCTGCGCACGACAGCTGATGACCATGAGCGGACAATTTCTGATCCTATTTACGGTCGCGACGTGGACAGGTTCCTGTTTATAGCCCGTAAACCTTAAACTGTATTTGATCCAGAAAAGCCGGGTGACGCCCGGCTTTTTTATGGGAGGAAAAAATGGAGTGGAAAGTTTTTCTGACAGTTCTGGCAACTGTCTTTGTTGCCGAGCTTGGCGATAAAACGCAGCTTGCCACCATGCTTTTTGCCGCAGACAGCGATGTGAATAAATGGACCGTATTCGTGGCGGCTTCTCTTGCCCTCGTGTTTGCGGCCGCCCTGGGAGTCGTCGCAGGCAGCCTGCTGTCCGGGTTTATCAATGAAAAATACCTGCACTACATTGCAGGCGTGGGATTTATCCTGATTGGTGGCTGGACACTTGCCACGGCGTAGAAGCGATCAAGGGTTTGCCGCTTTGAGTGCCTCGCGCCAGTTGCCTGCAGGGCAGTCGTATTCAAGAAAAATATCGTCAGTCATGCGCTGGTAATACATGGTGACCTGTTTAGGGGAATTAAATAGAACAGGGTCAGTTACCGTGTACTCCAGAACAAGGACATCATTGGATACAGGATCCGCTATAGTGGAAACAAAACCTGTACTCTCGACTGCTTCTTGCTCAAAAGTGGACAGGTAGATGCGCTCACTGACACTTGTCTGCTCTGTTCTAGGCCAGCGATTATCAAGGTCCTCGCTGAGCAGTCCCGTTTCTACCACAAGGGTATTTTCTTCCCAGCGCCCGGTCGAATAGCCGACGCGGGTGGGCGGGTAATCGTCCGGCTGTGTGCGGCCATCCATGAAAATGCGGCGAACCTGCATGTCATATTCAAGCAGCATGGTAATGCGGTTTTCGGTTTGGAGGATTTCGACCGGGTAGGACACCTGCGTCATCATGGTATAGGGGATGCCGGGAGGGACACACCAGGCGCCAGGTTCCACATGATTTTCAAACTGGGCAAAGTATTCCTCCACCATTGCCTTCCCCTGGTCGGTTTCCGGTGCAGAGACTGCGCCGATGAATGACGGGTTGCTGGCAAAGGCCACCCATACGCCAGAGATATCCGGGTGATCATCGGCCGCTGATGTCGATGCAGAAATTAACAGGGCGGCCAAGGTCAGGGAAAAGTGAAATTTCATAATGGTTCAGGCTTCCAGGGAAAATCAAAGTAAGTGGTGAAATATGGTTGCTGCCATAAATATTGTCAACACCAGGGGCAGACAGTAATAAAATTATGCTACATTCGATTTTCAGCCGGTCAGTGCCCTGGGTGACAGTGATTAGAATAGGCGAAATGAAGTCTTCAGATTATCGAGAGAACAATTTATGAGAGTTAATACAAATCCAGTGCCTGTAAAAGTTCAGCTAATGCTGGCTTTTCTCTTCAGCGTGTTTTTTTCAGTGCAGGTGTTCGCCCATCATTCAGCGGCACAGTATGATTTCAGCCAGATGGATCCGCTGACGGGAAAGGTAATCCATGTTGATATCGCCAATCCGCATATCGATCTAGTGCTTGAAGTTGAAAATGACGATGGCTCCGTCAAGGAAATTCAGTTTGAAGGACATGCCCGTAATAATGTCTATAGGCGTGGTTGGCGCCCCGATGATTTTTCTGAGGGGGATGTCATTACCATTCATATTGCTCCAATGCGCGATGGCACTGACGGCGGTTATATACAGCAGTTCACCATGGCAGACGGCAAAACTTTCTAGCAGAACAACAGGAACATAATAATGATAAAAAAACTCTGCACCCTTATGGCGTTCTTTTTTTGTTCGGCGCCTATTAATGCCCAGGTTGACTTCAGCGGCCTCTGGTTTCCAGCCAGCTTTGACCCCAATGCGCCCAGGCTCCAGCCTGGAACAGGAGAGCTACCTTTTAATGAAGCCGCACAGCAGATGCACGATGAGTATGTTGCTAGTTTCGATTCGTCCGATGAGCCCGGAGGTTTTTGCGTCAAGCCGGGTCTGCCAAGAAGTATCTGGGGCGCTCCTTTTCCTGTAGAGATCGTCCAGACTGAAGGTTTTATCAACCTGCTCTGGGAGGGCTATTTCCAGTACCGGAAGGTGTACCTGGAAGGGCATCCGCGCCCGGAGCCGATTCTGCCGACCCGGATGGGCTATTCAGTTGGACACTTTGAAGGAGACACGCTGGTCATTGAAACCAGTTTTCTGCGAGAGTATCCCTACATGCGCCGTATACCGAATACTGACACGGCAACAATCGTGGAGCGCTGGAATCTCGAGACAATCACCAATGATGATGGCGAGGAAGTTAAATACCTGACCAATGAAATGGTGCTGACAGATGAAAGACTCTACACGGAGCCGGTCAGAATAGCAGGCACGCTTCGTTACTCACCGGATACCCCGATTCTGGAATATTCCTGCAGTGAGCAGATTTATGACCAACATCTGAATGACAAGGGGCTTCAACCCCCTGATTTCAGTACGCTGGATTAATCATTCCCTTGAATTACCTGATCCCAGAGAAGCCCGTAAAGGGCTTCTTTTTTGGGAATTTTTTACAATTGGCGCCACGCTTGAAAATGCCTTCAGGCCTCATTATCCTTGCTTTCCCGCTAGCTGAAATTGTTATTAAGGCTGGTGAGAAAAAATGAAACATGACCCCTGTTCCAGGGTAAGCAGATTTCCCAGAATAACCGTCAAAGGAATGTAGGTTCAGATTACCGGGATGCTAAGACAGCGATGAAAATCAAGAACTACGATTCAACAGACTTCAGTCGCCGCGACTTCATCTCCAGGACGCTTGGCGGTGGTGTTGCTTGTGCAGTGGCCGGGGCAATAATACTCCCCTTATCATCTGTTTCTAAGCCTGTACTGGGCCAGCCAACTTTTTCAGTCACACCTTTGAAAAACAATCTTTCCATTATCAGCAGCTCAGGCGGAAACGTGCTCGTCGCTGCCCACATGGAGCAAACGTGCGTGGTGGACGGCGGCAAGAAAAGTGAAGCTGAGGCATTGCTGGAAGTTATCCAGGGCATTGCCGACGGACCAATTTCGACGCTCTTCAACAGTAACTGGCGTCCCCATCACTGCGGTTTAAATCATCTGCTTGGCCCCGAGGGCGCCAGCATAATTGCCCATGAAAACACCCGGCTGTGGCAAAACAACGATTTTGTTGTCGACTGGGAGGAGCGTCACTACACCCCTATTCCAAAAGCCGCTCAGGCCAACCAGACTTTTTACAAGGGGGGATCCCTGGACCTGGGAAGCGAAACGGTGGAATACGGGCGCATCAGCGAGTTTCATACTGATGGTGATATGTACGTGCATTTTCGTGAGTCCAACGTTCTTTATGTAGGTGATATGATGGCGGTGGGCGAATATCCCCTGCTGGACTACATCACGGGAGGCTGGATAGGCGGAGCACAGAAATGCACGGCTCAACTGCTTGAAATGTGTGACGAGGAGACTTTAATCGTTCCGGCTGCCGGGCCCGTACAGGGTAAGGCGGCGCTGCAAGACCAACAGCTGATGCTAGACCATGCTTACGAGATGGTAGCTAACGCCTATAGGACCGGCCGAAGTCTCGACCAGTTCATGGAAACAGCCCCTATGGCCGATTACGATGACGTATACGGCAATGCCGATTTATTTACCGAGCTGCTTTATCGAGGCACGTGGTACCACGTACCAGGCCGCGCTATTCGTGGAATTATTTAATTATTACTCTACAGGGTTATGAAGTCAGTCAGACAATACAACAAACTTCTTCGGCCCTTGTCCGCTGCGACACTTGGTGCACTCACCAGTATTGGACTTGCTGCAGAGATGGGAGATTACCAGGCCGCACTGGCGGACCTGGAGGCAAACTGGTCCACGCTTGAAACGTACTGCACCGAGTGCCACAACTTTGAGGATTTTGCTGGCGGGCTTGATTTCACTCTGTTCAGGCCACAGGACGTTGTCGAGGATGCGGCGGCATTCGAGCTGGTGCTCAGAAAACTGCGCAACTCAGTGATGCCCCCGCCAAGCCAAGAGCAACCCTCCCTTGGAGAACGCTGGGACCTGGTCTCCAGCCTGGAAAAAGTGCTGGACGCTCACGCAAGACTGGAGCCCCATCCCGGGCGAATTGGCCTGCACCGTCTGAACAGAACCGAATACGTCAATGCGATCTATGACATCACCGGGGTTGAGCTGGATACCGAACTTGCCCTGCCCAAGGATGATAACAGTGATGGCTTTGACAACATTGCCAGCGTGTTAAAAGTCTCGCCTTCATTCCTGGATCAGTATATTTCTGCGGCAAGAGTGGTTAGTGAACAGGCTATTGGCTCTCCTGATCCCCGCAATGAAAGCATTGTTTTCCGAATGGACTCATCTAACCAGGGAACACATGTCCATGGTCTGCCACTTGGCACACGGGGCGGCGTTCTTGTTGAACATAATTTCCCCGTGGACGGTGAGTATGCCATCAGTATTCTCGGCATGGCCGGGGCGGGCTACACATTGGGAATGGAATACAACCACGATGTAGTGGTCACCGTTGATGGTGAAATAATTTTTCAAAGAGATATCGGTGGTGGTGAAGACCTGCGCATGCTTGACCAGGTTCAAGCACCCGCAGTGGCTGAAATCAATGGCCGCTTCAGTGATATCCGTATTCCGCTCACCTCTGGTCCGCATAAGGTCGGCGTAGCCTTTGTCGCCCGCAGTTTTGCAGAGTCTGATGAGTTTCTGCACGACCTCAGCGGCAACAGGGGCATGGGCAGAATAGCCAGGGCAAGGGGGCTTGAAATCAAGGGGCCACTGACTTCCTCTGGAGTAATTGACACACCAAGCCGCCGCAAGGTCATGATCTGCGGGCCTGCCTCAAGCAGCGACGAGTTGGACTGTGCCAGGCAAATTTTTGCCAACCTGTCCAAGCAGGCGTTCAGGCGTCCTGTCACTGAGACCGACCTGGAGGCGCCGCTGCGATTCTTTGCTGCGGGTCGGGAGCAGGGCGGTTTTGATGAAGGTATCAAGAACGGCATGATGGCGATCTTCACCAGTCCCAAGTTCCTTTTCCGCACGGAAATTCCGCCTGCAGATGCAGAACCCGGTGAGGTCATCACCATCAGCGATCTTGAACTGGCTTCCCGCCTAGCCTTTTTTCTGTGGAGCTCCCCGCCGGACCAGGAACTCATTGACCTGGCTGCCCGGGATGAGCTCAGCAATAACCGGGTCCTTGCAAACCAGGTAGAGCGCATGCTGAAAGACTCAAGAGCTGAGGCCATGGTGGAAAATTTTGTCTTCCAGTGGCTGCGTTTACGCGATCTGGAAAGTGTCGATCCTGATCCGGAAATTTACCCAACCTATAACAATGGCCTGCTCGTCGCCTTCCGTGATGAGATTCGTCTCTTTGCCAGCAGTATTTTCAGTGAAAACCGCAGCATCGTTGACCTGATCACCGCAGACTTCACTTTCCTCAATGAAGATCTGGCCATGCATTACGGCATCAGCAACGTTAAGGGTGATCATTTCCGCCGAGTTGAACTGAAACAAGAAGAGCGTTTCGGTTTATTGGGTAAAGGCGGCGTCCTGATGGTGACCTCCTATGCCAACCGGACGACGCCGGTAATTCGTGGTGCCTACATCATGGAGAATTTTCAGGGTGTACCCCCTGCGACACCGCCGCCTAATGTTGAGGCCTTTCCCGAAACCCCCGAAGGGGCGACCGTGGCACTGACCGTGAGAGAGCGTCTTGAAGTACACCGGGATAATCCGTCCTGCGCCGGTTGTCATGACGTTATGGACCCACTTGGTCTGGCGCTGGAAAATTTCACTGCAATAGGACAGTGGCGTGACCGGGACAGTGACGCGGGGAATATTCCTATTGACGCTTCAGGCCAGCTGGCAGATGGTACTCCCCTGAACGGAGTCAATGACCTCAGGGAATCGCTGGTGGAAAGGCCGGAGCAGTTTGTACAGACTTTTACCGAGAAGCTGATGACCTATTCACTGGGCAGATCAGTGGAACATCATGATATGCCTGCAGTCAGGTCTATAGTCAGATCTGCCGCTGACAGTAATTTCAGCTTTTCTTCCATCGTCATGGGTATCATTAACAGCGACCAGTTCAGAAAGGTCACTGTTCCTGATGCCGGCATGGACGAGAACCAGTTAATTGGACGTGTTATTAATAACAACCCGTAAATTCGTGAGCCTGTTTTGTATGCTTTAAAAGCGTGGCGCACAGGAGATAAACAATGTTCATTACCAAGAAGCACCTGCCACGAAGAACTTTTTTGAAAAGTGCCGCTGCAACGGTGTCCCTGCCATTGCTTGAGGCCATGATTCCCGCAGGAACTGCGCTTGCCCAGACGGCGGCCAATGTCGGACCGCGGATGGGCTTCTTCTATTTTCCCCATGGAGCAGTGATGGATAACTGGACACCTGACACTGTGGGTTCGGAGTTTGAACTGAAGTCCATCCTGCAGCCGCTCGAGCAGCACAAACACCAGATGACAATTGTTTCCAATCTCGAAAACAAGCGCGCCTATGGTCCTGTGCATGCCATTACGCCGGGCACGTGGCTCACCGGTGAAGCGCCTCGCATCAGCCATGAACCTTTTGGCGGTATTACCATTGACCAGATGGCTGCCCAGCATATTGGACAGAATACGCCGCTGCCATCAATCGAAGTAGCGACAGAGACCAGTGGCGCGGCAGGTTCCTGTGACCGCGCTTACGGCTGCAGCTACGCGGGCACCATTTCATTTCGGACGCCAACAACACCGCTGCCGATGGAAAATAACCCGCGCAAACTTTTCCAGACACTTTTTGGTGTCGGTGATAACGAGGCTGAAAGGGAGCGCCTGGCCAGCCAGACCAGCAGTATTCTTGACCTGATGTTGGAAGAATCAAACCAGCTTGCTAGACAGCTTGGTGCCGCAGACCGCGTTGTGCTGGGTGACTACCTAGAATCGGTTCGCGAAATTGAGCGCCGCGTCCAGAAAACAGCTGAACATGACCTGAGCCATATGGAGCTGCCTGAGGCGCCCCAGGGTATTCCAGGTTCTTTTGATGACCACATCAACCTGCAGATGGATCTTATACTGCTCGCCTACCAGGGTAATATCACCCGAATTGCCAGCATGATGCTTGCCGCAGAGGTGAGCAACCAGACCTACAATCACGTAGGAGTGTCGGACGCTTTTCATCCACTTTCCCATCACCAGAATGATGCCAACAAGATGGGGCGCCTGCTTCGTATCCAGGAATACCACAGCCGTGTATTTGCCCGTTTCGTAGATAAGCTGGCGGTGATGCAGGATGGCGACAATGGCTCCATGCTCGACAACTCCATCATTCTTTACGGTAGCAACATGAGCAACAGTAATGCCCATGATCACTATCCGCTGCCGTCAGTAATTCTTGGTAAAGGCGGCGGCACCATCAAGGGTGGTCAGCACATCATGGCTGAAGAAAGGACACCGGTGTCAAACCTGATGCTGACGATACTGGATCGCATCGGTTTACATAAAGAGTCGCTAGGTGATTCGACTGGTCGCTTTGAAGAAGTCTGATAAAAGAAGAAGAGAAAAGTTAAAAGTGAAATCGCCCGCAAAATTATTTCGAGCCAGGAATTTTCTGAAAGAAATTTACCTGCTTATTTTAACTTTTTGCTTTCAGTTTTCTACGGCTTTCGCTCAGGATGGCAGTGAACAGCAGCTACTGGAACTGGCGAGTGCTGGTGAGACTGAGGCGGCATTATCACTGATCGGCCGCCGAACTAATGTCAACCAGTCCCAGTTTGATGGCACCACGGCCCTGCACTGGGCGGTTTACTATGATGATGAGGCACTAGTAAGAAGGCTTCTTGATCGTAATGCTGATGTGACCGCCGCCAACAGGTTTGGTGCAACACCACTTTCCCAGGCCGCCATCATAGGCAATGCCAACGTTATAAAAAGCCTTCTGGATGCCGGCGCTGATGCCAATGAAAGAGGGGCTGATGATCAGACGGCGCTGATGATTGTGTCCAGGTCCGGCAATCTTGAGGCAGCCCGGCATCTCGTTGCAGCAGGCGCTGATGTTAATGCGGTTGAGCAATGGCGTGGCCAGACCGCACTGATGTGGGCAGCCGCGCAGCACCAGCCAGCAATGGTCAAGTTTCTTCTTGAGGCTGGGGCTGACCCCGATGCCCAGTCACTGCCGAACAACTGGGAGCGGCAGGTCACGGCAGAACCGCGCATGAAAGTGTTGCCTGCCGGGGGCATGACTCCGCTGCTCTATGCGGCCCGTGAGGGTTGCACAGAGTGCACGCGTCTTTTAATAGAGGGAGGCGCTGATATCAACAAGACAGACCCTGAAGCAGTTACCCCCTTGTTGATGGCCAACCTGAATGCCAAGTGGGACTCGGCCAAGCTGTTGATCGAGGCGGGTGCCTGGCTGGACAAGTGGGACTACTATGGACGCAATCCTCTTTACGCCGCAGTCGACTACAGCACACTGCCCCATGGTGGACGTCCTGACCGTCTGTCCAATGATCTCTCTACAGCACAGGAAATTATTGGCCTGATTCTGGAAGAGGGCGGTAATCCAAACCTGCAGTTAAAACTATTTCCACCGTACCGGGCGCTTGGCGCTGACCGCGGTGCTGACGGATTGCTTCGGACCGGTGTTACCCCTCTGTTTCGCGCTGCACGTGGCGCAGACATTCCTGCAATGCGCTTGCTGCTAGAGCATGGCGCACTCGTTGATCTGCCGCAGGAAAACGATGTCTCACCATTAATTGTGTCGTCAGGCTATCGTGCAAGCGCCATCGACACACGCGGGCGTTTTCGCAACGAGGAGCAGGCGCTGGAAGCCTCACGTCTGCTGCTGGAATACGGTGCCGATGTTAATGCTAGGACTGATGTTGGGCAGACAGCTCTCTTTGGTGCAGCCACGAATGGCTGGAATGTAATGGTAAAACTCCTGGTTGAGCATGGAGCTGACCTTAGAGCCACGGATGACCAGGGAAGTACAGTCGTAGATGCCGCCATGGGCAGGGCAGGCCGCTTCGGGCGCGGGGCCGGCGGTGATCAACACATAGAAACTGCCGCACTGCTTGAATCTCTAATAGCAGAGCAATAATTTTCTGGCGGGTAATTAATACCGCAACCTCACAGACCTTATCAACCGGATTAGGTTTGCATGAACCCACAACATCATCAACATTACACGATTTAAAAAAAGCCATGGACTTGAAGGGCAGAGCAAGGAAAGTATCACCACGACCCATTGTCGCCGCTCTTTCTTTATGCGTACAATTCTTGAATGAATAAGAATGATTCCTGTATCTGTTGCAGCGGGCGTCCTTACAGCAAGTGCTGCGAGCCTTATCTTAACTACAAGGCTAACCCAAAAACTGTCAGGCAGCTGGTTCGTTCGCGGTATGCTGCCTATGCACTAGGCCAGGCAAAACACAGAGAGTACCTAGTCAATACCTGGCACCCGGCAACAGCACAGAATGTGCGTATGGCTGACTTGATAGCAGAGGGTCATAAATGGACAGGGCTTGAGATTGTTAAGGCCACCCAAAAGGGCGACCTGGGCCGGGTTGAGTTCAAGGCAACCTATTCAGTTGATGATGGCCCTGAGCAGATTCACCAGGAAAAATCCGCATTTCACAGGCACAAGGGAATATGGTTGTATCTAGAGGGCGAGGTGAATGAGTCGGAGGCTTAACCTAACACAAAGCATGTAAAGGACGTCCGTATTGGCATTCGATAATAAGGTGGCATGACCGACGGCACGAAGGCAGCGCGAATTCTTACCTTTGCCCTTCCTGGATATTGCAGACTTCCTTGCCCTTAACATAAGCTGGGCGCTCGCTGACTCGTCTACGCCAGTCCTCCACATTCTTGAAGTTACCCATATCCAGATACTCCCAAGCGTCATAAAATTCTGCACAACAGTTAACCCAGGGAACCATCGAAATATCAACAATACTGTAATCATCCATGATGTACTTGCGGCCTTCCAATCTCTGGTCTAGCACATCCAGCAGCCTTATTGTTTCCTTCGTGTAGCGTTGCTCTGCGTAATCGTCTTTAAGCTTATCTTTTATGAATTTATAAAAATGCCCGAACTGTCCAAACATGGGTCCAATGTGGCCCATTTGAAACATTAGCCACTGGATATGCTCCATTCTGCTCAGATAGTTTTGTGGAAATAACTGACCTGTCTTATCTGCAAGGTAAATCAGAATAGCGGCGCTTTCCGCCAGCACCACAGTTTCACCCTCAGGACCATTGGGGTCAATGATCGCAGGGATTTTGCCGTTGGGGCTGATGTGCAGGAAATCAGGGTCTTTTTGGTCACCCTCGATAATATTAATTAGATGAGGCTCATAAGTTAGCCCCATTTCTTCCAGTGCAATACTTACTTTCTGACCATTCGGTGTCGCCATCGAGTACAGCTGCAGTTCATCCGGCATTTCAGCTTGCCAGCGTTCAGGGTAAGTTAATACAGACACGATTGAGCTATATAGTTTTCATGCGCTTGGAGATACAGAGTATGAAGAATACAATCCTAAAATGGAATTTTTACCCGCCATTGAAATCGAGACCCGAGACAAGATAACCGCAAGCGTTATCTGGCTTCATGGCTTGGGAGCGGATGGACATGACTTTGAGCCGGTTATACCTGAGTTGAAGTTGCCAGAGTCAATAGGAGTTCGGTTTATACTTCCTCATGCCCCAATCAAAACTATCACCATCAACGGTGGTATGCAGATGCGCGCCTGGTTCGATATTCTCGAACATGGTGAAAGGCATATTGATGTAGACCAGTTAATTGCTTCCTCTGCGGAGATACATAAACTTATTGACCGCGAGGTCGAGCGTGGTGTTGCCAGTGAACAGGTTGTTCTGGTGGGTTTTTCGCAGGGAGGTGCTGTTTGCTTGCAGGCTGGATTAACATTCGACAAACCACTGGCCGGAATTCTTGGACTCTCAACTTTTTTTCCTACTGCTGAAGTCGTGGAGCCTCATCCTGCTAACACAAATCTACCAATTCAAATCTATCATGGGTCTGAAGACCCCTTGCTGCCGGAGTGGATGGCAAAAAATACGATCAAATATTTGGGCAAAATGGGTTACCAGCCCGTCTACAAGAGTTACCCCATGACTCATAGCGTCTGCAGCCGGGAAATTGCCGATATAGCGCAACACTTGCAGAGCATACTGATCTGAATCCTTGGTAAGCTCTCTATTATGATCCCCAGTTGCCCTCTGCAGCGTATTGGTTGATTCAAACTAGATAGAGGCAACAATACGTTTCCCAGTAACCAATGAGAAGTCCGAAAGATAAGCCTTTTCAGGCACATACATCCTCCCCGATCATTGCACTCGATTCTGTCAGTCACAGTTATCCTGAAACTGATAAGGTCCATCCTGTCCTGCATAATGCCAGCCTGCAGATTATGCCCGGTGAAAAACTGGCACTGCTAGGGCGCAGCGGCAGTGGAAAGACCACCCTGCTCAACCTGATTGCCGGGATAGATAGCCCCGACAGCGGTAAAATAACCGTTGCCGGCCAGCAGTCCGAGGGGCTGAGTGATACCGAGCGTACACTCTTGCGCCGACATCACATTGGATTTATTTATCAGTTTTTCAATTTAGTCCCCAGTTTGTCTGCGATCGAGAATGTAGCTCTGACCCTGGAGTTGAATGGTGTGGGAAGTGCTGAGGCCCTTGCGAAAAGCCGGGCCCTGCTCCAGCGCCTTGGGATCTCCGGCAAGGAGCACCGATTACCTTCCAGGCTTTCAGGTGGTGAGCAACAACGTGTCGCTATTGCGAGGGCTTTGATTCATTCGCCCTCTATCGTCTTGGCCGACGAACCTACAGGCAACCTTGATGCGCGTACCGGTGAGGCGGTGCTCTCCGTTCTCCATGAAGTCCTCTCTGAAAGTCACAGCTGTCTGCTTCTTGTAACGCATAGCTTGGCAGTTGCCAAAACAGTTGATCGTATTCTGACAATGGAGGACGGCATCATTTCGGAGCAGCATGGTGAATTTGCCTGGTAAACCTTCCAACAACTCCTTGCTGTGGCTCAGCGCCTGGAGGTATGCGGTTCAGCATCGCTGGCAGACCTTGTTGAATATCACGGCCATCATGATTGGTGTCATGATGGTCGTTGCCGTGGATCTGGCCAATAACAGCGCAAAACTATCATTCACCCAGTCCATAGAAATAATTAATGGCAGCATTACACACCAGGTTGTTGCAGGATCTGATGGTGTCCCCGACGAAATATTTGCCCGGCTGAAGACAGAGTTGGGCACTCGTAGGGCGGCACCGGGCTTGAGTGGGCGGGTTATGGCCGATGGTCAAGAAATGACCCTTTTGGGTATTGATGCCATCAGTGAAATTAACATGGCCAGGCAGCGTTCAGCTTTACCTGATGACATCCTTGGTATCAATGGTAATCTCGTCTCTCTTGTAGGTACGAGTAATGCCGTTGCAATGGAGGAGTCAACTGCATCGTCACTTGGCCTTAAAGTGGGAGAGTCCTTTCACCTGAGCTCTCCTTCCGACAACTTCCAGGTATTTCTGGCGGCTACTTATAGCATTACCGAAACCGAAACCGCTGGCGCGATCATACTGGCCGATATAGCTGCGGCTCAGGGAGTGCTTGGTCGTCTGGGAAAAATCGACAGTATCGACCTTGCCATTTCTGATGAGGAAGCAAGGCAAATACGTAACTGGCTGCCTGACAGCTTGACCCTCGTGAGTGCGCAATCTCGTACGAAAAATGTAGAACAGATGAGTAATGCTTTCCATACCAACCTCCTTGCAATGAGTCTTCTTTCTCTACTGGTAGCGGGCTTGCTTATATATAACACGGTAACCCTGTCTGTCGTTCAGCGTCAGCAAACGCTAGCGATTTTTCGTTCGCAGGGGGTTACCGGCCGGGAATTATTTATTTTGGTAATTTTAGAAAATGCCTTCACTGGGCTGATCGCCAGCGCCCTAGGTGTCATCACTGGTTATATGCTTGGCACCTACCTGGTTACGCTGGTTACTGGTACTGTCGATGCGCTTTACTTTGACCTATCCGTAACGGGTTTCATGGTAAGCCAGTGGGCACTGTTTAAAGGGCTTCTGTTAGGTCTCGTGTTAAGCCTCTCATCCGCAGCAATCCCTGCCTGGCACGCTTCTACCAGTAAACCGGTTACGCTGAATCTACAGGCTGCCAGGAGCAGTGACTGGTATCGGACCGTGCCCCGGTTGGCACTGCTTGGTGGTGCCATCACTGGAATAGGCTGGCTGATGGTTACGCCTGAACACGGCTCGCTGGTTTCTGGTTTTATTGGGCTAACCCTGATCGTATTTGGCTTCTGCCTGGCCGTTCCATTGTTTCTATCGCTGCTCCTAAGGGTATTCCAGGTTGTCGGAGTTGGAGTGCTTGGTCTCTCCGGTATGCTGGCTTTGCGTAATGTGCAGTCTGCCCTGAATCGTACGAGTCTTGCAGTGGCAGCACTTTGCGTAGCGGTTTCAGTGACGGTTGGCGTTGGCGTAATGATTGGCAGCTTTCGCGGCACTGTTATTCTTTGGCTCGAACAGTCCTTGCCGGGAGATATACAGTTAGTGGCAGTTTCAGGACCATCCTTGTCCAATGGACTGCCCCGATCTTTGCTGGAGGAAATAACAGCGCTTGATGACGTTGAGGCGCTTCATCAATCCGTGCTGGAACAGGTAGAAACTGAATATGGTCCTGTTCTTATGGGAGTAAACGATATTTCAGGGGCTGAAAAATTTTTAATGAAGGAACTGGGTGAGTCTGGCTATGAAGCATTTGATCGAGGTGACGGAATTTTTATCTCTGAACCACTGGCCTACCTGAATGATATTGGCATTAATGATAAGGTTTCCGTCCTAACCGGCTCGGGGACCGTTGAATTTACCGTTCTGGGTATTTTTTACGACTATACCTCTGGCACCGGAATGATCCACATGCACACCAGCAGTTTTCAGTCCTACTGGAAAGATGAACCCATTTCCAGGGTTACGCTAGATGCCCGTGAGGACATCGATATAGAGTCACTGAAAGAGACACTAGAAATTCTTACCTCAGCCTATGAGGGCAATTTCAATGTAATTGCCAACACTGAACTAAGGAGCTTCACACTAGAAATATTTGACCGGACTTTTGCTATCACCGGTGTTCTGCGCATGCTCGCAATTCTTGTTGCTTTTGTCGGTGTCGTCAGCACTCTGATGGCGCTGCAGCTCGAAAAAGCCAGGGAGTTTGCAATTTTGCGCGCCACCGGTATGACCAGACGTCAGACATCAATGCTCATTGTGAAACAGACAGCCATTCTTGGATTTTGTTCTGGGCTGCTCGCATTGCCTCTGGGATTGCTGATGTCTGACATTCTCATAGATGTAATTAACCGTCGTTCCTTCGGTTGGACTATGCAGCATTTCCTCCCAGAATCTGTGCTTCTGGAAGCCATGTTGCTAGCTGTTTGGGCTGCATTGTTGGCAGGAATTTATCCAGCTTGGAAAAGCGGACACATCAAGCCTGCTCTAGCATTGAGGGACGAGTGATGCGTCGGTCAGTAAGCTATATTCTGGCCCTAATTTTACTTCTTGCATTGGGTTGTGCAGAGCAGGGGAATGAATCCGCATCATCAAGGCTAACGGCAGCTTCATACCTGGCGGCTGGTGATACCAGTGGCTATAAATTGGCACTTGAGCCCAGGCAGTTTTCCTTCCCAGATGATCATGGGCCTCACCCAGGCTTTCGCAATGAATGGTGGTACTTGACTGGCAATCTGGAAACAGAGACCGGAAGTCGTTTCGGCTACCAAGTTACATTTTTTGCCAACGCATTGCGTCCGACTGAGGAGCATCTGTGCAATGGTAATCAATGGTGCACTGATTACGTCTGGATGGGTCATGCGGCAATCAGTGATATTGAGAACAGGGAGCACTACTCCGCCGAAATTTTTTCACGGGAAGCGCCCGGTCTGGCGGGGGCAATATCTGATCCTTATAGAATTTGGATACAGGACTGGCAGCTGTTTTCACCTGATCGGGACTTGCCCTGGGGGCTAGAGGTAACTTCAGAGGACTTTGCGATTACCCTTCAGTTAAATTCCAGCAAAGCGCCAGTTCTGCAGGGAGTTGATGGGCTTAGCCAGAAAAGTGAAGCGCAAGGTAATGCCTCCTTTTATTACAGCCTAAGCAGGATGGAAACCAACGGGCAGCTTTCCATTGGTGGGCATACCCTGACCGTAACCGGATCAAGCTGGATGGACCGGGAATGGAGCACCAGTGCCTTATCAAGTAATCAAAGTGGATGGGACTGGTTTTCACTTCAGTTTCATGACGGATCTGAGCTTATGTATTACCAGCTGCGTGATCTTGAGGGTAGGGCGCATCCCTTCAGTGCTGGTAAATACATGAGCATTTCGGGTATCAATACTTCGATTAATTCCAAAGACATTGCGCTGGTAGAGGAACACGACTGGAAAGCTTCAAATGGTGTTATTTACACCACGCAATGGCGTATGGGGTACAGGGGGCGCGACCTCCTAATTAAAGCCTACTTCGAAGAGCAGCTGATGGACCTGACTTTTGAGTACTGGGAGGGTGCGGTGGAAGTATTGGACTATCAGTCCGGGGCAGAACTGGGTAAAGGATACCTGGAGATGGTCAGGAATTGACAAGCCGAAAGGCTCAGCGTTTTCACCTAGCAATTATCTCCAGTTATAACTGCGTATGGCATGTAATGTATCCAAGCGCGTATTAGTCAAATCTTTACATGCTTCTTGTGTTCAAAGTAGCTTTGACCATTCCAAATGTATGGTTAAAACTTTTCCTTAATATTTGCATAGTTCCTGATTGTTAAACACTAGAATAAGTCCATCCTGGGGGGCTAATAGTAAGGACAGTGATTGCTTGAATCTTCGCGGATTGTAGTTTACTTTACGGCCTGTTTTATCCGGCTTTTGTTTATGAAAAAAGAATTTTAGATAAAACAGAATAAAATAAAAAACGCTTACAAGCGGCAAACAAAAGCCAAAAGGGGAATAATAAGACCGGCTAGATACGGCGCGATTTCTTGATATTGATCAACGAGTCTTTATTCAGTTTCTGCTTCCGTTATTCCGTTTCTTTACGTTTGTGTTGTAATTCCGATACCAGTTATCGGTTCGATTAGTGGATTGAGTCTATGGGTTTTTTAGTTTGGCTTGAAGAAAGTTCCCTTGGAATTTTCATTCGTGAATCCCTCTGGGGTTATCCAATCGTCCTTTCAAGTCATGCCGTTGGTATGGCAACCGTGATGGGTGTGGTTGTTGCCCTCAACTTTAGGGCGCTTGGTTATGCAAAAGATATTTCCATGCTTGCCTTTGACAAGCTTTTTATCATTGGCTGGATCGGATTTGTTATCAACCTGGTTTCGGGTTTGATACTTTTCTGTAATACACCAACCACCTATTTTTTCCAGGGTTCATTCCAGTTAAAAATAGCTTTCATCGTTGCTGGCGGCATTCTGATGAAGGTGGTGATGAACAACGTAAGAGGTGTTGGAGCTGAAGACATGATGAAAGTGTATTCAGGTGCCTGCATCGCCTGTTGGTTCGGCGGCGTTATTACCGGCCGCCTGATGGCTTATCTGTAAGGGGGTTTAGGACTATGGATTATGAAACTTATGCACCATTAGCCTCCTGGTTTGAAGCCACCTGGATGGGCGAGCAGATGCGCAACATCTTCTGGCTCTTTCCGGCCATGGAGACGGTTCACTTTATTGGCCTGACAATCATGTTTGGTTCATTATTGGTGATAGATGTTCGCGTCATCGGATTTGGCCGCTTCATTAACATGAGAGCAGCGCTGAAATTCATTCCTGTGGCCATCGCGGCATTCACCGTTAACCTGCTTTCAGGGATAGCTTTTCTCTGTGCAGACCCATTCCGCTATTTCCCAAATATCGCTTTTCAGTGGAAGATGGGGTTGATCGTGATTGCCGGCCTTAATGCACTTTGGTTCTGGTTTGGGGAACACAAAGAGTTACAGCAGCTGGCCGATGGCGAGGATGCCGAATTCAGAGCGAAAGTGATCGCCGCATTATCAATTGCTATATGGGTCGTGGTGATTGTTTTTGGTCGTATGATCCCTTACGTTGAGTATTAAAAAATTACTGGACTAAAGAAAAGAGGGCATTGGCCCTCTTTTTTTATCCCAGGAATTTTTCCTTTGGATAGACGCTGGCCTGTTTGCCCGCTTCTTATGCCTCGTGCTTTTTGGGGCGGCCACTTAATATAAAATTGGGCCACATTAAAGATCCTTTACGTATATTAAAATCATGAGTGAAAAAGCTGCAGAGCGTACCCGCCGCATAGTGTCTGAACCCATCAGGCCCTTGATGATGCGCCTGACGTTTTCAGCAATGATTGGCAACTTAGCCATGCACCTAATGGGTATCGTAGATACCTTCTTTATCAGTCGTCTGGGAACCATAGAGCTGGCAGCCGCCAGTTTCGCTATCCCCATATACATGATCTATATCAGTATGGCTCTGGGGATAGGTATGGGCATGAGCTCCCTGAACTCAAGGCTAGTTGGGGAGAATCGTTTTTCAGAGTCATCCAGGCTGATAAGTGACGGGCTTCTGTTTGCCGCCTGCTTTGCGATTATCATGGCAAGTATTGGCTCTCTCATCATCACACCTTTGTTCAGTATGCTCGGCGCAGACGAACAGACCATGCCCTTCATCCAGGACTACATGCACATTCTGCTGGTGGCTCTGCCATTCCTGATGCTTGTAGTCATCGGGAACAGCACCTTTCGCTCCATGGGAAATATCAAAATGTCAGCCACATTGGCTGCCTGCCTGTCATTTCTGAACATCCTCTTTGATCCTTTGCTGATCTTCGGTATCGGTCCGTTCCCGGAGATGGGAATACGGGGTGCCGCTGCGGCGACCCTAGTAGCGGCCACTATTACCATGCTCCTTTCCTTCATCGTGCTAGGTTTCCATGAAAAGCTGATCAATTTTGCTGGACCGCGCTGGCAGCATCTGCGCGATAATTGGCAGCAAATACTGGGTATCGGAATTCCGGCGATGGGGGCTAATCTTATGACGCCACTTGCCGCCGCTATCATGACCGCTATGGTCGCGAGTTTTGGTGACGAGGTTGTGGCAGGATTTGGTGTGGGTAGCCGGGTTGAAACAATAAGCTTGATCGTGGTGATGGCACTCTCCTCGACCTTACCCATGTTCATTGGCCAAAATACAGGGGCCGGCAGAAATGACCGCGCTTATGCCGCGTTGATGGGCTGTCTTAAATTTGTCCTGGGTTTCCAGTGCATCGTATATGCCTTGCTCCTGATCCTGGGTGGCAGAATTGCAAACACGTTCAGCAGCAACCCGGAAGTCATAGAGGTCATCAAGCAGTATCTCTGGATTCTGCCTCTGACCTACGGCGCCCATGGCGTAGTGGTCTTGTGCATGGTTTCTCTGAATGTTTTGCGCAAACCCCGCATAGCGCTGCTGCTGACGTTCGCTCGACTGATGGTGCTTTATATTCCGCTGGCCTTTATTGGTGGCAGGTTGATGGGGCTGCAGGGCCTGTTCATGGGTGCGGCCACCGGAAATGTGTTAGCCTGCGGCTTTGCTTGGTTGATGATCAAGAAAGTGAGTCGGGAAGTCGGTTTGAATACCGACCCTGAAGCATTGATGATGCAGCCTAACTAAAGTAGGCGGCAGCGCAGGTAATTAGGACCATTACGAAAAGCACCCACTTCAGTACTGACTGCGGCACCTTGATGGCAAACTTGACGCTAACCGAGGCGCCGGCCACAGTACCTACCGCCATTACCAGGCCTGGAATCCACATAACCTGCCCGCGAAAGACAAACACGATCAGTGCAATTACGGTGAGTGCCGCGGTAATTGCCATTTTCAGCGCGTTGGTGCGCACAAGGTCGTAACGCAGGCCGCCGGCGACAGCCGCGATCAGGAGAAACCCAACACCTGCCTGCACGAAGCCGCCATAAAACCCGGCAAAAAATAATCCCAGCACAGCCATGGGCCTTTCACTAAGAGTATAAGTAGGCGTTCCCTCGGGTGGGGCAACCACAGAGGGTTTAACCAGCATCAGGACCGCCATGGCAAGCATGGTGACCAACAGGGTAGGCTTTAGCCAGCTGACAGGTAGGTAGGACGCGAGCATTGAGCCAAGAAAAGCGCCTATTAGCGTTGGTACCAGGTTCGGCACTATGGTGGCAGGTGCCAGTTTACCTTCCTTGTAAAATCCCCTGGCACCAGCCAGTGACTGCAGGAAAATCCCGACACGATTAGTCCCGTTGGCAATATCAGCAGGCATGCCAAGAATCATGAAAGCCGGCAGGGTCAGCATTGAGCCACCCCCAGCGATGGTATTGATGAAGCCTGCAAGAAATCCTGCGCCAATAAGAAGCGAAATACTGATGATTGTCAGTTCAAATTCCATGATGAGCCGGGTTGCCTGATTCTTGCGAGGAGCGGAGGATGAACGAGGTCAGGAGCAAAGTCAATTTCATGCTAGAATCCCACCCCCAAAATGGGCTTGGCCCAGGTATTAATCAAAGGAAGCAGTTTTGAATAAAGAAATCCCGGTCGAAAATCCAGGCCCGTTACAGACCTTTGAAGACAATTTAGCCAAGGGCGAATTCAAGATTCAGCAATGCAAGGAATGCGGCCAGCATGTGTTTTATCCTCGTCAGCTTTGTAACCACTGCGGTTCATCAAGCCTGAAGTGGGTAGAGATTAGTGGCCGTGGCACTGTCTATTCCACTTCCGTGGTACGCCGCAAGCCGGAGCGTGGCGGCGACTACAATATCTCCCTCATTGATCTTGAAGAAGGGCCAAGAATGATGAGTCGTGTTATGGACGTTGAGCCTACAGAAGTCACTATTGGTATGCAGGTCAGTGCACACGTCGGCCTTGTTGAGGAGAAACCAGCCGTTGTTTTCTATAACAAGGAGCAGGGAGACAAGGAATGGTAGCGTCAATACGTGGCAGCAGCGCCGTTGTCGGGGTTGGGCTAACTAATTTCCACGGCCTGCCGGGCATGAATCATATGGAAATCATGGCGCAGGCAGTAGAGAAAGCCATTGCAGATGCAGGGATTCACAAGAATGAAATTGACGGAATTTTTAGTGCCAACTTCGTCGAACTGCTGACCCCGCTCACCATTGCCGAATATTTTGGACTGAATCCAACCTTCATGGACGGCACCAACACTGGCGGCTCCGTTTTTGTTAATTCCATGCAGTCTGCTGCCGCGGCACTGCATCTTGGGCTTTGTAATGTTGCCCTCATTTGTTACGGCAGCAATAGTGCTACTGGTAAATTTACCCACCCACCGGCAATGCGTACGGTAGAGGATGTCTATAAGCCGCGAAATCCAATTTCTCCCTATGCATTGGCAGCCAATCGGCATATGCATGAATTTGGAACCACTAAAGAACAGCTGGCTGAGGTTGCAGTATCGGCCCGTCAATGGGCTCAGCTAAACCCGGCAGCAACGATGCGTGATCCCCTGACAATAGAAGAAGTTGTCAACGCACGCATGATTGTTGATCCCCTTGGTCTGCTGGACTGCTGCTTGGTTAGCGACGGCGGCGCCGCCATGATTATGGTGAGAAGTGACCGGGCAAAAGATTTTCCCAAGCCGCCGGTTTATATGCTGGGTGTTGGTAGCCGCACCGACCACAATATTATTTCAGCGATGCCGGACCTGACTGTTACCCCGGCTAGGGAAGCCGCAGCCGCAGCCTTTGCTATGGCTGGGGTAACGCCTGCCGATATTGATGTGGTCGAGCTATATGATGCCTTTACTATCAATACCATACTCTTCCTTGAGGACATGGGATTTTGTGATAAAGGTGAGGGTGGCAATTTTGTCTCGAACGGCAATATTGCCCCGGGGGGATCACTACCGGTTAATACTAACGGTGGCGGTCTTAGCTGCGTTCATCCGGGCATGTATGGCATGTTCCTGATGATAGAGGCCGTGCAGCAGCTGCGCGGCGAATGCGGTGACAGACAGGTTAAGGGAGCAAAACTTGCAGCCTGCAATGGCAATGGCGGCTTCCTGGCCAGCCAGGTGACCGCGATTTTCGGGACTGAAGAAACCCTCTGAGGCAACCGAGCATTACGCTGCGCCTACAGGCTTCCCATTCTCAATGGCGATATAAGAGAAGGGCAGTAAGCATTTGTCAGGCTCGAATGTCATCAGTGCCATGTTCTGGAAGGCGTTGACCTTTCTGCTTACAGCGGCCCATCTACGGTGGCCGTGGTGTTGTGCGATGGACTCTACTTTGCCAAGACTTACGGTGGCCTAGTCACCTCAATCATCAACCCTGATAACGTGATCTCCGAGGAATACCTGCATCAGGAGCCTCGTGAAGTGCTCAGGAATACGACAAGTTCACCGATGTACCTAAAAGAGCAAATGCTGGTCACCGAGCTGATCGATATTGTTGCATTCCTCAAAACTCGCTTCAGTTTGCTGCTGGAAAATACTGAGTACTATTACTAACAGCCGAATGATCCCGGCTAGAATCCTTCACCCCAGCCGTTAAGGAAAAAGTGTACGCCCAGCGCGTTGCGCGCGCGTGGTTTCAATTCGCGCTCCCTGAATTCATCAGGTAACTGATCCTCGGACAGCGGGTAGCCAACGGTCATCATGGCCAGAGGTTTTATTCTTTCCGGAATATCGAATTCTTTTCTGGCCTGGTCGGGACTAAACCCGGCCATCTGGTGGGTCATTAGACCAAGCGCGTTTGCTTGCAGGCAAAGACTCAACGCCGCTGCGCCCGTATCGTATTCGCACCAGCCATTTATTTTCTCATTGCTTGAGAAGAGGGTATCCGCACAAATCAGGCTCAGTACCGGGGCGTGCTGGCACCAGGGCTGGTTGCCCTCTGCCAGACAGTCGAAGGCCTTCTGCCAGGCATCAGGATTCGTGTGCTTGTCGCAGAACAGAATACGCCAAGGCTGATCGCCAAAGCAGGAGGGTGCCCAGCGACCTGCTTCAGCCATTGCGCGAAGGTCGTTATCGTTGACGGGCCTCTTTGGGTCATAGGACACGCCACTCCAGCGGCTGGTTATGAGTTCATGGACAGGAGCTGAAAGGTCGACTGCTTTTTCTATCATTGTACTTCCTTAAAAAGGTTAAAAACTTTGGATTTCCTGTCGAAGTACACCCATTTGGACGGGGTTCACCGCTTGAAATCCATAAAATCATTACTATATTTGTAAATAGGGAAAAAAACAGGTTAGATTTTTTTCATTTTCCTCAAAAAAAATGAGCCTTTTCATAAATTTAAAAATTTTTGCAGGACTTGGCTGTCTAATATTATAAGTGCTAAAATCCGCCCTCCCAGGTGGATCGTAAACATACCAAACAGGGTTTTATGACTACCTATACTGACACAAACACAGAGACAACAGAGAGTAGGACAAGCCTCATGACTGTAAACCAGACACCAGGAAAACAGCTCCAGATCATCGATACGATGGTTCCGGGCCGCGACCTGAATGCCTATATTACAGCCGTTAACGGTATCGCCGTGCTTTCAGCCGAGGAAGAGCTGGAACTCGCTAACCAGTATTACTACGAGGATAACCTTGATTCAGCCCGTAAGTTAGTGCTTGCTCACTTAAGGTTTGTTGTCCATATGGCCAAAACCTATTCAGGCTATGGCTTATCTGAAGCGGACCTGATCCAGGAAGGTAATGTCGGCCTGATGAAGGCCGTAAAACGCTTTAACCCGGAAGTCGGTGTGCGACTGGTTTCTTTCGCGGTTCACTGGATCAAGGCAGAGATGCATGAGTTCATTCTGCGTAACTGGCGAATTGTCAAAGTGGCCACTACCAAGGCCCAGCGTAAGCTTTTCTTCAATCTTCGTGGTTCCAAAAAGCGTCTTGGCTGGATGAGCCAGGACGAGGTAGAGGCCGTTGCGAAGGATCTTGGTGTGGAACCCAAGACAGTGCTGCAAATGGAGGGCCGCATGGGCGCCTTCGATGCGTCATTTGATGGGGCCGCCGATGCCGATGATGATGAAGCCTACCAGGCCCCTGCACAGTACCTGGAAGATACCCGTTTTGATCCTGCTAAAACAGTTGAGGCAGATGATTACGAAAAGACTTCTACTGACGGTCTGTACATAGCCATGGAAAACCTTGATGAGAGAAGCAAGGACATCCTGCAGCGCCGCTGGTTAAGCGATGACAAGGCAACACTGCATGAACTGGCTGATGAATATGGTGTATCAGCTGAGCGAATCAGGCAGCTGGAAAAGAATGCTATGAACAAGGTCAAGGCTACGATGGAAATGTAAGTCTCAACTGATGTTGAAAAAGCCGCCTGAAAGGCGGCTTTTTTGTGCACGTTACTTTTATTAATTAGTAACTGAAGTCTTAATTAATCGCTCAAGAAATTTTTGCCATATTTTGATCACGGCTTAGTCCAGGCTTTAACCTGCCAGGGTAGAGTGCACCTGTAATTCAATATTTTACGGGATGATGCTTTGAAACGGTCCTTCATACTGGCTTGCTTAATCCTTTGTCATTCAATACATGTTTCTGCTCAGGTAGAGAATATCGTTCTGGTGACTATCGATGGCTTGCGTTGGCAGGAAGTCTTTCAAGGGCTTGATCATGCGTTGGCTACTCATGAGAAATATTCTGAAAGGAGCGAACAGCTTCTGCAGCAGTTTGAAGGCGATCCTGGTGAGTCTGCCAGGAAACTATTTCCATTCCTATATAACGTCGTGATGAAGGAAGGCGCACTGATCGGTAACCGTGATGCCAATTCCTGTGCGCAGGTAACTAACCCCTGGTATTTCTCCTATCCGGGTTATAACGAGATCCTGACAGGTTTTGGCGATCCTTCCATCGACAGCAACAGGCCAGTACCGAATCACAATACAACTTTCATGGAATGGCTCCAGGATGAGGTTCCGGGTTTTTCAGGCAATGTGGCTGCGTTTGCTTCCTGGGATGTCTTCCCCTACATCTTCAACAGTGAACGCAGCCGTATTCCTGTGAATGTCGGTAGACTGGAAATGGCGGATACAGGGTTCGAGGCAACACTTAATATCCTGTATGAAGACATCCCAAGCCCCTGGCCAACGGTCAGGTTGGACGCCTTTACGCATCATTTTGCGATGTCAGCATTACAACAGGATCAGCCACGAGTGCTATATATCGCTTATGGCGAGACTGATGATTTTGCCCATGATGGTGAATATGACCAGTACATCCTCGCTGCCCATCGCACGGACAGGCATCTAGCCGAGCTCTGGACATATATCCAGGAAGATGCACGGTACAGGGATAATACGGTGTTGTTTATTACGGTTGATCATGGACGGGGGGAAGAGCCTCTTGAGACATGGCAGCACCATGCCAGCAAGAAATCCCTTGAGGGGTATATGGAGGCTCTTGCAGAGTATGAGGAAGGCATCATTGGTTCAGAAGCGGTCTGGATGGCTGCAATAGGGCCAGGAATTGCGAGTAAAGGTCTGGTTCAAACCGGAGAGAACTGTGTCGGTTCCAACCAGGTGGCAACCACCTTACTGAAACTGCTCGGGCTAGACTATCGCGAGTTCAGTAGCCAGGCTGGGCCCCCTGTTAATGCCATACTTGATAAGTAATGCAGTCGCTTAACCAGTTCAAGAGAAATCTGCTTAAGCTGTATGGGCTTTCACCGGTCGCCGCTTGGCCAGCATTCCTTCATGCAAAAGAAGAAAACAGGCTGCGTATTGCATTCGGTTCTTGTGTACACCAGGACAAGCCACAACTGATCTGGGATGCCGTACTGGATAACCAGCCAGATTTGTTCATTTTCCTCGGTGACAATATCTACGGTGATAGTGATGACCCTGATGTACTTGCCTACAAGTACAGGAAACTTGCCAGCAATGAAGGCTTTCAAAAGTTAAGGGCCAACACCAACATTCTGGCTATCTGGGATGATCATGATTATGGCCGGAATGACGCAGGTAGGGAATATCCTGTCAAGGAGGCCTCAAGACAACTGATGCTTTCCTTCTGGGAGGAGCCAGAAGGGTCGGAACGCTGGACCAGACCAGACGGTATCTATACATCAAGTATCTTTGAAAAGGATGGTAAAAGAGTGCAGGTGATACTGCCTGACCTGCGTTGGAACAGGTCTCCCGTTGACACTGTGAAAACTGCTGATGAGCTTATGTCCAGGGAGAGTGCAAATATGGGGCCCTACAACCGGGTCGATGACCCGAAGGCTGAGTTGCTGGGGAATGCACAGTGGCAATGGCTCGAAGCGGTATTCCGTGAGCCGGCTGATATACGTATTTTCGGGTCCAGCATCCAATTGCTGCCTGAATTTTCTGGGTGGGAAGCATGGTGTAATTTTCCGGTAGAACGGCAACGGTTCTTGGAACTTCTGTCGCGTCACCAGGAAGTGCCTACGATCATCATCAGTGGTGATGTGCATTGGTGTGAGATTAGCCGGTGCTGGCCAGACACTCTTGATCAACCGGCAATTGAGATCACATCAAGTGGTCTCACGGAAACCTGGGAACAAATCAGCCCGAACAGGCACAGAATCAGTGAGGCATATGCTGTACAGAATTTTGGCCTTATTGATTTGGAATGGCATGAAGAAGGCATGAAGCTAAATTTGTCAGCACGTGACATCAATAACAACCCACTCGTTGAATTAACCCTTCCAGACAGCTTCTTTCGATAACCCGCGACTCTCCCCCTTTGATTTGCGGGATTCTTTGACCGCCACTGTTTCAGTGGCGGTTTTTTTAGTATGGATAAAGCAAAAAAAAGGGCCATCATGAGATGGCCCTTTGATGCTGCAGTTGCTGCTTAAAAATCAGCAGTCAGAGTAAAGACCGCAGTCCTCGGTGCTCCAATCCAGGAGCCGAAGCCCGAGATGCCGCCTAGATACCGGTTGTCAGTCAGGTTGTTGACGACGAAGCCAATCTGCATACCTTGCAGGAAGTCACTGATTCCTTCTCCGTTGATATTGAAGTAGAAATCAGAAACCGTGTAGCTGTCTGCGATACTTGTGTTCGCCCTGTTGATGAAACGGTCATCCACGAACTTGGTGCTGACACCGGCAGAGTAATTGCCGCGTAACCAGTCCAGAGAAACAACCCACATGTTTTCAGGTGTTCCCACTACCTGGTTACCCGGAACAAGCCCCAGGGCTGCATCGGCCTCTGTACCGAGGCCTGTGCCCAGGTATGTCGCATCCGTGTAGGTGTAGGAACCGTAGAGAGACCAGTTCTCGGTCAGCTCGGCGGACACGGCGAATTCAACACCACTGGTTTCGATACCACCGACGTTGTCATAGCTGCCTGAAGTTCCTATCAGGTAGTTGGGGATATTACCGGCAAGCTGGTTGCTGAAGAACTCTAGGCGATTATCAAACTGGTTATCAAACCATACGGCACTGCCGATAAACCTGTCACCGACAAATCGCAGCCCCAGTTCCATGTTTTCCGCTGTTTCGGCATCCAGATTGGACAGGTCAGTGCCTTCCCGTTCAAGGATGTTTCCTGTCAGTGGTTTGACATTCTCAGAGTAACCACCAAATACTTCCAGGCCTGCTATTGCAGGGAACTGGTAGGTAAAACCGGTGGAGTACAGGATGTCAGTATCTGATTCCAGGGAACGCAGTGCCGCGACACCGAAGTTGTCCTTGCGATCTGTTTCAACACTGAATTCTCGGATTCCAAGGTTCAGGCTCAGGTCACCAAAAGTGACAGTGTCTGAAAGGTACCAGTTCAGGGTGTCACGGGGAAACTCAAGATCATACTGCACCCAGTAGGCAGGTGTCTCAAACTGGAAGCCTGCAGTGGTGTCGGTGATCTTGTGCCAGTCCCGGAATTCAGACCGTGTCGAATCCTCGTACCATAGGCCGCCACGTAGTGAATTTTCAGCCCCGTTACCCAGGCTGGTGATCCATTCGAAATCGGCGGTATACCCGAGGCGATCACGTTCGTAGTGGGTATGACGGAAAGACTGGACTGCGATTGCACCTTCTCCATAACAGGCAGGGTCGTATTCCGGTCCGGCACCACCGTAAGGAAAGGTAATGGATGACACACAGCCAGCATTTGGTGCCAGAGCATTGCCGGTCGCATCCACGAAGAAGAGTCTGCCGAGAGCGGCTTCACCATAGGCGACATTGCCTGTAACAAGCTCGGAGTGACCTGCAATACCATCATCAGCAACATCGACGATATAGGGTGGAACCCAGTCACCTCTGCCTGTCATATTGTGACCATAAACAGCAAGGTTAAGAGTAAACTCAGGGTTGATTACCCAGTCAGCCTTTAAGTAGGCGAACTTATTTGATCTATTGGTACTCCAGCCACGACGATAAAGCTGGTCGACGTAGGGAACGCCAGTCCAGTCACCTGTCAGTCTGTCCCAGTTTGGATTGGCATCAAATTCAGCAGGTGTAATACGTTGGTAGTTGTCTTCCTGGATATCATCATATGATGCATATCCAGTAAAAGTGACATCTTCCAGTTCAGTAATAAATTTCAATGCTACATGATCGCGTTCGTTTTGGGCAGATCCTTCCATCCAATCTGTGGCTTCGTTATGTGATACAGAAACCCATGCCCTTGTCGTCTCATCTAGTAACATGCCAGTATCATAGCGACCATAGTAACGATTGGAGCTAAAATCTCCGCTGGAAAAAGAGGTTCGGAAACGTTCATATTGGAGCGGATCGTCAGTAAGAAAGTTTAGCGTGCCGCCTAGAGCCTCAAGAGTTCTAGATGAAATATCTGCAGTGCCCTGGTTAACCTCTACGCCGCCAGAATTCATGGTGTCAATGTATCTGTTAGCTTTGGCACCGCCACCATAGTTAGATTCTCCATTGGGAAGTCCATCAATTGTGGTTCCTACCTGTTGTTCACTCAAATTCGTTTGGTAGCCGCGAAGATTAATTGTGGTAGACCAGTCATCAAAGCCAAAAGTATCGCCTTCTGTAATATTGACTCCGGGTAGATTGTCAATGTGAGAAAGCACCGAAGTGATTGGGTTTTGTTGTCTCTCCATGGATTCAGTCGTGTTCGCTGTTGAAAAAGTTGTAGACTCCCCTAGCACAACAATTTCCTGAATTTGGGACATTTCCTCTTCAGCGCCCTGTGCAGCAACTGCCGACAAAGCACTAATAATATAGATAGCAAGGACACTTTTTTGCCTTGCATCGGCCATTGCTGGCTTCAGCATTTTCATATTTTTCTCCTGGATAAATTAAGAAATGAATAAATTTATTTATGAAGGAAAAATCCGTTATTTCCCAGTGCGGACTCTATAGACGGGTGACGAGGATAAAGTTAATCCTATGAAAAAAGTGCTTAAAATTTAGCTGAGTTATAATTAAAAATTAGGCTTTCAGAATATTAAATTACTACT
>RFVC01000002.1 GCA_009922595.1 Gammaproteobacteria bacterium | reverse complement strand
CTTAGGCGTCCTTGTTCCACACGCCCTGTTGTGCGTTCTGATCGGGATTTTCCTGCCAATTCAATATCGATACCCCTATTTTCTTGTCTGGAATGCATGGAGCATCTGGTGGCTAAAAATCACCTGCGGGGTAAAGTATGAAGTGATCGGAATGGAGAACGTACCCTCTGCGCCCTTTGTCATTCTCGCAAATCACCAGAGTCCTTGGGAAACCCTTTTCTTGTCTTGGGAGTTTTTACCTGTCTGCGCAATACTTAAAAAAGAGCTATTGAGTATTCCTTTCTTTGGATGGGGCTTAAGGCTTCTCAAGCCTATTGCGATTGATCGCAGTAAAAAGAATAAGTCACTACAGCAGCTACTAGAGCAGGGTAAAAAGAATCTGGACAACGGAATTTCAGTCCTAGTGTTTCCAGAAGGTACGCGCGTTGCCCCGGGAGTGAAGAAAAAATATTCTGCCGGCGGTGCGGAGCTTGCTATTAGTGCCGGTAAACAAATTGTACCTGTGGCTCATAATGCTGGAAACTGCTGGCCAGCCCACAAGGTAATCAAGCACTCCGGCACGATCTCGGTTGTCATAGGTAAACCAATAGAAACAGCGGGGCGTTCAGCCAAGGAAGTGACCGCGGAAGTGGAAGCCTGGATTCGGCAGGCCTTATGAGCCAAATGCCGGCTGTCTTATCAGATGTCTAGGTTTGATACCTTCAGTGCATTTGATTCTATGAACTCTCTACGCGGTTCAACCTGGTCTCCCATTAGAGTGCCAAATAACTGGTCTGCACCCATTGCATCTTCAATAGTGACCCGCGTCATGCGTCTAAATTCTGGGTCCATAGTCGTTTCCCAGAGCTGATCCGGATTCATTTCACCCAGCCCCTTGTAGCGCTGCAGGTATATTCCTTTCATGGCTTCCTTCATCAGCCAGTCAAGTGCCTCCTTGAAGTTTGCGGCAGGCTGCTTTCTTTCACCGCGTTGCACATAGGCGCCTTCTTCAAACAGGCCAGATAATTTTTTACCAAGATCGAGAATTTCCTGGTACTCCTGGGCCTTGAAGAGCTCGGGTCTCAGGGTGGTTTTTCTTGAAACGCCATGCAGGGTTGTTTTTACCAGCGGCTCGTAAAGGTTTTCTTCCTCGTCACGGACAACCCTGAATTCATGGATAGCCCCGGAGGTACTGGCCTCATTCACAACGGCCTCCAGAGACTCGGTCCAAGAGACAACAGCTGCTTCCTTAGTCATCTCGCCCACTGTTAAAGGCGGCAATTTCGCCAGGCATTCGAGCACTTCCGCTGGATACTGGTGTGAGAGACGCTTAATTATTGAACGAACGTTTCGGTATTCATTAACGATACTTTCCAAGGCATTGCTGCTGACTCCGGGCGCATCTGGATTGACGTGAAGACTTGCGCCCTCAAGAGCATTCTGGATCTGGAACTGGGCAAGCTCCTCATCGTCTTTGAGATACTGCTCCTGCTTTCCTTTTCTAATCTTGTACAGCGGTGGTTGGGCGATGAAAATATGCCCGCGCTCAACCAGTTCACGCATTTGCCTGAAGAAAAATGTCAACAGCAGTGTACGGATGTGGCTGCCGTCCACATCGGCATCCGTCATGATAATGATGCTGTGATACCTGAGGCTTTCCGGATCAAACTCCTCTCCGCCTATGCCACAGCCGAGCGCTTTAATCAGCGTCCCAATTTCTGCAGAGCTGAGCATCTTGTCGAAGCGGGCCTTTTCAACATTCAGGATCTTTCCCTTCAGCGGCAGAATAGCCTGGTTTTTGCGATTGCGCCCCTGCTTGGCTGACCCTCCCGCGGAATCACCCTCGACGATATAAATTTCAGAAAGGGCCGGGTCTTTTTCCTGGCAGTCCGCCAGCTTGCCTGGCAAACCTGCAACATCAAGCGCGCCCTTTCGTCGCGTCATTTCCCTGGCTTTTCTTGCCGCCTCCCTGGCTCGCGCTGCATCAATCATTTTGCCAACAATGTTTTTAGCTTCCCCGGGATTTTCGAGCAGGAAGTCGTTAAAGTGTCGGCCCATCTCTTGTTCAACGGCGCCTTTCACCTCGGAGGACACAAGCTTGTCTTTGGTTTGTGAGGAAAACTTGGGATCAGGGACCTTCACTGAAATGATCGCGGTAAGCCCCTCTCTGGCATCGTCTCCTGACGTTGTCACCTCTTTACCTTTCTTATTCTCAAGCTCCTTATCAATGTAATTTTTCAGAACGCGTGTCAACGCCCCCCTGAAACCGGCAAGGTGAGTACCCCCATCCCGTTGCGGTATATTATTGGTATATGCGTAAATATTTTCCTGGTAGCCGTCATTCCACTGAAGGGCCGCCTCAATGCCAATTCCGTCATTTTCGGCAGAAAAGTGAAATATTTTGTTTATCGGCGTCCGGTTCTGGTTCAGGTAGTTAACAAATGCCTCAAGGCCCCCATCATATTTGAATAGCTCGGTTTTTTCAGTCCGCTCATCAGTCAGCTCAATTGCGATCCCGGCGTTAAGAAAGGCCAGTTCTCGAAGTTTTTTGGCAAGAATATCGTATTCAAACTCGATATTCGAAAATGTGTCCACAGATGGCTTGAAATGGCAGAGCGTGCCAGTCTTGTCAGTATCACCAACCACCTTAAGCGGCTCTTCTGGCACCCCGTGATGATAGGTCTGCTCGTGTTGCTCACCATTCCTGTATATAGTCAGCTTCAGGTAGGAAGAGAGCGCATTTACGACCGATACGCCCACGCCATGCAATCCTCCGGAAACCTTGTAGCTGTTATCATCAAATTTTCCGCCAGCATGAAGAACAGTCATAATAACTTCGGCAGCCGAGACGCCCTCTTCATGAATTTCCGTTGGGATTCCGCGGCCATTGTCTGAAACGCTCACAGTTTCATCGCTATGAATGATGACCTTTATCAGATCACAATGTCCTGCCAGGGCTTCATCAATCGAGTTATCAACTAGCTCGAAAACCATGTGGTGAAGCCCTGTTCCATCATCCGTATCGCCGATGTACATTCCAGGTCTTTTGCGGACAGCATCAAGGCCTTTAAGAACCTTGATACTCGAAGAATCATAGTTGTTTTCTTCTGCCATAGTGCGGCTTTCCTGTCTTTTTTAAGCTTTTGATTTAGCTTGGTTTTCCTGGCTACTCTTAAGCCGATTTTAGCCCGGCTTCGGAGGCCTCTATTTTACCATGTTTCACGTGAAACAGCTTGCTTTCCGTCGCGTCAAAACCGCTTGTCTGCAAGGTGTCAATTAGCTCTGTTTCCTCTGTTCCCGTGATAAATACCTGACCACCCAAATCATGTAAAACTGCGCAGACTTTTTGCCGGTTTTTTCGATCCAATTCGGCCGGTAAGTCATCAATAAGATAAACGCAGGTGTTACCCGATAGATTGGCAAGTTGGGCGCCTTGGGCCAGCTTCATAGCACTCACAACTAATTTTTGTTGTCCCCGCGACAGAATTGCCGATGCTGGCTGTGAGTCTATTTTTATTTTAAGATCTGCTCTATGGGGACCGGCTGTAGTATGGCCTACTATGTGATCCCGGCCCCAGGACCTTTCAATGGTTTCCCGAATGGAGCATTCGCTTTTCCAGCCCCTCGAATACTGGAATTCGAGGCCATCCAGCTGCACCAGCCTGGAAATCGTATGGGCCAGCTCGGGCAAATAGATCTCAAGATATGAGCGGCGCAAATCATCAATTTGTTCGGCCAGGCGGCAAAACTCCTGATCCCAAGGCGCAATTTCTGTGGTTCGAGCCTGCTTTCTTAGCAAAGTGTTGCGGTTCTGAAGGCAGCGTTTGAAGTTTCGCCACGCGTCATAAAAGCGATGTTCCACGTGGAACACCCCCCAATCTATAAATTGCCTGCGGGCTTTAGGCCCGCCTTCAAGAAGCTGAAAGGCTTCAGCATTAAATAGCTGCAGGGGCAGCAATCGCGCCAACTTGGCTGAAGTTGACGCTTTTTTACCATTAACGCGGATTTCATTAGCGCCTTTATTAGATTTACTGATCCCAAGATAATTGTCATTATTCAGCTGGCAATAAACGGCACAGTAGTCCTTGTTATGCTGAATTACGGGTGTTTGCCTGATGTTTCGAAATGATCGCCCAAGACCGGCATAGTGAATGGCCTCCAGCAAACTAGACTTGCCGGAGCCGTTTTCCCCAGTAATTAGGTTCAGGTCAGGGGCAAAATCCAGTTTTGCTTCGCTAATATTGCGAAAAGATGTGATTTGGAGCTGCCGTATGCTGGGCATGCTAAACCCTGCAATAAATTAGAGGCACTAAAGTCTCATCGGCATGACTACATAAGTAGCATTGCTATTTTCTGATGATTGAAGCAGGGCGCTGCTATTTGGGTCAGAAACGATCACGTGCACACTGTCGCTATTCAGGACATTGAGCACGTCCACCAAGTACATAACATTAAAGCCGATTTCCAGGGAGTCACCCTGGTATTCTACGGGCACTGTTTCCTCGGCCTCTTCCTGTTCAGGGTTGTTAGCCACAATTTTTAGCTCATCATCTGAAAGAATCATGCGAATGCCCCGAAATTTCTCATTTGAGAGGATGGCTGTCCTGTTAAGAGAGTCTCTGAGCTGTTCCCTGGCTGCAATAACGTTCTTGTCGCCGCCTTTGGGTAGAACGCGGTTGTAATCTGGAAATTTGCCGTCCACGAGCTTGGAAGTAAAGGTAAAGTTTGCCATAGTGGCGCGAACATGGTTGCTCCCTATGATTACTTTTACATCCTCTTCTTCGCCCTCAGAAAGCAACCGGCTCAGTTCAAGGATACCTTTTCTTGGCACAATAACGCCCGAAGTGTCAGAAACGCCAGCCTTCAAATCTTCTGTCTGCATTGCCAGGCGATGCCCGTCAGTAGCGACTACACGCAGGTAGTCAGGACCTACTTCCATAAGCATTCCGTTTAGATAGTAGCGTACATCTTGCTGAGCCATGGCGAAATTTGTGTTGTGAAGCATAGCTTTGAGCAGCTCCTTGGAAACTGCAAATTCGAGCGCTCCTGAAGATTCTTCTACACCAGGAAAATCTGTTGCCGGAAGGGTTGACAAGGAAAAGCGGCTGCGGCCAGATTGAATTTTCAGTTTATCGTCATCGTACTGGATTTTTAGATTGGCGCTGTCCGGTAAGGACTTGCATATATCCATTAATTTTCTTGCAGGGACAGTAATTTCCCCATCACTGGCGGCGGAATCAACCTCAACGCTGCCGGTAATTTCGACCTCCAGGTCTGTACCTGTCAGTGAGAGTTGTTTTTTATCCAGTGCAAGCAATACATTGGAGAGCACGGGCAGTGTCTGCCTTCTCTCTACTACTCCAGTAACAAGCTGCAGTGGTTTGATCAAGGCTTCGCGGGCTATTTCAAATTGCATGGTTTATGCTAATCCTTTGATTTTATTGATTTTTAACTTGATAATGAGCGTAAGAGGTTCTGGTAATCCTCATCAATGTCAGAGGAAGATTGGCGCAGATCATTAATCGTCCGACAGGCATGAAGCACAGTCGTATGGTCTCTGCCTCCATACATATTGCCAATTTCCGGCAAGCTGTGGTTGGTGAGCTCCTTTGACAGGCACATCGCCATTTGTCTTGGTCTAGCTACAGAGCGATTCCGCCGTTTGGAAACCATGTCAGCCATTTTAATCTTGTAATACTCGGCAACAGTACGCTGGATGTTGTCAACGCTGATAAGCTTGTTTTGAATAGCAAGAAGATCCTTGAGAGCTTCTTTGATTAGGGGCGTTGTTATTTCTGATCCCATAAACCTAGCATGGGCAATAACTTTCTTCAGCGCGCCCTCTAGTTCACGGACATTTGAACGAAGTTTCTGGGCCATGAACATGGCTTCTTGGTTGGGCAGGTATACCTGTTCCTGGTTGGCCTTGTTGATCAGGATTGCGGCCCGCGTTTCGAGCTCAGGCGGCTCTACCCCAACAGAGAGGCCCCAACCAAACCTTGATTTCAGTCTTTCCTCTAACCCATTGATTTCACTGTGGTATTTGTCGCACGTCATGATGATCTGGCGACCGCCTTCAAATATCGCGTTAAAGGTGTGGAAAAACTCTTCCTGTGAACGCTCCTTGTTGGCAAAGAACTGAATGTCATCTATCAGGAGGGCATCAACTGAATGATAGTAGCGTTTAAATTCGCTAATGGCGTTTAACTGCAGCGCAGAAACCATGCTGCCAACGAAAGTCTGTGAATGCAGGTAAACCACGTTCGCATCAGGATCCTGTTCTTTAAGGTGATTGCCAATGGCGTGCATCAGATGTGTCTTACCAAGACCAACCCCACCGTAAATAAACAGTGGGTTGTAAGCTCCGCCAGGGTTGTCCGCGACCTGGGCCGCTGCTGCCCGCGCAATCTGGTTTGATTTACCCTGAATAAAGTTATTAAAGGTGTAATTAGGATTAAGTTCACCTTTAAAACGCTGTTTGCGGGTGCTTACTTGCTCTGCGATCCTTGTCTGACCGGGTTTAGAAATTTTACTTATGGGGTCTGGGCTAGCCAGTCTTATGTTGTATTTTGGAGTCGATCCCGACTGGGCAGGCCCTGCATCATGCTCATCTGGCTGGTTTTCAGGCTCCAGAGCATTGGTTAAATCCGCAGTGCTCATTGCCTGATCGAGTGATAGTTCTGCAGGCAATTTATCCTGGGCAGCTATTTCGAGAACTACCCTTGGCGCCTCCTGATCACAGTTTTCCAGGGTGATTTCCTGGATTCGGTCGAGAAAGTTATCCCTTACCCATTCCAGGATAAATTTATTGGGGGCAAGCAGGTAAAGGGTATTGCTACCGTTAATAAACCTTAGAGGCCTGATCCATGTATTAAATTGTTGGGATGGTAGTTCGTTTTTAAGACAGTAAATACACTTCTGCCAAGTGGCAACAATCACGTTCTAAGAGCTCCAGATTTTTTCTTATTATTGATGAAAATATGGTAATGATTCTACCTACTGACTCCCTTGTTATCCACATAAAAACCTGTTTTTTTCATATTTTTCTTCTGCTTTTTTATTCATATTTATCAATATGTTATAAGGGTTTTGCTGAAAATTATCGGGTAAACATTCTGCAAAAAAAAATGCTGTTTTCTGGCGCCACCTGTGTGTATTTTGTGGATAACTTGTGGGCTTGTAGAAGACAAAACTCTACCGCTTTAAGCTGCCTTGTTTATTCAAAAAAAAGTGGAAATTCCGAGCTGGTTTTTAAGCTGATTTTCTAGTCAAAAATGCAGGGCTCTTGCTGCTGCACTAAATTGCAATATGCAGCGAAACCCATTAGAATTCGCATCCTTTTTTTGGGGCCATTGTCAGCTAAACACTTGTTTTCAGGGGTTTTGAATTTTAAGCGAGGCCAGATTTTAATTTAGTGCTGTTTCAGCTTCATGCGCCAAGCGTGGGCTCAAGGCCAAATTTAAGCCGAACAGTTAAGCGATTCTCAGGATTTACTATGAAAAGAACTTTCCAGCCCAGCGTTATCAAGCGCAAAAGAACGCATGGTTTCAGGTCTCGCATGGCAACCAAGGCCGGCCGCCAGGTATTGAACCGCAGAAGGGCAAAAGGTCGCTCCAGCCTGTCTGCCTGATCGCCCGGGTTAAGGATATACAGGTACCGCGGTAACTGTGATTTTCAAGCCCTGAAAGATACCGTAAACCTCCAATTGTTACGTGTATTTAAAGGGTAAAAAGCCCCGGCCTGCAGGAGGAAATGCCAGTGGAGAATCAGGGATTCCCCAAATCATGCCGCCTGTTAGATTCCTCGGCTTATGAAGACGTTTTTAATAAGCCTGATTTCAGGATATCAAACAAGTATATATTGATCCTTGGCCGCAAAACCCCGATGGGAAGTGCCAGACTTGGCGTTATAGTCTCCAAGAAAAATGTAGCCCGCGCCACCGCGAGAAACCGCGTCAAGCGTGTAATCCGAGAGGCATTCAGGACCACGAAAAGCTTATTGCCTTCATGCGACCTGGTGATTCTCTCCAGAAAAGGGTTGGATTCACTGGACAATGAAAAGTGCAGAGCCTGCATCGACGAATTATTGGAAGAGATCAAAAGAAAACACTCCACTGAATGAATATCTTCCATATGGCTAAAATTATTACCCTCATAATTCTTGCTTATAAAAAGTGGCTAAGCCCTTTCCTGGGACCAAACTGCCGCTTTTATCCCAGCTGCTCAAGCTATTTCATTGAAGCCATTGACGAACATGGTTCAGCCAGGGGCACAGTGCTGGGGCTCAAGAGGATCTGCAAATGCCACCCTCTCCATGATGGCGGCTATGACCCGGTTCCAAAGGCGAATGCCGGTCAGGCCTGTCAGGGTTCGCATTCTGGAACACCTCTCAACAATAACGTCAGGATAAACAATGGATATTAAGAGAAATCTTCTGCTGGTTGCCCTGGCAGTGGTCAGTTATCTAATGCTGCTGGCGTGGAATGAAGATTACCCGGCCGAGATCGCCAGCGATATCCCTGCCGCGGCTGACCCCGCATTACAGGTGCTCCCTGAAATTCCAACTGAGACTCGGGCGGCTGAGGATACAGATCTGCCTGGTGTTCCTGTTGATGATAATACGGCTGAAGCGGCGGTAGTGGAAGCAGTCCAGGAAGCTCCAGAGTCCCGCTTTATTACCGTGACTTCTCCGTACCAGGTCGTCACCATAGACCTTGTAGGTGGAGACATTGTCGGCCTGGCTTTACCTGAGTTTCCTGTGTCGCTTGAAACCCCGGATACTCCATTTCCTTTATTGAGGCAGGATGCCGGCATGGTCTACGTGGCTCAAAGCGGGCTTATTGGTCGTGATGGCCCGGATGCTGATTCAAATGGAAGACCTTTTTACAGGTCAACTCAAACCGATTACATAATATCCGGGACTGACCAGGCGGTCGATTTGGTCTTCCAGAATGCCGGCGTAGAGGTCACAAAACGCTACCTTTTTTCAGAAGATGATTACCTGATCAAGGTACAGTACCTAGTAAACAACACCTCAGATACTGCCTGGCAGGCCAATATGTTTGGCCAGATCAAAAGGGACGACTCACCAGATCCCAGCGACACCGGCAGCTTTAGTCTGCGCACATTCCTCGGCGCCGCTATCAATACTGAAGATGACCCCTATGTAAAACATGAGCTCGAGGATATTGATGACGGCCTGGAGCCCGTGGAAAACACAGGCGGGTGGGTAGCCTTTTCACAGCATTATTTTGTCAGCGCCTGGGTGCCTAGTGCTGACATGAATAACACCTACACCATGCGCCGAAACAACCAGGGTGATTATCTGCTGACTTTCGTTAATCCAGCCATCAGCGTGGCACCCGGAACCAACGCCACTGTTGAAGCCAGTTTCTGGGCCGGGCCAAAAGATCAGTACAGGCTAGAAGAAATCTCTCCTGATCTTGAACTGACTATTGATTACGGTCGGTTCTACTTTATTGCCGCGCCCATCTTCTGGCTACTTACCCAGATAAACGACGCCATTGGAAATTACGGAGTATCCATACTCCTGCTGACATTGGTGATAAAAATTATTCTTTATCCTCTGTCGGCCAAAAGTCTTAAATCCATGGCCAAGATGCGCCGTCTGGCACCGAAAATTAATGAGCTGAAAGACAAGTATGGGGAAGACAAACAAAAGTTCATGCAGGCGCAAATGGAGCTATGGAAAAAAGAGCAGGTTAATCCCTTCGGTGGTTGTATGCCCATGCTCCTGCAAATGCCTGTTTTCCTGGGCATATTCTGGGTACTCAATGAAAGCGTCGAGCTCAGGCAGGCAACTTTCATTCTCTGGTATGACGACCTTTCGAAGATGGACCCATACTTTCTATTGCCGCTGCTGATGGGCGCAGCAATGTTCGTTCAGCAGTTGCTTACTCCTATGCAGACTGCTGACCCAGCACAAGCGAAGATGCTCAAGTTCATGCCGGTTATCTTTACCGTATTCTTCCTATGGTTCCCGGCTGGCTTGGTACTTTACTACACAGCCAACAGTGTATTGTCTATCCTGCAACAGTGGGTGATTACCAAGCAGGTAGAGAAATCCTACAAGCCAAAGGGCACTTAATCTCAGTGCCCTACCCGGCGAGCCCTGATGACAAAAGGCATTGAAACAATCTGCGCCGTCGCCACTCCTTCAGGTAAGGGCGGTATCAGCATTATTAGAATATCCGGTCCAGAATCACACTCTGTTGCCAATAAGATCACGGGCTCTGACCCCATACCACGCCATGCCCATTACGGCCCGTTTATCTCAAAATCCGGCGAGGTGCTTGATGAGGGTATAACGCTTTTCTTTCCGGGCCCTGACTCTTTTACTGGCGAGGATGTAATTGAACTGCACGCCCACGGCGGTCCTTTTGTTGTTGACCTAATATTGCAAGAAGTTCTCTCTATGGGCCTGAGACATGCCAGGCCGGGGGAGTTTTCAGAACGGGCTTTTCTGAATGACAAAATAGATCTCACCCAGGCGGAAGCAATTGCTGATCTCATTGAAAGTAATTCGACAGAGGCGGCTAGGTTTGCCATGCGCTCCCTGCAGGGAGAATTTTCTAACCAGGTTAATTCACATATTGCCGCCATCATAGAGCTGAGAAAGTATATTGAAGCAGCACTAGATTTTCCGGAGGAAGAAGTAGATTTTCTGTCCGATGATAAGGTCTCCACCAGACTGCTGAGGATAATTAACGACCTGGTAATCCTTCTAGATCAGGCCAAACAGGGATCAATCATGAAAGAAGGATTATCCGTTGTGATTGCTGGACAGCCCAATGCTGGTAAATCCAGCTTGTTGAACAAACTTTCCGGACAGTCACGGGCAATTGTTACGGAAATCGCCGGCACCACGCGCGATATCCTGAAAGAGCACATCAGCATTGATGGCATGCCCCTAAATATCATAGATACCGCAGGCCTTCATGAAAGTGTGGATCTGGTGGAACAAGAAGGAATCAGGCGCGCCTGGAAAGAAATTGATGATGCTGACCTTGTCTTACTGGTCTGTGATTCATCTAATGGTACTGACATCGCTAAAATTTCCTTGTGGCAAACCATTTCTGCCAAGGTGGACTCTCCTGAAAAAATCCTGGTTGTCTTCAACAAATCTGATCTCTCGGGCGAGGAAGTCCGGATTGAAGCTGAAAACAGCACTGTTTACTTGTCGGCTAAAACCGGCGATGGGGTGGATCTTCTTAAGACTGCGATCAAGCAGTTTGCAGGGCTGAGTAATTCAGTAGAGGGCCGTTTCATTGCCAGGAGGCGACATCTTGATGCCCTGAATAGATCTCTGGCCTGCCTCTACCAGGCTCAAGAGCAATTAAATTCTCACCATGCCGGAGAACTGGTTGCTGAAGATCTTAAAGCTGCTCACCTGTCCCTGGAGGAAATTACCGGCGCTTTCTCTGCTGATGATTTGCTTGGAGAAATATTCTCCAGTTTTTGCATTGGGAAATAATACTGAACTGATTTAACCACTTCTTGCTTCTTACATATAGAAGGAAGAATAAATAACTTATTACTAGCCTGTTCACAGATTACTGACAGTATATGATGACAATGAGCAGGATGAATCGATTTTTGAGCGGAGCTGGAGGTAATCCTGTGGATGAACAATGTATCAAGCGGGAGAAAATCCGGGATTGAACCGTCAAATTAAAGCACCACCGACTTTATAATCAGCCATCACCAGATTTCACCCAGCTTGCTGGAAGGATTTCGGCATGAAACTCACAAGGTGCCGCTGCGTATAACCCCCTGTCAACACATGACAAAAAGGGGTTATACACAAATACAGCGCCCTCTAATAATAGTAATAACATTAAAGTAATAATCTAAAATATTCATATATCTATATATTATTTATATATTAAGTAAGCAGTTGAAAAGGAAAGAACACGCTTCAATTTTTAGTGTAAATCCTTATACTTGGCACCCTTTTTGAACTTGGACCAGAATCAATGAGCATTGCCTCGAATCAGCAGTATGATGTGATAGTCGTCGGTGGCGGCCATGCCGGAACAGAGGCAGCACTGGGGTCTGCGCGAATGGGCTGCAATACCATGCTGGTCACTCAAAATATTGATACGCTGGGCCAAATGTCCTGCAACCCTGCCATAGGAGGTATTGGCAAGACACATCTGGTCAAGGAGATCGATGCCCTCGGCGGCATTATGGCCAGGGCCGCCGACCTGGCAGGAATCCATTTTCGCACTCTGAATGCTAGTAAGGGGCCTGCTGTAAGGGCAACCCGTGCCCAGGCAGACAGGGCGTTATACAAAGCAGAAATCCGCAATGCACTGGAGTCACAGGACAACCTGAACATATTCCAGCAGGGCGTGGATGATCTCATTATTGAAAATGAATCTGTCAAAGGAGTGGTCACCCAAATGGGGTTGAGGTTTTATGCCCCCAACGTAATTTTGACCACCGGTACATTTCTGGGCGGAAAGATTCATATTGGACTGAAAAACCATTCCGGTGGACGAGCGGGCGATGCACCTTCCATAGCGCTGGCAAAAAGACTGAGAGAACTTCCTTTTAATGTGGGTCGGCTAAAAACAGGAACGCCGCCAAGAATAGATGCCGCATCAGTAGACTATTTGCGTATGAAAGAGCAGCCAGGCGATACCCCGTTGCCGGTCATGTCATATCTCGGGGATCCAAAGGATCATCCCCGTCAGGTCAGCTGTTATATCACCTCTACTAATGAAAAGAGCCATGAGATTATCCGCAAGGGGCTGGAATTTTCGCCTATGTATTCAGGGGAAATCGAAGGCGTTGGCCCGAGGTACTGTCCGTCTATAGAAGACAAGGTAGTCAGGTTTGCAGAGAGAAACAGCCACCAGATTTTTGTAGAGCCCGAAGGGCTTAATAGCCAGGAGCTTTATCCCAACGGCATTTCGACCAGTTTGCCTTATGAAGTGCAGGAGCAGCTGGTACATAGTATTGAGGGTTTTGAAAATGCGCACATAGTCAGACCAGGTTATGCCATAGAGTATGATTATTTTGATCCCCGGGATCTGAATCCTTCGCTGGAGACCAAGTTTATTAAGGGGCTGTATTTTGCCGGACAGATCAACGGCACCACGGGTTATGAAGAGGCGGGAGCGCAGGGGCTGTTGGCAGGAATCAATGCAGCCTTGTCAGTGAAAGGCGATGAACCCTGGTGTCCAGGCCGAGATGAAGCGTACATCGGGGTTCTTGTGGATGACCTCATTACCCGGGGAACACAGGAGCCTTATCGCATGTTCACCTCAAGAGCTGAATACCGTCTCATGCTGAGACAGGATAATGCTGACTTTAGGTTGACAGAAAAGGGTCGTGACCTTGGGCTGGTGGATGATAAGCGCTGGCAGCTATTTACCCAAAAGCAGGAGCTGGTGGCAAGCGAACAGAAACGGTTTTCATCAATCTGGGTTCAGCCAGCCACACCGATGGCCGATTTGATTAACCCGCTGCTGGATAGCCCGCTTGCCCATGAATATGCGCTCTCGGATATCCTCGCAAGGCCGAAAGTGACTATTGAGGACCTGAATGAAGCCTGCATGAAAACAGGCAAGCTGACCGAATTGCCACCACAGCAAGTCTCGGAGCAGGTGGAAATCAGGATTAAATACCAGGGGTATATAAACAGGCAGTTTGAGGAAATAGCCAAGCAGAAAGCCCAGGAAAATACTGCAATTCCGGAAAATTTCAACTATGAAGCAATATCCGGACTATCGTCTGAGATTCGTCAGAAACTGGTCCAGGTTAGACCTGATACCATAGCCAGGGCGACCCGTATTCCTGGCATGACCCCTGCCGCCATATCGCTGCTGCTAGTCAGTCTCAAGAAACATTCTCACCTCTCCAGACTCCAGGACAGTCAGGCACCCGAAGACAAGATCGCCTGATGAGTTCGCCAGACCCAGACATTGAAATCCTGGCCGATGGCCTGGACCGTCTTGGCCTGTCTCTCGAAATAGGAAAACAAGAGCAGTTACTAGCCTACCTTTTGCTGCTTGATAAATGGAACAAGGCTTACAATCTTTCCGGCATAAAGGACGTTCAGCAAATGATTCCCTATCATCTGCTGGACAGCCTGGCTATCGTGCCCTTTATTGAGAAAACACAGGCACATACGTTTCTAGATGTAGGCACCGGAGCTGGATTACCGGGGATTCCGCTGGCCATTTGTTTTCCAGAAAATAGTTTCTTGCTGTTGGACAGTAATGGAAAAAAAACACGCTTCCTTTTTCAGGTGACTACACAGCTTGGCCTCGAAAACGTATCGGTTTTTCATGAACGCATTGAGAGCTTTCAAAGCAGTGAGCAAATTGATATTGTGCTCTGCCGGGCTTTTGCCCCGCTAGAAAGACTTGTGAAGCAGGCAGCTTATTTTCTTGATGCCGGCAGCAAGATAATGGCGATGAAGGGGCAGTTACCAGAATCTGAGATAGAGGCGCTTCCAGAGTCAGTTTCAGTCAACCAAGTAGAAGAGTTTTCAGTACCGGGTGTTGAAGGAAGCCGTCACCTGATTACCATGATTCAAAGACAGGCCTGATCGGGATATACCAGTGAGTCATATATTTGCTATAGCCAATCAGAAGGGCGGAGTCGGAAAAACCACGACAACGGTCAACCTGGCGGCGTCACTGGCCCGCATGAAAAAAAATGTCCTGCTCATCGATCTTGACCCCCAGGGTAATGCCACCATGGGCAGTGGCATTGAGAAAAACCAGCTTGAAGCCAGCGTTTATGACCTGCTGGTGCAGCAGGCTTCCCTGGCAGAGGTTGTGCAGAGAAGCCCCGAAGCAGAATTTGATCTCTTGCCTGCAAATGGTGACTTGACTGCGGCAGAAGTTGAATTACTAGAGGTTGAGGGACGTGATCACCGGCTGCGTGACTGCATTAGACAGTCAGGTTCTGACTACGATTACGTGCTTATAGATTGTCCACCGTCTTTGAACATGCTGACAGTCAATGCCCTGGTAGCAGCGGATGGTGTGCTTATCCCGATGCAATGTGAATATTATGCCCTGGAAGGGCTGACCGCCTTGTCCCAGACGGTACAGGCAGTGGCCGCCACTCTTAACCCTGGCCTGAATATCGAGGGCATACTCAGAACCATGTATGACCCCCGCAACAGGCTTAGCCAGGAAGTTTCTGATCAGCTTATTGAGTATTTCGGTGATACTGTTTATCGAACCATTATTCCAAGGAATGTGAGGCTGGCAGAAGCGCCAAGTTTTGGACTGCCCGTAATCGTGTATGATAGAAGCTCACGTGGAGCGTTGGCCTATATTGCACTGGCAGGCGAAATACTAAGGCGCCACCATGATCAGGACCGGGATAATTATACGTCGCAAAGCAGCGGAATCCAGCCAGAAGACACCAGCACCCAAGCGGGGGATCTGCAGAACCCCTAGTAACGGGCAGCTGCAAGCAGTAAAAAAGAACGAGCTATCAAGAACATGGCAACAAAAAAACGCGGTTTGGGTAGGGGGCTGGATGCATTACTGGGCTCTGGCAACACCCGGTCAGCACAAGAGACAGCGAGAACCAATCAGCCGCTATCAGCACAGTCGGCAGAGGGTGATCAAGGCGCGTCTGAAAATAATGCCCTTAAACATCTCCCTGTCGAATACATTCAGCCAGGAAAATACCAGCCACGACTCGATATCAAGGCAGAATCTCTAGAGGATCTGGCCGCTTCTATCAAGGTGCAGGGGGTTATGCAGCCAATCGTAGTGAGGCCAATTACGACCAATAAATACGAAATTATTGCCGGCGAGCGGCGCTGGAGAGCCAGTCAGTTGGCCGGGCAGGATACAATTCCAGCCATCATCAAGCAGGTGGCGGATGAAGCGGCTGTAGCAATGGCGCTGATAGAGAATATCCAGCGTGAAAACCTGAATCCCATCGAAGAAGCGATGGCATTGCAGCGCCTTATAGATGAGTTTGAGTTAACCCAGCAGGAAGTGGCCGATGCGGTTGGCAAATCCAGGACCACTGTTACGAACCTGTTAAGGCTCATAAGCCTCAATAACGATGTAAGGTCCTTTGTTGAGCGTGGGGAGCTTGAAATGGGCCATGCGCGGGCACTTTTGTCCCTGCCTTATGAAAAACAGCTTGAAGCTGGCAAGCAGGTCAAGAACAAAGGGCTGTCAGTGCGTCAGACTGAAGCACTGGTCAGGCGCTTACAGGCACAGAAAAACAAAAAGGGAGCCGTTTCCAATAAAATCGATCCTGATATCCGGCATCTCCGGGACAACCTGTCCGAAAAACTCGGCACCCAGGTCAATATTCAGCACACCGCGAAGGGCAAGGGAAAGCTAATTCTCAACTACAACTCACTCGAGCAACTCGAGGGAATTCTGGACCATATCAAGTAACTTTTTATTACGCGTCTTTCTGTACTCTTGCTGTTGTATGGGTTAGGTAAAATCACTATAATGCGCGCGGTCGAAAAACAGTGAGAAACGCTGAAAAAACAGTAGGTAGGGAATGGCCTGGGGACGGTGACACACACAGGCAAATGGCACTTTAAAGAGAGCAGCCGGTGACCGTTTCAAACATAAAAGCCCCTCCCGTCTACATCGCTTTTATCGTCCAGTTTTTACTGTGTATTGCAGTAGCATTAATTGCTTTATTGACGCTTAATCTCGTTACTGCATATTCGATATTGCTGGGTGGGTTTATCAGTATTGTGCCTAACGGCTATTTCGCCTGGAAGGCGTTCCGTTACCGCGGAGCAAGAAATACCCCGCTGATAGTCAAGTCATTCTATGCTGGCGAAACAGGCAAGCTGATAATGACTGTGGTTCTTTTCGCATTGGTATTTGCAGGCGTAAGACCTATCGATGAGCCGGCAATTATTGTGAGCTTCATCGTTAATATCATCGTTGGACTGCTCGCAACAGCCTGGGTCAGCGTAACCTGGCGAAAACTCAGGAAATCCTGATTAAAGGAAGGCGCATTAAGCAAGACGAAAGACGAAGAGAGTGTTTCGATGCCAGAACACTCTGATTTACTGGACAAACAAGTTAACGGGCAAATCTAAACATTAGAGAATTGGCGCTCGGCTAGCGATTACACTCGATAATTGAAATAGGCAGCATGGCAAGCGAAGCATCACACGAAGAAGCAGGACACGGCGAAGAACACACCCAGACGCAGGGTGAGTACATCCAGCATCACCTTCAGTTCCTTACATTTGGAAAACACCCCGATGGCAATTGGGGCTTTGCGCACACAGAAGAAGAAGCAAGCGAAATGGGATTCTGGTCCTTTCATGTTGATATGCTTGGCTGGTCTGTCGCGCTGGGTCTGCTTTTTGTGCTTTCCTTCAAAAAAGCCGCAGATAAAGCGTCTGCAGCCGTACCTACAGGGTTCCAGAACTTCGTAGAGTGGGTCTATGAATTTGTCGATCAAAACGTAAAGGATACTTTCCACGGCAAAAGCGAACTGATTGCCCCGCTGGCCCTGACCATTTTCTGCTGGGTCATCCTTATGAATACCATGGACCTGGTGCCGGTTGATATCCTGCCATGGCTTGCACAGACTCTCAGCGGCAGCCACGAAACAGCATTCCGTGTTGTCCCGACAACTGACCCTAACATTACGCTCGGTATGTCAATCAGCATATTTTTCCTGATAATTTTTTATAGCATCAAAATCAAAGGCTTCGGCGGATTCCTGGCCGAGCTTGCTTTTCAACCCTTTGGTAAAAAGATGTTGCCTTTTAACCTGTTAATTGAAGTACCAACCCTTCTGGCCAAACCGGTTTCTCTGGGACTGCGTCTATATGGAAACCTGTATGCTGGTGAGTTGGTATTCCTGCTGATAGCGCTTTTTGGGGCTTTTCAGCTGCCGGCACACTTTGTCTGGGCGGCCTTCCACTTGCTGGTAGTGCCACTGCAGGCCTTTATTTTCATGATGCTCACCATCGTCTACCTGAGCCAAGCGTGTGAGGATCACTAATCAGATTCTTAATAAAAAAAGAATTTTCAAAATTCACTAAATCAAGGTAATTACCTTAACAACTGGAGGAAAAAATGGAGCAGATATTAGCGTTTACAGTGCTTGGAGTACTGCTGGTATTGGGTATGGGTGCACTGGGTACTGCTATTGGTTTTGGTATCTTGGGCGGCAAGATGCTGGAGGGATCAGCACGTCAGCCAGAACTGGCACCTATGCTGCAGGGTAAGATGTTTCTGGTTGCCGGCCTTATTGACGCCGTAACCATGATCGGTCTGGCCATCGGCATGTGGTTCACCTTTGCAAACCCTTTTGTTGCTGCGCTTGCCGGTTAATCAAGCCCGGATTTAAAAGAGTAAACAGCAACCCTTAGGAACACACTGGGTAAGAGGTGTATTCGTGAATATAAACGCAACAATACTTGGACAAATGATTGCCTTCGCATTCTTCGTGTGGTTCTGCATGAAGTATGTGTGGCCGCCCTTGACGGCGGCCATGGCTGAGCGGCAGAAAAAAATCGCTGATGGCCTTGAAGCTGCAGAGCGGGCAGAAAAAGACCTTGAGCTGGCCCAGTCACGTGTGGCAGATCAGCTTAAGGAGGCCAAGTCAGAAGCGTCCGGCATCATTGATCAGGCTAACAAACGTGCCACACAGATCATCGATGAAGCCAAAGAACAGGCGCGCGAAGAAGGGCAGAGGCTCATTGCCGGTGCCCAGGCTGAAATTGAGCAGGAAGTTAACCGTGCCAAGGAACAGCTGCGCGCCCAGGTAGCCAGCATTGCCATCGCGGGCGCTGAGAAAATTCTCGAAGCGTCTATTGACGAAAATGCGCATGCAGAACTGGCAGAAAAACTGGCTTCCAGCCTTTAAGCTGATAACGGACCTAACTACTGACTAGTAAATAATATAGACGATATGGCTGAATTAACCACACTAGCTCGACCTTATGCCAAAGCGGCCTTTGAAGCAGCAGCAGATTCGGACAGCCTGAAGGGCTGGTCTGAAAATCTAGCGCTTCTGGCTGCCGTCGTTAGTGATGAGGACGTCGATACGGCGCTGTCCTCACCTTCCCTGACAGGAGAGCAGCAGGCGCAGCTTCTTAACGACCTTTGTGGTGATGAAATTTCCGGCCAGGTTAAAAACTTCGTCTCAATACTGGCAGAGAACAAGCGCTTGCCGCTGCTGCCAGAGATAGTCTCTCTTTTTGAGATTCTGAAAGCCAACAAGGAAATGAAAGTAGATGTGAATGTCACATCTGCTTTCCCATTGTCTGATGTCCTCCAGGAAAAACTGGCCGCATCCCTGAAAGATAAACTTCAGCGTGAAGTGGTACTACACAGTGAAACAGACAAGTCTCTTATTGGCGGAGCAGTGATTAGAGCGGGAGACCTGGTGATAGACGGTTCCGTGCGCGGCAAGCTTGCCAAGCTGGCTGAAAGTATGAATTCCTGATAGGCCCAATAACGAATACGGCGAACGAAAGCACACTAAAAGATTTAAAAGTTTAGATGGCTCACAAGCACCCTGGGAAAGCCAGGGAGAGAGTTGAGGAAATAACACAATGCAACAACTGAACCCTTCAGAAATTAGCGAAATTATCAAACAGCGCATCGACAAGCTCGACGTGTCTGCACAGGCGCAGAACGAAGGCACAATCGTCAGTGTATCTGACGGCATTATCCGCATTCATGGCCTTGCCGATGTGATGTACGGTGAAATGATCGAGTTCGAGGGCGGTGTTTACGGGATGGCCCTGAACCTGGAAAGGGATTCAGTTGGCGCCGTGGTACTCGGCGACTATCAGGGGCTGGCCGAAGGCCAGACTTGCCGCTGCACACAGCGTATTCTTGAAGTGCCTGTAGGCCCTGAGCTTGAAGGCCGTGTAGTTGATGCACTGGGCAACCCCATTGATGGAAAGGGCCCGATCAATGCATCTGAAACAGACGCTGTGGAGAAAGTTGCACCTGGCGTAATTGCCCGTCAGTCAGTTTCCCAGCCGGTACAGACCGGCCTAAAAGCCATTGACGCTATGGTGCCAATAGGCCGTGGCCAGCGCGAATTGATTATTGGTGACCGCCAAGTAGGTAAAACTGCGGTGGCCGTAGATGCCATCATCAACCAGAAAGGCACCGGCGTTAAATGTATTTATGTTGCTGTGGGACAGAAGCAGTCTTCTATCGCCAGCGTTGTAAGAAAGCTTGAAGAGCATGGTGCGATGGAGCATACCGTTGTTGTAGCGGCAAGCGCCTCCGACCCATCTTCAATGCAGTTTATTGCGCCATACTCAGGGTGCACCATGGGCGAGTACTACCGCGACCGCGGCCAGGATGCTCTGATTATTTATGATGACCTGACTAAGCAAGCCTGGGCATACCGCCAGATCTCGCTACTGCTGCGCCGTCCACCAGGCCGTGAAGCCTATCCAGGTGATGTGTTCTATCTCCATTCACGCCTCCTTGAAAGAGCCGCACGTGTAAATGCTGAGTACGTTGAACAGTTCACCGACGGCAAGGTTGCAGGCCAGACCGGCTCACTAACAGCTCTGCCTATTATTGAGACACAGGCAGGTGACGTATCCGCGTTCGTACCTACCAACGTAATCTCGATAACTGACGGACAGATCTTCCTGGAAACCAACCTGTTCAACTCGGGCATTCGTCCTGCGATGAACGCGGGTCTGTCGGTATCCCGTGTTGGTGGTGCGGCACAGACTAATATCATAAAGAAACTGGGCGGCGGTATTCGTTTAGCTCTTGCCCAGTATCGTGAACTGGCGGCGTTTGCTCAGTTTGCATCAGACCTTGATGAAGCCACTCGTGCGCAGCTGGAGCATGGTCAGCGTGTTACCGAGCTAATGAAACAGAAGCAGTACTCACCACTGTCTGTTGCAGAGATGGCAATTGTGATCTTCGCCGCAAACGAAGGCTTCCTGAAAGAAGTAGAGCTGGACAAGATTGCCAACTTCGAGGCGGCTCTACTGTCTTACATGAACTCTGAATACGGAGACCTCATGGCCAACATTAACGAAACGGGTAACTGGAACGACGACATTGAAAAGTCGTTCAAGGAAGCCATGGACAAATTCATTTCTACACAGACCTGGTAAGCACTTATGGCAGCGGGTAAAGAAATTCGCAATCAGATCGGGAGTATCAAGAATACTCAGAAGATCACTAGCGCCATGGAAATGGTTGCGGCCAGTAAAATGCGTAAGGCCCAGGACCAGATGGAGCTGGGCAAGCCCTACGCAAGGAACATTCGCAGCGTGGTCAGCCACCTGGCTAACTCGACTCCTGAATACCAACATATCTATATGAAGGAGCGTGAGGTTAAGCGCGTCGGCTACATAGTTATCTCGACCGACCGCGGTCTTTGTGGCGGCCTGAACATCAACCTGTTCAAATCAATGATTCATTCCATGAAAGAAAGGGCTGATGCAGGGGCAGAGATTGATATCTGCGCGGTAGGATCTAAAGGTGCAGCATTCTTTAATAACTATGGCGGCAACGTAGTTGCAGCGATCCGCGGGATAGGCGACAAGCCCGCGGTTGAAGACGTGGTCGGTGGCGTAAAGGTTATGCTGGACGGCTTTGCTGACGGCAAAATCGACAAGCTGTTCCTGGTAACCAACGAATTTGTAAATACCATGACGCAGAAACCAGTCATTGAACAGTTACTGCCTTTGCAGGCTGCCGAAGACAAAGATATGAAGCATCATTGGGATTACATCTATGAGCCCGATGCGCGCGATCTGCTTGATGGCCTGCTGGCTCGCTATATCGAATCGCAGGTTTATCAGGCGGTAGTAGAAAACAATGCCTGCGAACAGGCTGCCCGTATGATTGCCATGAAGAGCGCAACGGATAACGCCGGCGAGCTTATAGACGAGCTGCAGCTGGTTTACAACAAGGCGCGCCAGGCTGCGATTACGCAGGAACTATCGGAAATTGTTGGAGGCGCAGCGGCGCTATAAAGACACCTTAAAATATAGAAAAGACTTTTTAATACTAGTTATTTGGATTTAAAGAAATTTAAGAGGAACCGGACATGAGTAGCGGTCGTATCGTACAAATTATTGGTGCTGTTATAGACGTGGAATTTCCACGCGATTCTGTACCCAAAGTTTATGACGCCCTGAAGGTGGCTGACAGCACCATCACCTTGGAAGTCCAGCAGCAGCTGGGCGACGGTGTTGTGCGCACTATTGCGCTGGGTTCAACAGAAGGACTGCGCCGCGGCTTGGATGTGACTGATACCGGCGCTGCTATAAGTATTCCTGTTGGTACTGAAACTCTGGGACGCATCATGAATGTGCTCGGCGACCCGATCGACGAGCGTGGAGATATCGGCGAAAAAGAGAGAATGCCGATTCACCGCAAGGCTCCTTCCTATGAGGAGCAAGCCGCGTCTGAAGAACTCCTAGAAACAGGCATCAAGGTTATCGATCTGGTTTGTCCGTTCGCCAAGGGCGGCAAAGTTGGCTTGTTCGGTGGTGCCGGTGTAGGTAAAACGGTAACCATGATGGAGCTGATCAACAACATTGCTACTGAGCACAGTGGACTTTCTGTATTCGCCGGTGTTGGGGAGCGTACTCGTGAGGGTAACGATTTCTACCACGAGATGCAGGAAGCTGGCGTCATCGATACCGAAACATTCAGTAATTCAAAAGTATCCATGGTTTACGGCCAGATGAATGAGCCGCCGGGTAATAGGTTGCGCGTTGCCCTGACCGGCCTGACTATGGCAGAGAAATTTCGTGACGAAGGCCGCGACGTATTACTCTTCGTTGACAACATTTACCGTTACACGCTTGCTGGTACGGAAGTATCCGCATTGCTTGGCCGTATGCCTTCAGCAGTGGGCTACCAGCCAACGCTGGCCGAAGAAATGGGCGCGCTTCAGGAGAGAATTACCTCTACGAAGAATGGCTCTATTACATCCATCCAGGCTGTATATGTACCGGCGGACGACCTTACTGACCCGTCTCCGGCAACGACCTTCGCTCACCTTGACGCTACCGTTGTACTGTCCCGTGATATTGCCCAGTTGGGCATCTACCCCGCCGTAGATCCGCTTGACTCCACTTCCCGCCAGCTCGACCCCCTGGTGATTGGCCAGGAGCATTACGAAGTGGCTCGTGGTGTGCAGACTATTCTGCAGCGCTACAAGGAGCTGAAAGACATAATCGCCATCCTTGGTATGGATGAGCTGTCTGAAGACGATAAGCTGGCTGTAAACCGTGCGCGTAAAATTGAGCGATTTTTCTCTCAACCCTGTACGGTTGCCGAGGTATTCACCGGCACCCCAGGAAAGTACGTATCCTTGAAAGATACTATTTCCAGCTTCAAAGCCATCCTTGAGGGTGAATATGACGATCTTCCCGAGCAGGCCTTCTATATGGTCGGCGGCATCGAAGACGTAGTAGAAAAAGCGAAAGATATGTAACAACCTGTGTATTACTGCACATAGGAATATTAATTATGGTCATGACAATGCATTGCGAAATTGCCAGCGCAGAAGAAGAAATTTTCTCTGGTAGCGTTGAGCAGCTTGTAGCTGCGGGAAGCTTGGGCGATCTGGGTATTCACCCGGGACACGCACCACTGCTAACGGCATTGATTCCTGGCCCTTTGCGCATTACTAAGGAGCATGGCGAAGAAGAGATTTACTACGTGTCTGGCGGCTTCCTCGAAGTTCAGCCTGGTACGGTGAACGTTCTTGCTGATACTGCAGTTCGTGCTGACGATATTGATGAGGCTAATGCCGCGCAGGCAATGAAAGAGGCCCAGGAAGCTATTCAGAATCAGGGGGCCGAAATGGAATACGCCGAAGCCGCTGCACATTTAGCACAGGCTGCAGCACAGATCAGGTCGCTGCAACAGCTGCGCAAAAAGATGGGCGGTTAACTCATATCTTTTGAAAAAAATATTAAAAAGCCGGCGCCAGCCGGTTTTTTTATTCTGTCTAATCAGGAATGTTTCCCCTGTCTGCAGATATCCTGACGTAATATAATCACTGACATAAATTTGAAACGGATTGACCGGATTTGAAACTGAATGTAATCGTACTAGCGGCAGGCAAAGGCACCCGTATGAAATCTGCCCGGCCGAAAGTTCTGCATAGACTAGCCGGAAAGCCATTGCTGCTACATGTACTGGATACCGCACGTAAGCTGGAATGCGCAAATTTACAGGTCGTTATAGGCTTTGGCTCAGAAGCGGTTGAGCAAGAGCTTGCAGGCGCCAATACACGTTTTGTTCTCCAGAAAGAGCAGCTTGGTACCGCTCATGCCGTAAAGCAGACATTGGACGGATTGGATGATGAGGCAGTTGCCCTTGTGTTATACGGTGATGTGCCACTAATAAAAGCCGAAACTTTGAGGGCCCTGCTGGATGGGGTGGACGCTGACAGCATGGGCGTGCTTACCTGCGTGGTGGATAATCCAACGGGGTTGGGGCGAATTATTCGCAATGAAAGCGGTCAAATAACCCGTATTATTGAGGAAAGGGATGCCTCCGAATCTGAAAAAGCGGTTGATGAAATTAACACCGGCTTTATGGCAATACCCGTAAACCTGCTAAAAAATTGGCTGCCAAGAATCCAGGCTGATAATGCACAAAAGGAGTATTACCTTACTGACCTGGTTGAGCTTGCTATTGCAGATGACATCGCGGTAGTGACAAGCCAATGCCAGGACCAGGCTGAGATAACAGGAATTAATGACAGAGTTCAGCTTGCTGAGCTCGAAAGGAAATATCAAAAAAGAATGAATGAAGAACTCATGAACAATGGCGTCACCCTAGCTGACCCCTCACGCGTCGATATACGAGGTGAGGCCGATATAGCCAGTGACGTAGAGATTGATATCAATGTCATCCTTGAAGGTAAAGTGACCATCGCTCCGCATGTCAAAATAGGTGCCGGATGTATTTTGAAAAACTGCTGCATAGGAGAGGGGACAGAGCTGCACGCTTATACTGTTATTGAAGATGCAGTCATCGGCAAAAACTGCCAGCTTGGTCCGTTCGCACGTGTGCGGCCAGGCACCGAAATGAGAGACTCCTCTAAGCTCGGTAATTTTGTTGAAGTCAAAAAATCTGTCATTGGAAAAGGTAGTAAAGTTAATCATCTTTCCTATATTGGTGATTCCGAATTAGGCGAGGGAGTAAATGTTGGTGCCGGTACAATCACTTGCAACTATGACAGCATCAACAAGCACAAGACCTATATAGGCGACGGAGTCTTTATCGGCTCCAATGCTGTGCTGGTTGCTCCTGTCACACTCGAAAATGGCGCTTTTGTTGCGGCCGGGTCTACTATTACAAAAAATATTGAGACTGATCAGCTCGGCGTTGGCAGAGCAAAGCAAAGCAACATTGCCGGCTGGAAACGCCCGGGTAAAAAGCAGTAATTCAGCAGGCGGTATGTAAAAGTATGTGCGGTATTGTCGGTGCCATAGGGCAAAGAGATGTAAATGGAATCCTAGTTGAAGGGCTCAAGCGTCTGGAGTACAGGGGTTATGACTCTGCAGGGCTGGCTATTATTAACCGCAAGTCACTCGAACTCTCATGCATTAAAACTGTCGGCAAGGTGCAGGCGCTTGAAGACAAGCTCAAGGAGTTAACGGTCGACGGTCCTATTGGCATAGCCCATACCCGCTGGGCCACTCACGGAAAACCCACACAGGAAAATGCTCATCCGCATACCAGCGGCAATCGGGTCGCCCTAATTCATAACGGCATTATTGAAAACTTTCTCGACCTCAAAGAAGGCTTGCAGAAAGGAGGTTATGAATTTTTAACCGATACTGACACGGAAGTTATCGTTCACCTAGTTCATAAGTTTCTAGAAAAAGAAAATATGAAACTCCTGGACGCCGTTACCAAAACAGTTTCCCTCTTAGAGGGCGCCTATGGTCTTGCCGTGATTGACCGGGAAGATCCGAGGCGGATTGTTGTTGCCCGCAGTGGCAGTCCCCTGGTGATAGGTGTTGGAATAGGCGAAAACTTTATTGCTTCTGACCCAGCGGCGCTTGGTCAGGTCACTGACAGGTTTATCTATCTAGAAGAGGGTGATATTGCTGAAATAAAGGCCAACAGGATAAAAATCAGCAATGGGGACCAAAAAGTTGACCGCAAGATTGTGCGTTTACGCCAGGACCTCCAGGATTCAGTTAAGGGCGACTACCGCCATTTCATGCTCAAGGAAATTTATGAACAACCGGAGGTGGTGACTAACACCCTGGCGGGCAAGATCAGTAAAACCCATGTGATGGAAGAAGCTTTCGGGGTCGATGCTAAGGCTATTTTCGATCAGACAAAAAGCGTCCAGATTGTCGCCTGTGGCACTAGCTACCATGCCGGTATGATTGCCAAGTTCTGGTTTGAAAATATAGCCCGCATGCCATGCTCTGTTGATATTGCCAGTGAATACCGTTACCGCAATATGCTGGTGCCCAAAAACTGTTTATTTGTCACGATATCGCAGTCAGGGGAAACAGCCGATACACTCGCTGCCCTCCGGTTTGCCAAGGAGGCCGGCTATGTCGGCCGAATGACCATATGCAATGTGGCCAACAGCTCAATTGAAAGGGAAAGCGATTTTGCGATCATGACCCAGGCCGGTAGGGAAATCGGTGTTGCATCAACCAAGGCCTTTACCACTCAACTTTCTATTCTGACACTGCTCTGTCTCGTACTGGCCAGACGTAATGGACTTAGCGAGGAAGAGGAAAAAAATCTTGTTGCGGATCTGCATGAGCTGCCTCACATTCTTGAGCAGACACTGACACTGGATAACCAAATCAGAGATATCTCCCTTGATTTCGCCGACAAGCGACACTCTTTATTCTTGGGACGCGGCGTTCAGTATCCTGTCTCTAAAGAAGGCGCCTTAAAATTGAAAGAAATTTCGTATATTCATGCTGAGGCCTACCCGGCGGGCGAGCTCAAACATGGCCCTCTGGCACTGGTTGACGACAACATGCCTGTTATTGCTGTGGCGCCAAATGATGAACTTCTGGAAAAGCTGAAATCTAACCTGCAGGAGGTCAGTGCGCGCGGCGGTCAGCTATATGTATTTGCTGATGCAGAGGCGGGCTTCAATAACGATGCAAATACGACGGTAATTAACGTCCCACACTGTAGCGACTTTCTTTCTCCAATCATTTATACAATCCCCTTGCAGATACTGTCCTATCACGTGGCGGTCATAAAGGGGACTGATATAGACCAACCGCGCAACCTAGCGAAATCGGTCACAGTAGAATAAGCTAGGCTTCCTTGCGTTTATGTGAACGCAATGATTTAAGACTTCTGTTCAGTTTTTTCAGGTGATCCTGAAGCATGCCACTGCGCATCTGTGCTACCCCCATTGCCAATACATCAATCACGACCAGGTGCGCGATTCGCGATGATACCGGTGTAAACATATGCTGGCTGTCCTCCACGTTGATATGAATGGGTATGCCGCATAACTCAGCGACAGGTGTGTCGTCGGGCACTAGCCCTATTACCCTGGCGCCTGCTTCTCGTGCCAGTTTCACGCTCTCTATAAGGGCCGTGGAGCGCCCCGACTGGGAAATGGCGACAACAACATCACTTTCTTTCAGTGAGATAGCTGACATGTGCTGAATATGCGGGTCGGTATAAGCAGCTGCATTCATCTGTAGGCGGAAAAACTTGTGCTGGGCATCAATGGCAACAGAACCGGAGGCGCCGAAGCCATAAAACTCTACTCTTTCGGCATCAGCCAGAGCAGCAATAGCAGACTCCAGGGCGCCAATATCAAGTTCTTCTCGAACTGACAAAAGAGAGCCAATAGTTGAATCAAAAACCTTTCGGGAGACATCAGTCATTGAGTCCGTATCGCTTACAGAAAACTGGCTGTAGATGCCGCTGCTGCCCAGATATCTTGCTAACTGCAGCCGAAATGACTGAAAGCCGTCATAACCCAGGGCGCGGCAGAACCTGACTACGGTCGGTTCGCTCACGTCGGACCCGCTGGCCAGGTCTTTTATGCGCATATCGAGGACAGAGGCGGGGTCGGCGAGCACAAAATCAGCAACTTTTCGCTCAGATTTGCGCATATCGCCCAACGCTTCACCAATGGCCTTGATTAGGTTGGTGTTTTCCAGGGGAAATACTCCGGCTTACTTGATTCCAGGCTTGAGTATAAAAGGACTTGTCTGGGGAGAGAAGGGAGGCCTAGAGAGAAAAATTTGGGTACAAAACTAAAATTATGTTTATTGATGAAGGCGATAAAGCAGTTGGAAAGGCTGCTTTTTTGGTCCGACTTTAAATTAATACTAGTGAATCAGTCTGAATTGGCAGGGCTTACATTTCCAGACTGAGGACCCGTCTCAGTCTGGGTAATTTCCATGATTACCTTTTGCCCTTCAACCAGTGTTCGACGGCTATCGTCGATAATTACACTGTAATGGACGAATACGTCCCGGCGGTCTGACTGCTCGATAAAACCAAATCCTTTTTAATCTTTGAGCCATTTGACGGCTCCTTCAACTTGCTCTGACATAACACCTTCTTAAAAAAACCGGCTGGCGGTGCCTGGCCGGCCTTTTCAACTTCTGAGAAACATCTCACCTTGATCCACGGTAGCAAGTAAAAAAGCCATTAGATACTCAATTACGGATTTTTCATCATTCCTTAGTATTTTTATCCCAAGGCTTCTGGCGTATTTGGTAGAATGCGAAGCCATGGATGTCTCCCATATTCTTAACCCTCTCAACGATCACCAGCGTAAAGCAGTAACCTCAGACCCAGGCAATCTTCTTGTGCTGGCAGGAGCCGGAAGCGGCAAGACCCGGGTGTTGGTTCATCGTATTGCCTGGCTCATTCAGATGGAGGGTGTTTCTCCACACGGTATCCTGGCGGTGACCTTCACCAACAAGGCGGCAAATGAAATGCGGGTGCGTATCGAAGAACTGCTCGAACGTCCGGTAGGGGGTATGTGGGTTGGCACTTTTCATGGGCTTGCTCATCGACTTTTACGCGCTCACTACCAAGAAGCCGGTCTTCCGGAAAAATTTCAGATTCTAGATGCCGACGATCAGCTGCGCTTAATTAAGCGGATTAGCAAAAACCTTGAACTGGACGAAGGTAAATGGCCTGCTAAACAGTGCCAGTGGTTCATCAATAATCAAAAAGACGAGGGACTCAGGGCGTCTAACCTAGAGGATTTTGGCGAGGAATTCACGAAGGTCATGATTCGCGTCTATGCTGCCTATGAAGAGGCCTGCGAGAGAGGCGGCATGGTTGATTTCGGTGAACTTCTTCTGCGCTCCCATGAGCTTTGGCTGAAACACCCGGCACTTCTTGGGCACTACCAGACTCGATTTCGTCATATCCTGGTAGATGAATTCCAGGACACCAATGCTATTCAGTATGCCTGGCTGAGGATGCTGGTAGGCCATACCGGGTTTATAACGGTGGTAGGGGATGATGACCAGTCCATATATGGTTGGCGCGGCGCACGCATAGAAAATATCCAGAATTTTGACAAGGATTTTTCGGATGCAGATCTGGTCAGGCTCGAACAGAATTATCGTTCAACGGCCAATATTCTCAATGCAGCGAACAAGCTGATAGCCAAAAATTCGGGCCGTCTCGGCAAAGAGCTTTGGACCGAGGACAAGGAGGGTGAAAGGATCTCACTGTACGGGGCCTTCAATGAGCAGGATGAGGCGCGCTTCGTCGTCGGGCAGATCGAAAAATGGGTGAATGCCGGCAACCGACACGAAGAGGCGGCAATTCTCTATCGATCAAATGCTCAATCGCGCGAGCTTGAAGAAGCTCTGCTTAGAATTAACATGCCGTACCGTATTTATGGCGGCTTCCGATTTTATGAGCGTTTGGAAATTCGGAACGCACTGGCCTATATGCGCCTGGTAGGAAGCCGTGATGACGATGCGGCCTTCGAAAGGGTCATCAACACGCCAGTTCGCGGCATCGGGACAAAGACAGTAGACAGCATTCGCCAGATTGCCCGCGCCGAGGGTTGTTCTATGTGGCAGGCTTCCGTCAAAGCGGTCCAGGCATCCCTTATTTCTTCGCGGGCAGTTCTTAATGTATCCGGATTCATGGCGCTGATTGATGCAATGGACGAACAGCTGGAAGGCAAGGAACTTTTTGAATTCACTGAGTACGTGATTAAGCAAAGCGGACTGATACAACACCATGAAAAAGAAGGAGGCGAGAAAGCGCGCACTCGACTGGAGAACCTTGAAGAACTGGTTAATGCTGCGAAAGCGTTTGAAGTAGAGGACCTGCCCCAGGAAGACGCGATGCTGCTGGAAGAGTCAGCGGAGGAGCTGAACAAGGAGCTGACGGAGCTGGATATTTTAACGGCCTTTCTAGACAAGGCCGCACTGGATGCAGGAGATGCCCAGGCCGATGATTACGAGGATGCGGTCCAGCTGATGACACTGCATTCGGCGAAGGGGCTCGAGTTTCCTAAAGTCTTTATTACGGGCATGGAAGAGGGCCTGTTCCCACATAAAATGTCCATGGACGACCTCGCCGGCCTTGAGGAGGAGCGGCGTCTCTGCTACGTCGGCATTACTCGAGCAAGGCAGAAACTCACACTTTCCTATGCTGAATCCAGGCGCCTGCATGGTGAAGAAACCCTGACACGTCCCTCGCGCTTCCTACGAGAAATTCCTGAGGAGCTGGTCGAGGAAATTAGGATGAAGGGAGAAGTCCGCCGGGACGGTTTCGAGCCCGGTGGGAGCGCTGGCAAACATGGTATGATCGGCGGTCTCGAGCCTTCCGGTACGGTTTCAGGCACAAATATCAGTCTTGGGCAGCGGGTGAAACACCCCAAGTTTGGCGAAGGCGTGGTACTCAATTACGAAGGTAGCGGGCCTAATGCCCGAGTACAAATAAATTTTGATGAGGTAGGTGGCAAGTGGCTCGTCATGTCCTATGCCAAGCTGGAAGCGGTCTAAAAAGCCACAAGCTGAATCCGCAGAGTAGAATACAAAAGACAGGAGGAAAGAGCTCATGTCCCTCAGGAATATAAGCATAACAATTTATACACTGGTAGTGTCCCTGCTGCTCCAGGCCTGTGGGAGTGATTCTCCGCCTGCTGACGCTGGCGCTGTGGCAGCTGAGTCCCAACAGTTCTATGAATGGAAACTGGCCACCACCTGGCCAAAAAACTTTCCGGCCCTAGGCCGTGCCCCTGAAATATTTGCTGAAAAAGTCGAAGCCATGTCCAACGGCCGCATGAAAATACGTGTTTATGGTGATGGTGAGCTGGTGCCGGCACTTGAAGTGTTTAATGCAGTCAGCGCAGGCACGGCAGAAATTGGTCATGGAGCTGCTTACTACTGGAAAGGCAAGGTACCGGAAGCCCAGTTCTTTACGGTGCTGCCGTTTGGAATGAACGGACATGAAATGCAGAGCTGGATTCTTTACGGAGGCGGCCTTGAGCTTTGGGAAGAACTGTATGTTCCCTTTAACCTGATCCCGGTACCGGCCGGTACGACCGGAGTGCAGATGGGCGGCTGGTTTAACAAGGAGATCAATTCGAAGGAGGATTTCCAGGGCCTGAAAATGCGGATACCCGGCCTAGCGCAGGATATCCTCTCCCGCCTAGGTGGCGTGCCAGTGAATATGCCCGGCAGCGAGTTATTCACCGCGCTGCAAACGGGTGTGCTTGATGCTACGGAATGGGTTGGCCCTTATAACGACCAGGCTTTCGGTTTATATGAAATTGCGGAGTACTATTATTACCCCGGCTGGCATGAACCTGGTGCGGTAATGGAATTTTTGTTTAATAAAGAGCAATTTGAGGCGCTGCCGTTTTACCTTCAGGAAGTTCTGCGCACCGCCGCGGCAGCAGCAGGAGTAGAAATGACGAATGAATTTACTGCGCGAAATGCCTTGTCGCTGTCAGACTTGGAACAAACTCACGGCATTACGCCAAGGCAGTTTCCCGATGACTTGCTCCAGGAATTGAACACCATTGCCCAGGAGGAGATAGATAAACTGGCCAACCTCAGCTCCGCGGCAGCTGAAATTCATGCATCGTACCGCGAATTTGAACAAAGTATCCGTGCCTACCAAGACGTTTCTGAAGAAGCGTACGTGCGGGCCAGGAATCTTTGAGAGTCAGGCTTTATTCGGCTATCCCGCCTTGAGCTTAGCGGGTAGCCATGTCGCTAACTCCGGCCACATGGTCAGCATTCCCAGCACCATCAGCTGGATAAAAATAAAGGGAATCACTCCTTTGTATATCTGCGTGGTCTTGATTGAGTCTGGCGCCACCCCTCTTAAATAGAAAAGTGAAAATCCGAACGGCGGTGTCAGGAATGAAGTCTGCAGGTTTACGGCCAGCATCACGCCCAGCCAGACCGGATCCAATCCCATTGCTAATAGCACCGGCCCAACGATAGGAACCACCATGTAGGTAATCTCAATAAAGTCCAGGATAAACCCAAGCAAGAAAACAACCAGCATCACAATGACCGTAGCCATAACAACACCGCCCGGCAGGTCAGCAAAAAATTCCTCAACAATAATGTCGCCGCCAAAACCTCTGAAGACAAGTGAGAATATGGCAGCCCCTACCAGGATCAAGTAAACCATAGCCGTTACCCTGGCCGTTGATTCTGCAACATCCTTAAGAATTGAAAAACTAATTTGCTGCTTTATCAGCGCCAGTAATATGGCACCTAATCCGCCAACGCCGGCAGCTTCTGTGGGTGTTGCTGCGCCTAAAAGAATTGAACCGAGCACAGCAATAATCAATAGTAGCGGCGGCAACAGGCTCTTGCTCAGTATGACCGACAGGCCGTCTCCACCCGCAACATTTTTCAGGTCTTCGATTTTCGCAGGTGGGGCGCTTTCTGGGTTAAAAATGGCAGAGCCAATCATGTAGAAAATATACAGCCCAACAAGAATGAGCCCTGGCAGCATAGCTCCGGAAAACAGATCCCCAACGGATACATTCTGCGTTCTGAAAATGCCCATGCTCAGTTGGGCCTGTTGATAAGCGTTGGAAATCACATCGCCAAGCAGCACCAGCGCTATTGAAGGCGGAATAATCTGGCCCAGTGTGCCGGTAGCGCAGATAGTCCCGGTCGCCAGGGACGGGCTGTATCCTGCGCGCAGCATGGTTGGCAGAGACAGCACGCCCATGGTCACGACGGTGGCACCAACGATACCGGTGCTTGCCGCAAGCAACATTCCAACCAGGATCACGGAAATGCCAAGCCCGCCCCGCATTCTGCCAAATAGCAGCGCCATGCCTTTAAGTAGTGATTCAGCAATCTTGGACTTTTCCAGCATCATGCCCATAAAGACGAACATGGGGACGGCAAAAAGATTGGTGTTGATCATAATGCCGTAAAGCCGGTTAGGCACGGCGCTCAAAAAGGCTGCATCAAAAGTGCCAGTGACCATGCCTATAGCTGCAAAGGCGAGCGAGGTGCCCGCAAGGGAAAAGGCTACTGGATAGCCGCACATCAAAACCAGGCAGATGGCAATAAAGAGCAGAAGTGGAATCATTTCCATCATATTGCTCCGCCACTGAGATCGCTTTGCTGGTCTGGATCTTTTTCGTCGGCAAAAAGAAAAAGTGCGTTGCGGATAATTTCTACTAATCCTTGAAGAATAACTAGGAAGGCCATCGCTACAATCAGGGTTTTGAGCAGATATACAAAAGGGATTCCTCCGGCTTCAGGAGAGGTTTCCTTGATACGCCAGGCGGCCGTCACGTAATCCCAGCTTACCCAGAGGATAAAGCCCGCAACCGGGACCAACAAAAACAGACCACCAAGCATATTGGCCCAGGCTCTATAACGCACGCTAGCCGGGCCATAAAAAATATCTACGCGTACATGCCCGTCATGTTTAAGTGTGTAACCCGAGGTAAGCAAAAATAAAAGAGCGTTCAGGTAGATAACAGATTCCTGAACCGCGATGGAGCCAAGATTGAATACGTAGCGTGTGATAACAATGTAAAACGTCACCAGCACCATAAGGATAGCGCACCAGGAAGACGATTTACCTACGGTTTCTGTAAGACCGTCTGCGTAGCGGACGAATGTCTTGAGGAGTTTCAGCACAGTTACTGAGTGTTATAGCTTTCAAGTCTGAAAGTAAGCGTAGCGAAATCCGTCAGTTTTAAAACAACATCCGTCACAACCTGGCCGCCCACAAGAATTGTGGGTATTGTAAATATGCCAGAGTCTAAATCCATAATGCCTCTATCCTGACCAACATCGTTGACTGTAATAATAGTGCTAGTGTTGACGCTAAATGAAAGACCAGCCAAATCTTCTCTTCTGAACATTGTGACGCGATAAAGTTCACTATTAACTTTTACATCCAGCTTGAAGCTTTGGGTGAGGGAAGAATATTGAGCTGTAGTCTCTGGCGTTGTTTCATTGTTGTTATCTGTGGCGCCACTGTCCGCCATTTCATTAGCAATGACGTCAGTGATATAAATTCTCTGAACTAAGACGATATCATCTGCATCGACACCATCATCGTCTTCATCAACCAAAGGTAGCTCGCCAAATGGGCTCCCCAGCGTTGACTGCTGGTCTGAAATTGGCAGATTCGCAATTGAATCAATTACATCCATTCCCGAAACTATTTCGCCAAAAACTGTAAAACCACCATCAACGCCATCTAGCTGAGAATTGTTAGCTAGGTTTACATACCATTCACTGGTTGCACTATTTTCAATGCCGCCAAGTCTCGCCATAGCTACTGTCCCTCGCAGATTTGAACGATTGAATTCGTTTTGGATAGCATCGTCTCTCTCGATAGATGCGCCGAGCGGGTTAGCGCGGTATCCACCGCCCTGGATAACAAACCCGGGAACCGAGCGATGTATGAGGGTATCGTCATAGCGGCTGCTGTTTACATAGTTTAGAAAATTCTGGACTGTAATAGGGGTCACATCAGTCAGCATCTGCATACAGAATTCACCGACATTGGTATCGACACAGACGGCATCTTTATAGAGAACCTCGCCTTCCCCAGGTGTAGGTGTTTCCCCGCCGTTATCATCACCGTCTTCGCCACCATTTCCACCAGAGCCTCCAAATTCAGCAAGATATTCCTCAGCGGTTCCATCATAAATGTACGCATCTAGAATATTCACCCTGACCGAATTAATGGCCGGCACCTCAGGTCCGATTACCGGGACCTGCTCAAGCCCTTCGGCGCCAAGAGAAATAGCAGGTAAAGTAGCTATGGCATCCACGATATCCAGGCCATCTCCCAAGATTCTGGCAAACACTGTTGTGCCCTCCGCGTCATCAAACTGAGGGTTATCGGTGAGGTTGATAATGAACTGACTGGTAATCACGTCAGGATTTGCCAAATCGTCGGGCACCATTGCCAATGTTCCGCGAGTGTTTTCTAAGCTAGTTTCAGGAGTTACCGAGGGTCGGCGAAAAATTTCGACTAGAGAGCTTAGATCTCCGCCACCCAGGTCAGCGAATCGGCCGCCCTGAATATAGGCAGGGCTCTCTGTCGATAAGAGATGGAAAAAGGAATTACGGTAACTACCCTGGTTTAAATATCCTAGGAAATTCTGAGATGTCCCGGGGGCCTCAGTTTCTAACAGTTCAACACAGAAACTGCCGATATTGGTATCAAAACAGGTAACGGTCTGGGCTGTAACCCTTATTGAAAAAGACAGGAATATCAATGGGATAGCTGCTAAAAGAAAAGTGTTGTAGGCAGGCTTTTTCATATTTGTAAAAAGGACGAATTGAACAGATTTATGGCAAAAAACGAGGGCGCAGAATAGCATAAATCAGCTACGTAGGTATGCACACTCAGTATGTGTTCTTGAGCTTGACCATAAATTATTAGCTCTATAAAAAATGATAGCTTCAAGCTGGTTTATCTAGCCGGCTTTTATTATGTCTAGTCTAGGTAAATGAGTCTGTAGCTCATCCAGACCAAGATAAGAGAGACAATGACAACTGCCAGGGCCAGTAAGCTGTAAAAAACCAGCAGAATGCGCGAGCCAAGCCTAGTGATGAAGTCATCTTGCGGTAAGACAGGGGTAGGAATACGCTGGAAAAGCTGTATGAAAGTGAAAAACATCATGCCCCAGAGAATGAGGACTAGTGAGGGTTCGAGCCAGTGCCCATAATGACCGCCTTCCATAAATAGGCTGGCAACAAAGCCGCTAAGACCAGCTAATCCAAACAGGATTGCGATTGAGCGACACCACCGGATCCTCAAAGCGATCTGGTGCAGGATTAGCAACAACTTGTTCAAATTAAGGCACAAGAGATAAAAATATAAATTAAGAGTGCAGGTTTTTTTTGGCTAAGGCAATGCCGAAGGTCAAGCTATTTTCTGATGTGTAAGATCATGAGATCACTGCGCACGCTTTGAGTCATGCTTAATGGGGTGGAACCAAATAGCCATTCAAGCCCATGTAGAGCATGATCAAATACCGGGAAAGAATCTAAGCTAGAAGAGCGTTTTTGTAATTTAATATGTCTCTATCTCTGCCCAGAAATTTGTAGAATCAGATTAAAAGCGCTAGCCACCTGACTACTTAAAATAAGACAAGGAAGGTGAAAGGTGCCATGTAGCCTGATACTATGGCGCGTTTTTGGAACACTCATGCCGAACGAATCCGAACAAAAAAAGGACGAAACCCGCTGGGTTCAACTAGTTGCTGGCACTGACAGCCAAGGCGCACCCGTACTGGAAAAGCTGGAAGTGAAGCTGACGGAGGTTGGCGCCTTTGAGATGTTGCGCTCACCGCTCTTTGTGCGAGACCTGGCGGCAGGCGATATTTTTTCCTGCGCCCCCGACAACCCTGCGGATTATCAGATAATGAAGCGAAGCGGCAACCTGGCGATACGTTTTTTTCGTAAGGACAATGTAGCACCCTTGGAGGAATACCTTACTCCTGAGGTGGAAAAACTGGGCGGCTCCCTAGACTGCAAAACTAAGCGTGCCCTGGCTTACAGCCTGCATGTTAATATTGGCTTCGCTGAAATAGAGCGTCTTTTGGACGGCGCTATGGCCAGGTTCAAGGACTCGGTCTGGTACTACGGTAATATTTACGACCGACAGGATGGCGTAACCCCGCTGCACTGGTGGGATGAATTTCTCAACACGGTATGACATAACTTCATTGAAACAAACATCGCGTTAAGGACGTTTAATCATAATGCTTATTGTACTCTCGCCAGCTAAGACGCTGGACCTGGAAAGCAATTACAATACACCCTTGGTTACCCAGCCCGAGTTTCTGAGTGATGCTCGTAAACTGGTTAAACAGATGCGCTCTTATTCTTCGGATGCCCTGAAGAAGCTCATGAATACCAGCGATGCCATTAGCGAGCTGAATACAGAACGCTATAAAAATTGGAAAACCCCTTTTAGTGAAGACAACGCACGTCCTTCAATATTCACCTTCATGGGAGATGTTTATACGGGGCTTGAGGCAGAAAAATTTAGTAAGGCCGATATTGAGTACGCCCAGGATCATCTTCGCATTCTGTCTGGTCTTTATGGCGCACTCAAGCCCCTCGACCTGATGCAGGCTTATCGTCTTGAAATGGGCACGGCCCTGGAGAATGAACGGGGGAAAAACCTCTACGAATTCTGGGGTGATAAGATCACTAAATCGATAAACCGCGATTTGAAAGCGACCGGGGAAGAGGTTCTAGTTAATCTGGCATCAAATGAATATTTCAATGTGCTGGATAAAAAAGGCCTGCAGGCAAAGGTTGTGCAGCCCGTCTTCAAGGACTTTAGTGGCGGTAAATATCGCGTTATTAGCTTCTTTGCTAAGAAGGCCAGGGGGCAGATGGCAGCCTGGATTATTAGGAACCGCGCAGAGGATGTGAACGAACTAAAAAATTACAGGCTGAATGGCTACAAGTTCAATAAAACAGAGTCAACCGAAGAAAAACCGGTATTCCTGCGCAAACTTAAATAAGTCTTAAACACCGAAGTTGCGATTAGTGCGAAGCTTGGTCTTTTGGTAGATCAAGTGATGCCTGTATAAAACCAGTTGTTGATCTAGCGAAAAAACCTAGTCCCCGGTCAGCTTCTTTTCCTCTTCATTTGTATTTTTAAAAGGCAGATAGTTGAAGGCTTCCTTCTGGTACCGTCGGATATATTTTTCTTCATCGGCCAGGAAGCGGCTGATGGCATGATCAAAATCCGAGTTGCCAATCCAGTGATTGGACCAGGTCAGAACTGGTTCAAAGCCGCGCTGAATTTTATGCTCACCCTGCGCCCCGGAATCAAAACGCTTAAGCCCTTTTTCGATACAGTAATCAATGCCTTGGTAGTAGCAGGTTTCGAAGTGCAGGAATTGGTATTCCTCGGTACAGCCCCAGTAACGGCCGAAAAGCGTGTCTTCACCGACGAAACTTAATGCACCAGCAATATAGGAGTCGTCTTTCTTTGCCAGTACTAGCAGCAGGCTATCCGGCATGATATCGCCGGCACTTATAAAAAATTCCTCTGTCAGGTAAGGGGAGCGTCCTCGCACGAGGTACGTGTTCTGGTAAAAAATATAAAACTGCTTCCACTGTTCGTTGGTGATTTCGTGCCCCGGAATTTTTTCGAATTTGATTCCGGCATCAAGTATTTTTTGTCTTTCCTTACGTATATTTTTCCTTTTCCTTGAGGCAAAGCGTTCCAGGAAACAGTCGAAGGTTTGATATTCATTGTTAAACCACTGATACTGACATCCAATCCTGTCCTGAATGCCGAGCGTATTAAAGGCTTCACATTCATGGCGCTCAGGAAATAGGACATGCCAGCTTGAAGCATTAAGCTTTTTAGCCTGCTGCGGGATATAGACACTGAGAATTCGATAGATTTCATCCGCATCTTGACCAGTAGCAATACAAACTCGCGGTCCAGGGCAGGGCGTGAAAGGGACGGCCGTAACAAGCTTTGGGTAGTACTCCATGCCGTGACGGTGGTAAGCGTCTGCCCAAGACCAGTCAAAAACGTATTCGCCACGTGAGTTGTCTTTCAAAAAAAGCGGCATGATGGCGACTGGCTTACTGCTGCCTTCAGGCCCTTTTTCAATTACAGCATGGTAAGGCTGCCAGCCAGTAATGGCCTTTGTGCAGTTGCTTTTTTCCAGGGCAAGGAAAAAGCCATGCTGCATGAAAGGGTAGTTTCTCCCGGCAAGGGCATCCCAGGCCTCAGCATCAATTTCAGTTATGCTGGTTAGAAAACGTAGGTGATAAGTCGCTTCGCTCACAGGGTACCAGAATGTTGCTTTCGAGGCTCTTATTGTAGACATGAAATTCTATCTACTTCCAGGTACGCGGGGCACCCTGATCTAGATTGCTCAGTTTATCTATAAAAGTGTTTACTCGAATCCCAGGCTGCATTAATTTACAGACGTTGTATAAACCCAGGGAAAGTTAATGTCTCAAGTCTTTTCTGCCGTTGAAAAAGTGTCTGTGCACGGTGGTCACAGCGGACAGTTTTGTCATCATGCCAGCGACAGCCTGGAAGAAGTTATTCGCGCCTACGTTGCTGAAGGGTTCTCTTGGGTCGGCATTACAGAACATATGGCGCCACTCTCCGATGCGCTGCGCTATCCTGACGAAGTTGAGGATGACCTGGGTGCCGACTACCTTCTTGACAGGTTTCGTACCTATTTCAGTGAATGCCGCAGCCTTAAGCAAAAGTATGCGGGCAAAATCGAAATCTATACTGCTTTTGAAACGGAAACCTATGAAGGGTCATCGGCCTACGTGCACAAGCTGGTGGAAGAACTGAAACCTGATTACCTGGTAGGCTCTGTGCATCATGTGAACGGCTTCTGTATCGATTATGACCAGGCTAATTTCGATGCGGCTGTCAAAGCTTCAGGCAGCCTGGAACAGCTTTACCGGGATTATTTTGACGCCCAGTTTGAAATGCTCCAAGAGCTTGAACCTTCAGTAGTCGGGCATTTTGATCTTATCCGAAAATTTGACCCCGATTATCTCAATACTCTCGGAAAGGCCGGGGTCTGGGAACGGGTAGAGCGCAACCTGGATTTTGTTTCAGAATGCGGCCTGATACTGGATTTCAACCTGCGTGGTTTTGACAAGGCCACAGAGCAGTATCCTTCCATGCCCGTGCTGGAAGCAGCGCTCGAGCTTGATATTGATGTTGTGCCAGGTGACGATTCCCACGGCGTAAATTCCGTGGGCCGAAATTATGAGAGGGGTATTGAGATTCTGAGTGATCTTGGCGCTAATCTAGATTGGCCCAGGCCTGCACTGATTATCTACAACTGAAACACCAGGGGGAGACACTAATGCCAAAATACAGGGGAAGCTGTCACTGCGGCGCCGTCAAATTTTCATTTTCAATGGCAGAGGAAATAACCTCGGGGCTGAGCTGCAACTGCTCCTACTGTGAACGTCGCGCCGCTATCATGCTCAATCCGCCTCTAGCCGATGCCGAGCTGGAAAGAACCATAGAAGGTAATGCCTTATCCAGCTACCAGTTCGGTAACAAGGTGGCGAAACATTATTTCTGCAATCAGTGCGGTAATTACACTTTCCATGAGACTATGCGCAAGCCAGGGTACTTTCGTGTCAATCTTGGTTGTGTAGATGGAGTCGAGTCTTTTGAGCTGGATAGGAAAGTCTTTAATGGGAAGGAGCTTCTATAAGAGACAAGATTCAAGGAATAATTCGTTAAGCAGAAAGTTTTAGATAGAAATTACAGAGAATATTTTGTAAGTTATTTAAAGTTTGGCAGACAAATTTCTAATAACATCCTTGTTTGCTTTTTGCCTCTCACGGAATAAATAAATCTACTGCCGTAAAAAAGAAAATCACCATCCCGACCTTGTGATTATTGAGGAATGCGCGGAAGCAGTCCTTAGGGAGGCGCTTCCAGACCAGAAACTGTTGGTAGCAAAACAGGCAGGCCGCTATGAATAGACCAAATTGGTACCACCCCCCCAGGCCGAATGGTTCAGCAGCAAGCGACATGGACACAATGAAAAACATCTGCAGCATGCCGATAACAAAAATATCGGCCTCGGCAAAAAGTATGGCCGTAGATTTAACGCCAATCTTCAAATCATCTTTTCTGTCCACCATGGCGTACTGCGTGTCATAAACCACGGTCCAGATGAAGTTGGCCGTATAGAGCAGCCACGCGTAAACCGGAAGCTTGCCAGTTTGCGCGGTAAATGCCATTACCCCGCCCCAGGAAAAAGCCGCACCTAAAAAAAGCTGGGCCAGGTGGGTGAAGCGCTTGGTGAACGGGTAGAGCAGTGCCAGCCCCAGCCCCCCAAATGACATGTACACTGTCAACCGGTTGGTTAATAGCACGAGGCAAAAGGCCAGCAGGCAGAGCAGGGCGCAAAGTATCAGCGCCTCTTTGCCTGTTATTCGTCCTTTTGCCAAAGGCCTATTCTTGGTGCGCTCGACATGCCCATCAAAATCACGATCTGCATAATCATTGATGCAGCAGCCTGCCGCACGCATGAGCACGGTACCCAGGGTAAAAATTATCAGCAGCTTGAGGTCAGGGATGCCTTCGGCTGCAATCCATAGACACCAGAGGGTGGGCCAGAGTAGCAGAAAAATGCCGATAGGGCGGTCCATCCGGGTGAGCTGCCAGTAGTAGGGCAGGTGAGCGTAGGTTTCCGGAAAGCGCTTCTCGAATTCCTGCCTGCTGCTTTCCCAGATCTCATTGAGAAAGGCGCGACTGCGAGCAAGGTATTGTGTATCGGCCATGAAATTCAAACACGGTTAATGAGGTGAATTATTATAGACCCACAGGTCATAGCATTGAATAAGGGACGATCCATTGTTCTAATGACAACAAAAAAAAGGGCTTACCATGAAACTGAAACTACATTGGCAGATCTTGGCTGCCATCATCTTGGCGGCGATCGCCGGCGCTCTCACTGGCACAGACGCTGCAGTTCTGGGGGTCACTTTTCTTCAGGTCTACGATTTCATCGGCACCCTTTTTATGAACGCGCTGCGCATGATCATTGTGCCGCTGATCATGTCATCCATTATTGTGGGCATCTCAACTTTGGGGGGCGGCAATGACCTTGGCCGCCTTGGAGGCAAGACAATTGTCTATTACGCCTTTTCAAGTACCGCCGCAATACTGGTGGGCCTGTTTTTTGTCAACCTGTTTGCGCCCGGTATTTCCAACGGGCAGCCGGTAGGCGAAGCGCTTAACCTTACGCTGGACAGTGCCGAGGCGACCTCTGCAGTGGCAAGCGTGGAAGGGCGTGGGGGAGGTGATGTAGTCCAGATATTCCTGCGCATGGTTCCAACCAATATTGTTCAGGCAGCAGCCGAAGGACAGATGCTTGGGCTGATTTTTTTCAGCCTAGTTTTTGGTTTTTTCATGACGAAAATTCCTTCCAGACAAAGCGAGGCGCTTGGCAACCTGTGGGGTGGGGTATTTGAAACCATGATGCGCATCACCGTGTGGGTGATGAAGTTTGCTCCTTATGGTGTTTTTGGCCTAGTTGCTGAAACTGTCGCTTCTACTGGATTTACCGCGTTCAGGCCGCTTTTGTTGTTCTTCTTTACTGTTCTGCTGGCACTTGCCGCCCATATGTTCATTGTGCTGCCGTTGGTATTGAAATACGGTGCTGGTGTAAACCCCACTAGTCATTTTCGGGCAATGGCGCCAGCCATGCTGATGGCTTTTTCCTCGGCGTCATCCTCGGGAACCCTGCCGCTGACCATGGAATGCGTTGAGAAAAATGCTGGCGTTTCTAATCGCACTACCAGTTTTGTGCTGCCGCTTGGCGCCACCATCAACATGGATGGCACCGCACTGTATGAGTGTGTGGCCGCGATCTTTCTTGCCCAGGCCTATGGGCTGGAAATGACCTTTGCCACCCAGTTCACCGTCGTGCTGATTGCGCTATTAACGTCGATTGGGGTTGCCGGAATACCGGCGGCGAGTTTGGTCGCCATTACCGTAATTCTTACGGCAATCGAGCTGCCTGTTGAGGCCATCGGGCTGCTGCTAGTAACTGACCGGATACTGGATATGTGCCGCACCTCGGTGAACATCTTCAGTGACTCCTGTGGAGCTGTCATTATCGGGCGCAGTGAAGGCGAAACGTCGATCCTTGCCGATAAAAATGTCTCAGACCTTGCTTAGCCACCGCTACAGCCCTTTAATCAGTTGTGACGGTAGACAGCCCGCTCGTGAGAAAAAGCCTTGAAGCCAAAATGCCCGTGATAGCTCCCCATGCCGCTGCCATTCACGCCTCCAAACGGGAGATTGTTTTCCAGGTAATGGGAGAAGACGCCATTCACGGTGACGCCTCCTGATGAGGTGCGCTTCAATACCCTGTCTATGTTGTTCTGGTCGGGGGAATACACGTACAGGGCCAGTGGCTTGTCGTGCCTCTCGATATATTCGATGGCTTCATCAAGGTCATCGTAGGTCATGACAGGAAGAACCGGGCCAAAGATTTCTTCCTGCAGAATCGCCATGTCCGGAGTCACATCGGTAAGCATGGTCGGGTGTACAGTCAGGTCGCCTTCCTCGAGTTTGCCGCCAACGGCCACGCAGGCGCCCTTAGCTACCGCATCCTCAAAAAGTCCTTTAACGCGGGCAAAATTTTGCGGATTGACAATCTGGGCAATATTTTCCTTCTTGATATTGCCGTCTTCGTCATAAAGGTTTTCCTTTACCTTTTCCCTGAAGGTATTCACTAGGGTCTCTTTCTGGCTTTCCTTAACGAATACATAGTCGGGGCAGATACACGCCTGCCCGCCGTTGAACTGCTTGGCACCTGCAAGGTCGCCGGCGATTTTTTCAACATCAGCGCCATCATCAATAATGACCGGCGATTTTCCGCCCAGCTCGAGCGTGACAGTAGCCAAGTTTTTGGCGGCGGCGGCCATCACCAACTTGCCGACCCGCGTGCTGCCAGTGAAGAAAATATGGTTAAACGGTAGCTCAAGCAATGCGGTGGCAACATCCACCTCGCCCTCGAACAGGGCAACTTCCTTCTCGTCAAACACCTCGCTGATGATTTTACCGGCTACGCTTGCTGTTGCAGGGCACAGGTCAGTGAGCTTGACCATGCAGCAGTTGCCTGCAGCAACGGCTGCAGCGAGGGGGCCGAATACCAGCCCTAGCGGAAAATTCCAGGGGCCGAGGATGAGGCAAACGCCACGCGCCTCATAGAGAATCTGCGCGCTGTCATCAGGGTCCAGTGATGATGGAACATCCAACGGCCGCATCCATTCGTCGAGGTTATTGATATTGCGGTCGATATTGGCCACCACGTTTCCCACCTCAGTTATACCAACCTCCATTTCTGGCTTGCGGGTATCTTTTTTTACAGCTTCGATAATCTCATCGCCATGCGCCTTCACTGCATCTCGCAGCTGGGAAAGGAGAGTTTTGCGCTCATCGGCAGAGGATGCCTTCATGTTCCACTGGTGCTGCTGCTGAAGATCAAAAATACGTTTCATGTCGGAGAGTGAGCTGGACATTGGAATTCCTCTTTACATTTAACTAAGGGACCAGACTATGCAAGGAAACAGCAGCAGACGCAAGTGAGTATAAGGCCCAGGGGGTGGTCGCAGCCGCCGTTCCTACTGAAGAAATAGTGGGTCGTGAAGACTAGACATGGCCATACTGTTCAGACCCTGCCAGCCAGCGATTGATCAACGGCTCAATAAACTCAGGATTATCGGTTTTGATTTTTTTTGCCCAGAGTTTAACCAGGGGTTGCAGATGGGCGTCTCTTAAAAGATCTGCCAGTTTGAATTCTATGAGTCCGGTCTGGCGCGTACCCAGCACCTCACCCGGCCCACGAATTTCCAGGTCTTTCTCAGCGATATAGAAACCGTCATTACTCTGGCGCATGATGGACAGCCTTTCTTTTGCCATGTCACTCAAGGGAGATTTATAGAGCAGCACGCAGTGACTGGCTTCGCTACCGCGACCAACCCGACCCCTTAATTGGTGCAGCTGGGCCAGACCCAGCCGCTCCGGATTTTCAATGACCATCAAGCTGGCATTGGGTACGTCTACACCGACTTCAATCACGGTTGTAGCAACAAGTAATTGCGTATCTCCGTTCTTGAAGGTTTGCATTACCTCTGCTTTTTCCCTTGGCTTCATACGTCCGTGTATGAGACCGATGTTGATGCCGGCCAGCAGGGCCTGCAGTTCCGTATAGGTGGCTTCGGCCGCCTGGCATTGCAGGACCTCGGACTCCTCAATGAGTGTGCACACCCAGTAGGCCTGCTTGCCCTCGCTGCAGGCTGCACGTATACGTTCAATAATTTCGCTTCGGCGTGAGTCTGCGGCAAGGATGGTATTCACTGGGGTACGTCCGGGTGGTAGTTCGTCAATGATGGAGCAGTCGAGATCGGCATAAGCGCTCATGGTCAATGTTCTGGGAATTGGCGTCGCCGTCATAATGAGCTGGTGAGGATATTTTGAATCGTTGTTTCCCTTTTCTCTGAGGGCCAGACGTTGATGAACCCCGAAGCGATGCTGTTCATCCACGACCACAATTCCAAGCTGATGGAATGACACTTCATCTTGAAACAGGGCGTGGGTGCCAATGACTATCTGCGCCTGGCCGCTTGCCATTTCCATCAGCACCTTGCTGCGCTGTTTACCTTTTATTTTTCCGCTCAGGAATACGGTGGAAATGCCGAATGGCTGAAGGAGCTCATCCATGTTGAGGTAATGCTGTTCGGCAAGAATTTCAGTCGGCGCCATGATGGCTGCCTGGTAGCCTTTTTCAACAACTTGCAGGGCCGCCATCAGCGCCACGAGCGTTTTACCTGAGCCAACGTCTCCCTGGACAAGGCGAAGCATGGGCGTTGGTTTTTCCATGTCCCTACTGATTTCTGCTGAAACGCGTTTCTGAGCAAGGGTAAGCGCAAAGGGTAAAGAAGCCAGAAGCCTGCCGGGCAGCGCTCCGGCTGAGAGGAATGGCGTTGCGGCATGCTGGTCAGCCTGCTCCCGCAGCCGACGCAGGCATAAGTAATTGGCAAGCAGTTCTTCAAAGGCCAGGCGTGACTGTGCTGGATGAGTACCTTCTTCCAGCTCCCTGAGCGAAGCGTCCACGGGTGGGCGATGCAGGTAAACCAGCGCATCTTCTAGGGAAATAAATTTCAATTCGCGGCTCAACGCCTTCGGCAGGAGGTCTGGCAAAGAGCCCGATTTACAGAGCATGCTCAGTGCCTGTTCTGTTAGCGAGCGGAGCCGAGCTTGGTGTAGTCCTTTAGTCGCGGGATATAACGGAGTCAGCCGATCAGCAAGCGCCTTGTCGCTGCCGGACAGCACCTCATATTCCGGGTGGTAAAGTTCGACACCGCTTTTACCCCAGCGCCCCTCTCCAAAGCAGCGTATACGCGCGCCGTCCTTCAAGTTGTTTTTCTGCGCGGCACTGAAGTTATAGAAACGCAGGCTTGTTATGCCGGTGCCATCCTGAATCTTTACCAACAGGCTGCGCCGGCGGCTAAAAACGATAGCACTGCCCATGATCTCGCCCTCGATCACGGCCTCCATGCCATGCTTAAGCGAGCCTATAGGGGTAATACGGGTGCGGTCCTGGTAACGAAAGGGCAGATGAAATAGCAGGTCAAGGACGCTGTGAATATTAATGACGGCAAGTTTTTCAGCCAGCTTGGGACCAACGCCTTTCAACTGGGTGACGGGGAGAGTGCTTAGATCCAAAGAGGGGGTAGCGGTGATGGAACTCATGAAGACATTCTAGCTATCGCTAGAACAGAGGCAAGAGACAAGAGGAGAGGGATAACTATTCAGACTTAAAGCTTTAATCAGCTTGTGGAGTATTTTGGATATTTCTACAAATTCCTTTATTCATCGCTGACCATCAGTTTTTTGCAATGTCCGATCTTCATACCTAATATAGATCTGTGATCTCAATTCTCCTGCTGACCCCATCGCATAGTTCGGCAAATTAGCGAGCTCTTTTTAAAATAGTACTCGTAACCCTAAGCAATATTTGAAATATGGAAGGCCCTGCAGGTGCTATTTGCCGTTTTAATTCGAAATCTCGAGTTTTTTGAAGGTCCTTTATCTTTCAATGCTATGCGCGGCTGACTTTTTTCCAAGCAATGGGTTCTTCAAAACGAATCATGAAATACAATCCGGTATTTGACTGAATTCCATACGGGTCAATTACTCATAATTGCTTGACACACAGCATGGTAGATCAAATATCTCTTGCCTCTAGTCCTTCAGAACCTCTTCGATGATATAGCCTGCCACATCATGCAGCTGTTCAGTGGTGTAAGCAAAACCAAAAGCCGGCATGGTGTTTCGGCCATAGTTGGCAATAGTCATGATGTCTGTTGGTGTATAGGTTTTACCAATAAACTCCACGCCGGCCTCTCCACCTTCACCATTGGGTCCATGACAGGCTGAGCAAAGAGAATTAAAAATTGACCGCCCCGAGGCTAGGTCAGGTGCTCGATCCTGTGGGGGAGAAACAGGTTCAAGATCCATCGGTGTCGCGGCGGCGCCAATTCCGCCTGTGGTGGATACGGGTTCCTGTTCCTGCTCTATTTCGCCTTCAAGGGAAAAGAGCCAGATGCTGTCCCCGTGCCTTCCGGCTGAGTAAATAGTGCCGGCAGAAATGACGGATACGTACTGTACGCCTTCATGCATGAAGGTCGCAGCGCTGCCGTTTACGCCCGCATCGGTCTGGTATTCCCAAAGCATTTCACCATTGTCTTTGTCCATGGCGGTAAAGCGGCCATCATTGCGGCCATGGAAAACCAGGCCGCCGGCGGTAACCATAGAGCCTGAAGAACACCCCCCGGCCCATTGCTGGCGCCAGGCGATAGTATTGGTAGTTATATCCATGGCGGCATAAATCCCTCTGGATGGCAGACTGGGTAGCCTGAACCCGCCGCCAAGCCAAGTGGCGTCATGTGTGGGCTCAGAGTTTTCTGCCTCCTGGGCCGCACCACCAATACGGTCATTGGCGCAGATATAGATCCAGCCGTTTTCCCGGTCGTAGGCTTTTGGCGGCCAGTTAACGCCAGCCAAAGGCTTGTAAAGCACCGGGTCTGTATCGAACGGAGTGAAAGTCCGACCTTGGTTGACCAGTGTCCAACCCTCGGGGGCGATATCGATAAAATGGGGAATGAAATCCTCTCCCACCGGGATAGGCTGGGTCGGAGAGGTTTTCTGGCGTTCGTTCTGAGGGACTGCCGTCTCGATAATTCCTACCAACGGCTGGCCGGTGATACGGTCCAGAATATAGAGATAGCCTGACTTGCTTGCCTCCGCCAGCCCCCTGCGCATGACACCGTCTTTCTCTACGTCAAAGAGGACGACGGGACTTGGCGAATCGTAATCCCAGATATCATGATGCACCTGCTGGAAGTGCCAGCGGTAATCTCCGGTCGAGGCATCAAGCGCCACGATGGACACGGTGAAGAGGTTGTCACCTTCGCGCTCATTGCCGTTGAGATCAGGCCCGGCATTGCCGGTAGAGAAATAAATCATGTCCAGCTCTGGATCGACTGCGGGGGTCTGCCAGATGGGCGCACCGCCATAACGCCAGGCTTCATTGTCCTGCGGCCAGGTTTCATGACCAAAATCGCCAGGGCCAGGAATGGTATAGAAGGTCCAGAGCAGGGTCCCGTCTGTGGCGTCATAGGCCTTGATTCGGCCGCGAATGGCGCGCTCCCCGCCGGCAAAACCAGTGATCACCATACCGTTGTAGTAAAGGGGAGCAGAGGTTATAGAGAAGCCCATCAGCGGGTCCTCGGCCTGAACCTCCCAGTTTACCTGGCCGGTTTCCTGGTCAAGGGCAACCAGCTTCGCATCCAGCTGGCCGACAAAAATCTGGCCTTCACCCATGCCCAGGCCACGGCTAACCCAGCCGCAGCAAACGTTCACACGGCCTGGGTCAAGATTGGCCTGGTAGGTCCAGAGAAATTCACCACTTTCTATATCTATGGCAAAGACATCATTTTCACCGGTACCAACGAAAAGCGTTCCATCGTAAAAGAGTGGTTCGCCCTGACCGGAGTGATTGGGCCCGCTACCTGAACCGTTCAGGTGAACCCGCCACTCGGCCTTCATCCCGGCGACATTTTCCTTGTTTATCTGTGTTAACGGTGAGTAGCGCTGGTTGCCCAGGTTTCCGCCATTGGACAGCCAGTTGAGGCTTGGCGGAGCTGCCAGTACATCACTAGAAAAAGCCGGGGAGGGAGCCGGCAGTGCCGCTGCCTTCTGAAGGCAATATATTGCCGTGATAACCAATAGAAAATACGTGACTGCGTTGCGTGACTTGACCACGGTGAACTCCCTCTAAATTCAAATTGGGCAGGCCATATTACAAGTCATTTTGAGCGCAGTACAGGCAGTTAATATGCGATTACAAATGTGACGACCCTGCCCTATCTTATGGAGTAGGCGGCTAGTCAAAAGCATGTACCGACCCGGTATAAGGCCATGATTAAACCAAGTGGCTGATAATATGTAGAAAACTCAGTCGACGAAAACGATATTATTTATGCCGGCTAATGCTTCACGCGGGTAACCCGTGTTACCGGCTTGAGCATCCTTACTTTTTTCAATACTTTTGCCAGGTGTACACGATTACGGACGGTCATGGTCAGGGTGACAATGCTGAACTGCGCATCCCGGTCGGAGGTGTCAATCTTCTCTATATTGGCTTCAGCCCCCGAGATGACATTGGCAAGAGTCGCGATTATGCCGCGCTGGTGCTCCAGCTCTACTCTAAGCTCTACAGCAAATTCCCCGCCGACAGTTGGATCCCAGCGCAGATTTACATATTTCTTCGGGTCGTTGCGAATTTCAGCAACATTGTTGCAGGTCTCGCGGTGAACGATCATTCCCCTGCCGGCACTGATATATCCCACGATGGTGTCACCGGGTATCGGGTGACAGCACTTGGCAAACGTCATCAGCATGCCTTCAGCGCCGCGGATTGCCATCGAGCTTTCATCCGCGTTGTCATCCATCTCCTCTCTGCCTTCACTAGGAATGAGGCGGCGGGCAACGATATAGGCCATGCGGTTGCCCAAGCCGATATCTTCAAGCAGATCATCCAGCACATCAAAATCAGTTTGCTCCAGTAGCCCGCCAATTTTTTCTTTGGGAATATTCGACAGGTGGTAGCCAAAACTGGAAAGCGTCTTGTTTAGCAAGCGGCGGCCAAGAGCGATGGCTTCAGAGCGGCGCTGATTCTTCAGGTAGTGCCGGATATTACTGCGCGCCTTGCCGGTGACTGCAAAGCCCAGCCAGGCTGGGTTGGGCTGGTTGCCCGATGCGATAATTTCCACGGTTTGCCCGCTCTGCAGGGTTTGGCTTAAAGGGGCCAGGCGCCGGTTGATACGGCAGGCCACACAGGAGTTGCCTACATCCGTGTGCACGGCATAGGCAAAATCGACCGGGGTTGAGCCGGCTGGTAATTCCAGGATCGCTCCCTTGGGAGTAAAGACATAGATCTCATCGGGGAAGAGGTCAGTCTTAACGTGTTCGATGAATTCAAGCGAGTTGCCGGCATGCTCCTGCATTTCCAGCAGATCCTGAACCCATTGACGCGCGCGGATATGACTCTGGTTGGGGGCATCATCAGAGGACTTGTACAACCAGTGCGCAGCGATGCCGTTACTGGCCATCTTGTCCATCTCTTCTGTACGAATCTGGATTTCGATAGGCACTCCGTGCATGCCAAAAAGGGTGGTATGCAGTGATTGGTAGCCGTTTACCTTAGGAATGGCTATGTAGTCCTTGAATTTGCCTGGTACTGGCTTGTAAAGGCTGTGAACGGCGCCAAGAATCCGGTAACAGGTATCGACATCATCAGTAATGATGCGAAAGGCAAAAACGTCCGTGATATCCCTGAAAGAAAGACGCTTCTCTCTCATCTTTTTATAGATGCTGTAGAGATGCTTTTCCCTCCCAAGTACACGGCCCGGCATATTCTCCCTTTTGAGACAGGCTTCGAGCGCTTCCTGTACCTGAGATACGAGCTCCTTGCGGTAGCCGCTGACATTTTTTACGGCGGCGTCTATGCGTTGGGCGCGCAACGGGTACAGTGCTTTGAAACCGCGTTCCTCAAATTCAAGGCGTATGTTATGCATGCCCAATCGATTGGCGATCGGCGCATAGATATCCAGCGTTTCCCTAGCAATGCGTTTCTGTTTCTCTGGGCTGAGGACATCCAGGGTGCGCATGTTATGCATGCGGTCTGCTAGCTTCACCAGGATGACACGAATATCTTTTGCCATCGCCAAAGCCATCTTCTGGAAGTTTTCTGCCTGGGCTTCAGCGCGGGTCGAAAATTTGATCTGGTTCAGCTTGCTCACGCCTTCCACCAGGTTGCCCACTGTTTCTCCAAACTGACATTCAATGGATTCCCGAGTGATGCCGGTGTCTTCGATGACATCATGAAGCATAGCCGCGATGAGGCTTTGATGGTCCATGTGCATTTCTTGCAGGATCCGGGCTACGGCCAGCGGGTGAGTGACATATTCTTCACCGCTGCGTCGGAACTGTCCATCATGGGCCTGCTCAGCATAGAAATAGGCACGACGCACCAGGTCTACCTGGGCACTGCCCATGTATTCGGTGAGATCTTCTGCAAATGTTTCTATTGCCGTCATTGGTGTTGTCCTAAAGCAGATTAGCACTATACCAGCTGGCTTAAATAAAGGCAGTCTAGCTTTATATCAATGGCTTACGTGGAATTTTGGTAAGGTATTGAAAGAATGCCAGAAAAGGAAGAAGGAAAAGTAGAAATATAGGGAGAGAAAATAGCCGGCTGATTGAGCCGGCTATCGGACTTACTGATCTTCGTCAGGAGTGTCGATTTCAGGAGTGGCTCCCGCATCGGAATTAGCATCTTCTGACTCGGTAACCATGACCGCATCCATGGCTTCCTCAATGGAGATATCGTTCTTTGGTGCACCTTCAATTGCCTCGGCAGGATCCACGGTATCCTCTTCGGGAATTTCAGTCAAAATGGAGTCATCCACCAGACCCTCAGCAATTTCGCGCAGCGCGAGCACGGTGGGCTTATCGTTATCTTCCTCAACCATGGAATCTTTCCCACCGGTTTGCAGTTGGCGGGCACGTTTGCTGGCAATCATAACCAGGTCAAAGCGGTTTTCTACGTTAGCAAGACAGTCTTCTACGGTAATTCGAGCCATGGGATTCGTGATTCCTGAGTATTTTTAACAAGTTAGGACCGGCCTGTAATGCCCATTGTGACCGGGGGACGGCATTATAAGGGAGGCAGCAGACCAGTGGCAAGGGACAAAAACTCAGCCATTAACCAGGTTTTCCAGCAGCTCACTGCAGTCTGGCTGATCATAGGGGATGCCGAGGCGGCTGCACTGAATAATGGTCTCTAGTTCCTGAAGTGCCTGGTCAAAATGCTCGTTGATAATGAAGTAATCTGCCAGGTCATGATGAGAGATTTCGCTGACGGCTTCAGCCATGCGCTTGTTGATGACCGCCTCATCATCCTGGCCCCGGTTGGTAAGGCGTTCACGAAGGGCCTTCAGGGAGGGGGGTAGAATAAATATACTGATGGCACCCTCTACCAGGGATTTAACCTGCTCTGCACCCTGCCAGTCGATTTCCAGGATCACATCCCAGCCACTTTCCAGCTGTTCTTCAACCCAGTGCCGGGATGTGCCGTAAAAATTTCCGAAAACTTCTGCATACTCCAGGAAAGTGTCAGTGTCCTGCAGCGATTTGAAGTGTGCTTCACTGACAAAGTGGTAGTTGTTGCCGTCAACTTCAACGGGTCTCTTCGGCCGAGTGGTGTGAGATACAGAAACACAAAGCTTCGAACCTGATTCAGCTGCATTTTCAAGCAGCGCATTGACTAGGCTGGTTTTGCCTGCCCCCGATGGGGCTGAAACAAGAATGAGTCTGCCGCGAGCCATAAGTTGTTGTCTATGCCCTTACTCGATGTTCTGTATCTGCTCGCGCATCTGCTCGATTAGTACTTTTAATTCAACGGCATTAAGAGTGGTTTCAGTCACAACGGACTTTGAGCAGATCGTATTGGCTTCTCGGTTCAGTTCCTGCATTAGGAAGTCGAGCCGACGGCCGATAGGCTCATTGCGAGATAGGACATGTCTGATTTCTTTAACGTGGGCATCAAGGCGATCAATTTCCTCAAAAATATCGGCTTTCTGCATAATCAAAACCAGTTCTTGCTCCAGACGTTCAGGATCCACCTCGCTGGTCAGCTCGGCGACCTGCTCCTGCAGCCGCTGTTTCTGTCTTTCCAAAATATCAGGCAGTGCTTCGCGAATGTCGTTAACTATGTTGGTAATCGCTGCTAGGCGTCCCTCAATCGTTTTTTCCAATTCTGCGCCTTCCCTGTCTCGGTGCTCCTTGAGCAGCTGAACGGTATTCCTGAACAGGGATAGAGATGCTTCCTCGATTACTTTAGACTCCTGTTCCTGCTCCTGAATGATGCCGGGCCATTTCAGGATATCCAGTGAGCTTGGCATAGATGCTGAAGAGGCATTTGCTACTTTCTGGATGGTATGGTTGAGCTGTTCAAGAAGGGCTTCATTCACTTGAATTTTGCCGGCTTCTGAAAGGTCAGGCAAAAACTTGAGCTGTGCTTCAATTTTGCCGCGGCTCAGGCTGCTGCGCAGCACATCACGTAGGGCTGTTTCAACTGACCTGAACTGCTCGGGCAGTCGGAAGGCCGGTTCCAGGTAGCGGTGATTTACAGAGCGGATTTCCCACACCAGAGTGCCCCAGGGAAAATCTGCTTGCTTTCGGGCAAATGCGGTCATACTGCTTGTCATAAGTTGGTGTTGCTTGGCTGCAAATAAAGTGGGATTGAACTATAGCGGATTTGGTTTTCATAATAAAATTAGCGCCCAGTTTTAGAGACACCTATTTTTTCAGATATAAGAGGAATTAATGTCAGCAACACATAGGCCAAGTGGCAGACAGTCAGAAGATCTGCGCAACATCTCCATTACCCGTCACTTTACCCGTCACGCAGAGGGTTCCGTTCTGGTCGAATTTGGTGATACCCAGGTTGTTTGTACTGCCTCTGTCGAAGACAGTGTGCCAAGATTTCTTAAGGGTAAGGGGCAGGGCTGGGTGACAGCTGAATACGGAATGCTGCCTCGCTCCACAAGCTCAAGAATGGACAGGGAGTCAGCCCGCGGTAAGCAAAGCGGCAGGACCCAGGAAATTCAGCGGCTCATAGGGCGCTCACTGCGTGCAGCGGTGGACATGAAAAAACTTGGAGAAAACACGATCAAGATCGACTGTGATGTTATCCAGGCCGACGGTGGAACCCGGACGGCATCCATTACCGGTGCCTGCGTTGCACTGGTGGATGCTGTGCATTACATGCTTAACAATTCGTTTGTAAGCGAAAACCCTCTTAAGCAAATGATCGCCTCTGTGTCAGTTGGCATATACCAGGGACAGCCGGTGCTTGACTTAGATTATATTGAAGACTCTTCGGCAGAAACGGATATGAATGTCGTCATGACTGACAGTGGTGGTTTTATAGAAATACAGGGCACGGGCGAAGACGGCGATTTTAGTATTGATGATCTCAACGCCATGATTGATCTTGCTCGCCATGGTGGTGAACAGCTGTTTGCAGTTCAGAGGGAAAGCCTGGGTCACCTTGCGCCCTGAGAGTTAACACCAGACAGGCAAACTAAATAACGGAAACATTTTATGCAGGAATTCCAGCAAGCCTTTTTAAACTATGTCACCACTAACAAGATTCTTAAATTTGGTGATTTCACTCTAAAGTCGGGCAGAAAAAGTCCGTATTTCTTTAACGCCGGTTTGTTCAACACAGGTGCCGCTCTGGATATTCTTGGCACCTGTTATGCCAATGCTATCTACGATTCCGGCGTGGAATACGACGTTATCTTTGGCCCTGCCTATAAAGGTATTCCGCTGGCATCAGCTGCTTCAATTGCTTTTTCAAGGGAATTCAAGCAGGACATTTCGTGGTGTTTTAATCGCAAGGAAGCTAAGGATCATGGAGAGGGGGGCAGTATTGTTGGCTCTCCACTGCAAAACCGAGTGCTTATTATTGATGACGTTATCACAGCCGGAACTGCGATTCGCGAGACTATGGAAATAATTGCAGCGGCCGATGCTGAACCTGCAGGCGTGGTAGTTGCAATGGACAGGCAGGAAAAGGGGCAGGGCGAACTCTCTGCCATACAGGAAATAGAAAAAGAATTTTCGATTCCGGTGATAAGCATCATTAATCTACAGCAGATAATTGATTATCTGGAACAAAACGAAGATCAGACAATGCAGCCTTTTCTTCCGCAGATGAAAGCCTACCAGGCAGAATATGGTATATAAGCGCTGCCGGTCCTTAAATTAAGTTAAATTATTTCTGAGCCTGGGCGGCGAAAGAGATCCTGGTTCAGGAACGGCCACTGCTCTGCCCAGATGTCAGTGGGTTTCTGGAAAAAATCTGTACGAACGTACTGGCTGATTTTCCCTTCAACAAATGTCAGAAGCAGGTTGGAGGTTTCGCCGGGGGTCAGTCGTGTGCGAATCCCTTCCTTTGCCTCGGCTTCCCGGAATACCTGTTTTAACTGGGTATCCAGCCTGTTGTAAATCTGGCTGGCACGGTCACGCAGCCGTTCTGTTTCACCAACAAGAGCGTCACCGTTCAATACGCGGCTTATGCCCGGGTTGCGTTCGGCAAATGTCAGAACTAGGAAGAGAATTTTTTCACACTGCACAAGCGCCGTGGATCCCTCCGCAAGAATTCGGGTAATTCTGGAAAAAAGGGTTTCTTCCATGAATTCAATCAGCCCTTCAAACATCCGAGCTTTACTAGGAAAGTGGCGGTAGAGTGCGGCTTCGGATACGCCCACCTCTGAAGCCAGTGTCGCCGTTGTAATCCTGCCGCCAGGATTATTTTCCAACATCTGGGCGAGCGCCCTGAGGATTGCTTCTTTTTTTGCGCCTTTTTCTCGAGCCATGGCTATTACCGTTTATTAGAAATGAGAGTGCCGATACCTTCATCGGTGAACACTTCGAGCAATACAGCATGGGGTACACGCCCGTCAATAATCTGGGCGCTGATAACGCCGGAATTCACGGCATTAAGTGCACAATTAATTTTTGGCAGCATGCCGCCGTGAATCGTGCCGTCCTCAATAAGGCTGTTGACCTGTTCTGTCGTCAGGCCGGTAAGCACGTTGCCGTCCTTGTCCTGAACCCCGGCGATATTGGTTAGCAGGATCAGTTTTTCTGCCATCACAAGTTCGGCCACCTTGCCCGCAACAATATCGGCGTTGATATTGTAGGATTGACCCGTATCATCAGCTCCAATCGGAGCGATGACCGGGATAAAATCGCTGCCTGCCATCATTTGGATAATGTCTGGGTTCATGCTTTCGACTTCCCCGACATGGCCGATATCGATAATTTCAGGCGCCTCCATTTCCGGCGTTTTCCGCGTGACCTTGAGTTTGGTGGCGCGGATGAAGTCACCATCCTTGCCCGTAATGCCGACAGCCTTTCCTCCATTCTTGTTCAACAGGCTGACAATTTCCTTATTAACGAGGCCGCCAAGTACCATCTCCACAACATCCATCGTGGCAGAGTCTGTGACACGCATACCGTCTACAAAGTCTGACTTGATATCAAGCTTCTCCAGAAGCGAGCCTATCTGGGGGCCACCGCCATGAACAACAATGGGGTGCATACCAACGAGTTTCATCAGGACGATGTCGCGCGCGAAGCTGTTCTTGAGCTCTTCATCGATCATGGCATTGCCGCCGTATTTCACCACGATGGTCTTGCCCGTAAAGCGCTGGATATAGGGCAAGGCTTCGGTGAGTACGCTGGCAATGTTCTTGGCTGAATTAATGTCCAGTGTCATGATTTCTGGCGTTTCTTTTATAGCAAATACTTACTAACAAAATGGAACCGGAATTATAGGGCACCTGTAGCCCAAGCCCAAGAGAAATTTTGGAGGGCCCGGTTAATAAGCATCTTCGACCACGAGAATAGACCCCCCTAAAACAATCGATTGGCTGGCGACAGATTTGCCTATCAGCTGGACGATATAGGCGTAAAGGCCTTCTCCGACAATTCCTCTGATGCCATAGGCGCGAAAGATTTGTGTGGGTACTCAGTGACCGGCGTTTTGCCTGTAGTGGTTGGCAATCAGGCTGATCATGTCCCTGGCCAGAGCGCCTTTGGTGTTCTCGGCAAAGGTTCCTTGCCCCCCATCCCAGTACGCTGTCAACTGGGCGGATTCACTATTGATGGTTGCCGTGGCGTTATTGGCAAAAATCAGGTCAAGATTCTTTTCCTTGAGTTTCTTGCAAGCATATTCCTCTATGTTTTCAGTTTCTGCTGCGAAGCCAACGCAGAATGGCCTGTTATTTGAAAGGGAAAGCGTGGCGAGTATGTCTGGATTCTTGACCAGCCTCAGATCCATGCTGTCGTGGTTTTTCTTGATCTTGTTATCCTCGGGTTTTTCAGGACGGTAATCCGCCACGGCGGCTACACTAATAAAAATATCCCCCTGTGACTCCTGGCTGGCATCCAGCATCTGCCGGGCGTTTTCAACGCTCACCACTTTTACCCGGGGCGGCGGCTCTAGCGCAACCGGGCCGCTGATCAGCACTACATTGGCGCCTGCTTCCATGGCTGCCCTAGCAAGCGCATACCCCATTTTTCCTGAGCTGCGGTTGCTTATGTAACGAACCGGATCTATAGCTTCGCGTGTGGGGCCAGCCGTGATGGTGACATTCACCCCTGAGAGCTCACCGGTTTCAAATAGATCAGCGGCTTGTGACACTATCTCATGAGGCTCAAGCATTCTGCCCAGTCCCACATCACCACATGCTTGCTCACCTAATGCTGGTCCAAGCACGGTAATCCCTTTTTCTTCAACCAGCTTCAGGTTTTTTTGTGTGCCCTCATTGTGCCACATACCCTGGTTCATAGCGGGCGCTACAGCGATGAGTGCATCGGTGGCCAAGCAAAGTGTTGAGAGCAAATCCTCCGCTCTGCCCTGGGCCAGCCTTGCTATGAAATTGGCACTGGCGGGCGCCACCAGGATCAGGTCAGCCCACCGGGCCAGTTCGATATGCCCCATTGCGGCCTCGACCTCCTCATCCAGCAGCTCTGTATGCACGCGATTTCCGGAGAGGGCCTGAAAGGTTAGGGGGGTGACAAACTCTGTCGCAGAAGGAGTCATTACCACTCTGACTTCTACGTTGGCCTTGATCAACTGGCGGCATAATTCGGCGGATTTGTAAGCTGCAATACCGCCGGTTACTCCGAGAATGACCTGTTTGTTAGAAAGACTAAGCATGAAGGAATAATCCGGGTAATTTTTAAAGCCTGGTCTATAGTTAAGATGACCAGAAAAAGAGGCTGCGGCCTGTTTAAGGGACGGCAAAGCCTATCAGCAAGACGGTCTAAATTCAATTATATGTCAATGACTTAGGCCGGTTTAGGAGCAGTAATGATGATAGTTTCAGACTGGCTGATTTTGGAATCACGGGCAGGCTAAAACAGCCTCTTGAGAGCATAGATATTTGTACTTTGGACTATCTCATCACGAGAGAGGGCATCGTTACTTCGCTGTCTGAGAGAGGGCTTATATATAGGGAGTCTGAAAGCATGGCCTGATCGGGCAGTAAATGCTTGAACTTCCAGCAGAATTTCCTGGTATTTGAATGGCCTCGGATACCGATATTTCCTTGAACTCGATCAGCAGTTTCGATATATTACGCGCTCTTTTTTGACCGAATTTTGATCAGGGTGCTAAATCGGTCGATTTTATGCCCAGACAATAGATATTACGAGGCTTTACAATGTCCAGAGAATGCATGGTTACCGGCAAAAAACCTGTTACTGGCAATAATGTTTCTCACGCCAATAATAAAACCAAGCGCCGTTTCTGTCCAAACCTGCACACACACCGTTTCTGGGTTGAATCAGAAAATCGCTTCGTCAAGCTGCGTCTTTCTAGCAAAGGCATGCGCATTATCGACAAGCTGGGCATCGACCAGGTGCTGAGCGATATGCGTGCCCGCGGTGTGAAGGTTTAAGCTTCGCAGCTCACTTAATTTAAAGAGACAAGAATCATGAGAGAAAAAATCAGGTTGGTTTCAAGTGCAGGTACTGGGCACTTCTATACCACAGAAAAGAACAAGCGCAATATGCCGGACAAGATGGAGATCAAGAAATTTGATCCAGTTGTCCGCAAGCACGTCATCTATACGGAAGCCAAGATCAAGTAAGAGGCTTTCTCTCAAGGCAAGGGAATCTATTTAACAAGTTTCCTGTCCTGCTGCCTGGGCTGGTTGCCAGCCCATCGCTTTACCCGACCTGTTGCCAGGTCAAACAAATCAAGAACCCTCCCTACTGTCTGACTCACCATGTCTTCTATGCTTTTCGGGTGCGTGTAAAACGCCGGTACCGGCGGATTAACTATTGCCCCCATATTGGTGACCCTCAGCATGCTTTCAAGATGGCCGGCATGCAATGGTGTTTCTCTTACCATGAGGACAAGTCGCCGGCGTTCCTTCAACACGACATCGGCGGCGCGGCTGAGCAGTGAGGATGTCACGCCCGTGGTTATCTCCGACATGGTCTTGATAGAGCAGGGAGCGACCAGCATTCCCATAGTCTGAAAACTGCCGCTGGAGATGGCGGCCCCGATATCCGCGTTGGTGTAATGGTGATCGGCCAGGGATATTAACTCACTAGGTTTCATGTCAGTTTCCTGGCTCAGTGTGACCAGTGCAGACTTGCTCACCACGAGATGGGTTTCTATATCCAGCTCACGCAGTGCCTTCAGTGTTTCTATGCCGTAAACAATACCGGAAGCACCACTAATGCCGACGATAATTCTTGGTCGCGCTTCTTTACTCATTCGTTAAATCCTTGATGGTCTACTGCTGAACTTCCTTGATTACGAGAGGAGACTGCAGGATGAACTTGTCAATGCACACAATGAAGGCAGGAATGGTGCCCAGCAGGAAAAAAGACATTCCTGCCATGATCGACAGGCCAATGAAGACCCATGTCAGTGTTATCCAGGCTGTCAAAGACATGAGCCCCTGGATGATAGGCATATTGCTTTCCTGCTTGCACGCGGGGCAAATAGCAGGAGAGAAAGATACGGAAAACAGTTTCTGGCAAGTGGAAATTTGTTTTTCATGACAATGAGGGCACTCGTGCAGTCGTTTTGGCATAGAAACTCAGTTCCTGTTCATCAACAAAGGTAGCATGGCTCCCTGCACTTTTGAATCATGGCCGCTTTTGGCTCAGGTTAATATCAGCCCTATCGCAGGTGCAATACTTATTGAGTCTTAGCACTGAGGAGCGGTCAAATAAGGACCCAATAGGAATAGGGGTTCGGTAAATGGAGGCAAACTTAATTTCTCAGTTGGCTGTCTGAATAGCTGCAGGTTAGTTTGCTATTTTTATCCACTCACCCTCATCGGGTTCGCCAAAAGGATAGTCGCCATTGAGCAGTCGAAGCATGTCTTCCTGGTGTTCAGGAAGGCGTGACTGTCTTGCAAGATCCGCATAGGTCACTCTGCCGTCTGCCTGGATGTAGGTAATCTGCACAGGGTTTGCAAAGAGCGTTTCATTTCGAGCAATAGGCCTGAAGCTGCGAATTGACTCCATCAGAGTGTCGTCAGGAAATTCCTCACTGGCCTTTCCCGAGATCACGAAAGCACGAGGGCCATAATAGAGTACGGCGATACGTTCATTGTTGGCGGGATTAATACCAGTGAAGCCTGCCAAGCCAAACTGGGATAGTGGCTCTGATTGCCGCAGGTCGGGTATACCCAGGTCCTCACGTATATACAGACGCGCTTCTTTGGCTTGCTGCAGACGCCGACCCTCGACCCTGATATGACTTGCCTGGTCCATGCTGGTACCAGTGACAGTCGTTGTTGTTTCCTGCCTAGCCCAGCCCTCCGGGAAAATCAGGGTGTAGTTGAAAAGGTTCTGGTAATAACGGTTGCGCTGGTCACCCCCTGCAGCATTTTGAGGGCTCGGACCAATAATAAGGCCTGTCATCTGATCACGGAATAGGGAGGGGTCTTCAGAGCCTGACTGCTGTTCCGATAAAGTGCCGGCCTTGCCAACTACTTCTTTCAGTCTGGTATCGTTCCTGGGGTGAGAGGCAAAGAGCCCGTGGTAGGCGACTGCCGTCCTGTTTGATGTTCTCTTGGTAAAGTCTTCGTGGTTTTTCAGAACCTCGATTACCTCTACCATGGCATTCGGGTCATAACCTGCATTGAACAGGTACTCGGCGCCCAGACTGTCAGCTTCCAGTTCCATTTCACGGCCGTAGCCGCTGATCAGGGCGCCGCTGATGAGGCTGGTTGTTTCACGCATGTCCACACCGGTTGCAAAGATAAGGGCAATGGAAGCCGCGTTAGCGGTTCTTGATGCAGTCTGCTGTCTGACGGCATGCCGTGCCGTGATGTGACCAATTTCATGACCCAGCACGGCGGCTAGCTGTGCCTCGGAATTCAGGTATGTCATCAGTCCGCGATTGATATAGACGTACCCGCCCGGGAGCGCGAATGCATTAATGTCCGGGCTGTCTATTATTGTAAAAACATAATCCAGTTCAGGCCTATGAGAGACGGCAGCCATTTTTTTGCCAATCCGGTCGACATAGGCCTGTAATTCACCATCTTGGTAGATTGGGTTCTGCTGAAGCATTTCCTCATGCAGCTCCCTGCCTTTTTCAATCTCGGCATTTTCGGACATGAGTACAAAGTTGGCCCCGCCGGTTGGATTGCTCGCGCAGGCAACAAGAAAAGTAGTGACTAGGAATAGTGTCACTGCCGGTTTAAGTACTGTGGGAATTGTCAGCGGGAAAGACAAGCTTTTCATAGGGCCATCCTAATGGGAAAAAGCTTAATTAAGCATGAACTATTTGGCTCAGGAGCCGTTGATAAATTGTTTTAGCTGGTTTCCCAGCCCACTACAAGCATTAGCCTCAACGCGGGCAATCAGCGGAATAGGCACAACCACAGCAGGCATGTAAGACTGGCCGTTAGCTTCAGTACTGATAGAGCCAACAGAGCTCAGGGTGTCCATGTCCCATATTTCAGCTTCGTAGATAGAGTCATCGGTCCAGGTACCAAAGCCAAAGCAACCCCCGCCGCCGGGCCCAATTGTGCATGAAATCGATCCGGACTGATCAGAGCGCTCAGTAATGCCGTCAAGCCACACGATGTACTCGATACCAAACTCCTCCATTTTTTCAGCCGCGACATCGACAGCCATTAGCTGTTCTAGGTGGCCTGTTCGCATAGGTGCTGTGCGAGGCTCAAAGAAGGGAAACATGGCATCTAGAAATTCGCGTTCATCGATTACTGAAATCGAATTCTGGCCGCTTGAAACAACATCTGCCACACATCCGACAAAGCTTTCCTCGGTTTCGTAATTGTTGTTCTGACGCCTGCCAAGAATAACGATGCTTTCATCCTGGTTGATGGTAGTGGCGCTTTGTCTGAACTCATCAATTTCGGTCGTGGTGCAGCTGCTGAGAATGATGGCGGCCGAAACAGCGAGCAGCATGTGCAAAGATCGTCTCAGAAATTCTTTTGTGTTCATAGTGTTTGTTCTGTTAACAAATCGTCGGGGGGAAAAAGACTTATTCTCCCAGCACGTTTTCAGATCTCAGCCACTCATTAACTTCAGGAATGTTACTTAACCCCAGCGTAAAACTTGCTGCAAGATCGCGCAGGGCGACATTGGCGGCATCATTTACGCCGGCATCTACAGACTGGAATGTTTCCTCGGGTGACTTCCCGTAGGCGGTCATAACCCAGTCAGCGATATAATCGCCATTGGCCCTGGCAAGACGCATGTTGTACTTGACCCAGATTTCGTAGACGTTCAATCGAGTTTTCTGGGGCAGGCCAACCTGAAACTCCTCAATGGCCGGCAAAAAAACAGCATCAAGCTCGCCATAGTTACTAGCGCTTTCCATGTTGTCCAGCTGGACAACCTGTTCGAACACTGCAGGCAGCATGGTATTAAAAAGGGCAATCTGCGATGCCCCCGAATTTATAATGTACTGGTCATCGCCAGTGGTGTCATTGATCTCGATAAAACTATGGTTGGAAAAAGCGTCGTCGTAGATCACGCCAATGGTTAGCGGTATTTTTTGAACAAGGGGGGCAGGGAAAGATCCCTCAATATTAATCACCGTGGCTGAACAGGCGGTAAGCAGAGCTACAAGTACGACAAGGCCGGCACGACTGAAATATGACCCGATCAGCTCAGCTGCGGTATTTGCAGTTTTGTGAAAAATTGTACTGCTCATAATAACTCACTGCGTTTTGTAGGCTTCCCGCGGGATAAAAGACCTGAAAATAACAGGGATTTCCCTAGAGCGTCTACATAGTTTACTCCAGTTTCTGCTTACATAAATACGCTGAATGGCGCATAAATGCTAATAAAAATCATTCAAACCTACAAAAGTACCGCCGTTTTTTCGGGCCAGTTCGCGCATCAGGGTGGCGAAACGCTCGCCGGTACTCTGGTATCGGTCAGGCTGTGAAAAATATACGGGAAAACCGATTCCGTGGATTCTCACGAGGCGATTGCCGTCCTGATCCTCAACATTAATGCGGTCCACGGTCTCAATGACATTACGAATGGATCCGCTGGCAGGTGGGAATTCGTCGCCCAGCACGTAAATACTGATTTTCTTGCCCGGGTCATAAAAGGTGCGAATGGCATTGGTAATACCCTCTACGGGGCTGGAGTTACTAAAGGGGTTCCATGTCCGCAGCCTCTGCAGGATTGCCTGCCGGCGAGCCGGTGTATCAGGAATCCAGTCTCCTCGAAAACTGGAAAACAGGTATTCGCCCATATCGTTGAGTACCTGGATTCCTCTAACCTCGGGATAGATATCCAGGGTGTCCACCATTACCTCGAGCATCCGGTTCCATGAGTAATTGAACATACTCCCCGAGGTATCAATGATGAAGATGATGTATTCGCTGTCCACTGGCACGCCTCCCACGGAGTCATTCAGCTGCTGCTCTGCCATGTTCGCCTGCAGGCGGCGCATTTCATCGGTGAGCTGCTGCCTAGCGATAGCGAGCTGCCCTTCCAGGATGTCGTTGACGGTGGACTGCTGGTTGGTGGAATTAAACTGGCCGTTCAGCGTGGACAGCTCTCGGCGTAAACGTGCGATTCGCTCTTCATACTGCGACAGCTGTTCATGCTTCGCATTCAGGTCGCGGTTTAGAATATTGGTTTCTCCGCGAATTTCGAAAAGCTGACGCTGTAACTCCAAGACGCTGCCTTCAACAGGCGTTTCTGAAATTTCCAGCGGTATCGGAGCAGAGGACTTGGTAATCATGAGCAGCAGGATGATTGCCCCAAAACCACAGGACATGACATCAAGGAACGAGATATTGAAAGTTTCTGTTGTGCGCCTGGACATGAGTTTAGATTCGCTTCCTTACGGCCAGTCCCTTGAAGGACTGAGGTAGGAGCCGCCCGTCGAGACAGCAAGTTTCCAGTATAAAGAGGCCGCCATAGGATCCCCTTCGAGAGGAGCCAAGATGACATTGACCGGAATTCCCGAGGGTAATTGTGTGAGCGCATTCTTGAAAAGCTCTTCGCGCTCTCGTCCGGTTACCGTGTTGGCATTACTGTTATTATTCCTGTTTAAGAAACTGCCCTGGCGGCTGCCAAGTGTTGGCAGTCCGTCAGTAATCAGGTAGATATTGTCGGGAAGCGGGTTCATGGCCGCAACACTCTGAAAAACGTTTTCGAGGTTGGTGCCATTTTCCGGAATCAGTTTATCTAGTCGATCCACCGCATCATTGAGCTGTACGTCATCGGCTACTTCCAGCCAGCTGCCCTCTGTCCCGGGGATCAGCGCCTCCACTTCTTCGTTAAATGTGTAAAGCTGGTACTGGCTGGGCGGGGGCAGCTGTGTTGTCAGCCAGTCCACGATATTGCGGACGCCCACCCATTTATCCGAACTGATCTTCCTGTCGTCGGACATGTTGCGGCGACGTATGATATTGACGATGGTGTTATCAAGCATGCTGGCCGATGTATCAACCAGCACCAGTATGCGGCTGCCACCCAGGATAAGCCCGGTCAGGTACTGGCGGTTGCCGTCACCGACAAAGGGGCGAACAAAATTGCCGCTGAAGGAGTCCTGCGCGGCCCGGAGGCGCTCAAGTTCCTCCTCAAGGTTTTCTATGTCCGCCTTAAGTTTTTCAACGCTTTCTTCTCTGGCCAATGTCGTATTTTCCAGCTGCGCCAGCTCTTCCAGGAAGTCCTCTATTTCCTGCTGAATGGAGCGGGCCAGTCCCTGCGCTTCCACCATCTGGTAGTCCACATCGGAAATTGTATTCCTGATGCGGACCAGGTTGGCTTCTCCTTCATTGATTTCCTCGTTTAGCAGGCTGATCTCGGCAACGAGTTCGGGATTGGCGACATTGTTTTGAATACTGGTTGAGTGGTCAAGAATTAGAAAGATCAGGACAACCGCACCAAACCCGCAAGACATGACATCCAGGAATGCCAGGCTGATTGGATTGAACTCGCGTTTGGCGGCCCTGCTCTCAGACATGCTTTATTCGACCTGGATTAACTGAAGTGCAGTGTCTGATCCGGGAAGACGAATAACGTCACCCAGTTTGAGGTTTTCCCTTGCGGCGGCTTTGCTACCATTTAACTGAACCTGGCCAATGCCCTGGACAACAAGCACCACGCCTTCCTCAGCCTGCGAAATTTTCAGATCGCCGGAGCTACCGGTGGCTTCTACCTGGATGGTGCCCTTGCCCGCTGAATCGCTGCCATTGACGGGACCATACTGAAAGTGGGCAGGTAGGGCATAGGCGCGGTTGTTCACCAGCACATGAGAAGGTGATTTTGAATCAGGCCTGTGTGCGCTGCTGGCAACCGGCGAACCTGCCAGCTGCAGGCTGGTGACAAAACTCAGCGAGCCGGGCTCGCCGCGAATCTGGTCCATATGCCTCTGGCAGTTCTCCAGCAGCTGCCCTTCCTGCACTTTGCTTACATTGTCGAGATACAGGGATACGCCAGGAAGCGAGGCGTGGTCATCGGGCAGAAACAGCGTATAGTTGCTGCCAGCCAGGGTCTGCAGTTCTTCTTTGACCCGGCCAAAAATACTCCTGACCCTTTGTTCAAAATGCCCTCTGTTCACCCTTGCCTGGTAAACGGAGCCCTTGTTGTTGATCTCCATGAGGATTTCGTTGTCTTGCAGCGACTGGTTTATCCAGTTGCCTAACTGGTTGTAAACATACTGCTCTGTCTCGGCATTATGCTGCGGATCAAAACGGCTTTGCTTGATGAATTCATCCGTCACCATATTGGCCCAGGCATCATGCAGTGCCATCAGCCCGGTTCCGGGAATCTGTATAACCTTGTCGCGCGCAGTGTTGCCTTCCTGGGGAGAAAATGTCGTCAGTACTGTCTGGTGCAGCTGTATATCAAGATAAATGGCCTGACCTGAGCCGTCAGCTGATCCCACAACCAGCAGCGGTATGTCCACCAAGCCTACCGCATCAAAGTCACAGGACTGTACCAGGCCCAAAAGAATGGAAAGCTGGTTACGGTTGTAATTGCTGGGGACGGCAAAAATGACTTCATCTTTTAAAGCGTGCTCATTCGAAATGGCATTGAGATGGGCAAAGGCAAGGTCAGCCTGGTGGCGGAAATGGTTGTTGCTGTTCACCAGTGGGTCCAGGCTTAGCTGTGACCAGAACTGGGTAAAGGTCTGGCGGGGGTGTAGCCTTGCCACTTTCCTGGCTTCTTCACCGAATACGGGCTCCTTGTCGATAATGTTGGCAAAGCCAGGACTTTGCACAAGAACATTTTCCAGGTTGCGCAGGCTTATATTGCGGTCGTTTAGCTCAATAATATGCAGGCTCATTCCAGGTCACCCTTCTCAGGAACCTGCAGATGTCTGATCAGGTAGTTGTCGCAGTAGTTCTGCGTATCCAGCACGAGCCGGTCCTGCATAAGCTGAAGTTGGTAGAGCATGAACATGATCAGGATGCTGACCACTAGTGCAATGAAAGTAGAGTTAAAGGCTACCCCGAGACTCATGGTGACGCCGACAATATCGCCGCTGACAGCACGGTGAGCCTGCCCAAGTGCTTCACCGATACCACGCACTGTGCCGAGGAAGCCGATGGACGGTATGGCCCAGGCAATGTAGCGCACGATGGTCAACTCGCTCTCTAACCGTTCAGCTTCGGTACTGCAGATATCCTTGATTACGCTGGCAGCGTCCGGAATGTTACGTGTCGAGCCGAAACGCTGAAGTGCGGCAAGCAGGGCTCTGGGCAATAAAAATTCGCGCTCCTCGGTGGGAAGTGCCTGCACGGGTCGCGCATAGTCGCGCGCATCTTCTGGGAGAATGCTCATACCCTCCGAAAGATTGAGCAGAGAGCGCTGCAGCAACCGGTTTTCATTGCGGTTGCGGTAAACCTTCAGACCAATGATGGACATCGCCCAGAGCATCAGGATGATACAGGTCTCCTGCTCGAAATCCCGCATGACAACATAGATCGAGCGTTCACCGACATATTCGGGATCTGCTTCCTGCAGTATTGCCTGCTGCTCGATGAAGGACTCAGCCTCCGGACGAATTACCGCCACGTAGACAGCGTGCACCACGATCACCGAGATGATCAGGGCAAAAACCTGGTATATGAGGTCGGAAACGATACCTTGATGTTTCATAGGGAATGCCTTGTCTGCTTATCCTTTATATGTCTACGGGAAATGCCACGGGCAGATCCTCGGTAATGCGAATTGTGGGAACAAAATTTTCATCCCGCGCTACTTCGCTGGTTTCATCTACCGGCTCCTGGCTTTCATCATCGAGGGGCTCAGTCAGAAATTCATTTTCAGTGCTTTCATCTGTTTCTATGGGCGCGGATTCCTTTTCGGCCGCTGAAATCAGCAGTGGAAGAAAAAGCGCAACCAGTATGAGCAGTCGATCTGTCATGACTTCACCCTTATTCAAGGTACCGCGCTACACGAAAGCCAACGTCATCGCGCGGTTCATTGTTGTAGTCGCGGAAGGAGAGGCGCAGCTCCGTCAGGGTGCCATGCGCCCAGCTGGAACCGCGTATGACATGGTATGTGCCATTGGTTGGGCCGAGCGGGTCAAGCTCTTCACGGCCGCCGATCTGTCCAGTGGCACCATAGTAATCATGCACCCACTCTGCCACGTTGCCGCCCATGTCAAAAAATCCGTTGCTGTTCGGCGGGAAACTGCCTATCGGGGCAGTACCGAGATAACTGTCGTTATAGTTGGCAATGATCCTGCCCAGGAATACACCTGCTGATATGTCGGCGTAGTTGCCGTGATTGGCAGGCGGCGGCATTTGCGCGCCCCAGGGAAATTTCAGCAGGCTGCTGGGGTCTTCCTCAACGCGCGCTGACCAGGCCCATTCGGCCTCAGTAGGCAGACGGTAGCCAGTGCTATCAGGGTTAAAGTCGGTAACGGTATCACCCTCGATGGTATAAAAAGCTGGAAGCCCTTCCTGTTCGCTGAGCCAGTTGCAGAAACGTGCCGCCTGATCCCACGTAATCCTTACAACGGGCTGGTTGTTGTTGCTGAGAGTTCTGCCTTCAACGACCCCCGAGGAATGCTCGCCATCAAACATGGCAAACTGGGCATTACTGACTTCCATTAGGGACATGTAGAAAGGCCGGGTCAGACTGATATTCCTGATGGCCTCATTGGCCTGCCTCCCGGGTTCGCGGCGGGAGGCCCCCATTTGAAAGCTGGACGGGTAAATCAGTTTCATTGTCTGGCCGGCGGCGTTGGTAATGAAAGGCTTGATATTTTCCAGGCGCTGCTGCTCAAGCGTTTTCAGGGTGACTTCGAGTTTCTGATCAAGCCCGGGCCTGGATACAAATTCAGTCTCGTAGGTGACATAACCCTCGCGCCTGATCTCCAGCATCTGTGATGCCGCTATAAGATCGATAGTCTGGTTGGCATTGCCCATTAACTCGCCATTCACGAACAGCTCGGCGTCGGCTGGTATAACGCTGATTTCCACGGAACTCGTGATCGGCTGAAGAGTAACATTAAGGGAAGTTTCTTCCTCCGGCTGCGTGGTGATTGTGCGGCGCGTTTCCTCGTAACCGTTCAGGAAAAAGGTGAGTTCATGGGTTGTGCTAGGCGTCACGCTAAATTCCAGAGGTGTCTGCCCGGCAAAGGTGCCATCGAGAGTAACGTTTGCGTTCGATGGCGTGGACTGCAGCAGCACCAGCCCATCGGCCTGTTCCAGCGTTATGGTCGGAACCACCATGTCCACACGTGCCAGCACGTCGATGGTTTCGGTCCAGATTTTGTGGGCGGTCAACTTGATCAGCACTTCGTGGGATCCTTCCAGAATTTCCGTCAACAGTGGTGTCTGTCCCACATCAAAACCGTCGACCGTAACAGTGGCGCCGGCAGGTGTTGTGGCAAATCCCACGTTGGCCCAGGCTGGCAGCAGTTCAACGTCCAGGCCCTGACGGGTCTGGCGGCCTTCAATGACAATGTTATCGATATAGGATTCGTAGCGATCAAGCGAGATTTCAACAAGATGTTCGCCGGCAGCCACTTCCACATCTACAAGAGGGGTGGTGCCGACAACCTCACCATCGATTGCCACAGAAGCGCCTTCTAAGCCCTCTGTATTGACGGTAAAAATGCCAGGTAGGGGCAGCATCTCGATGAGAAAAGTCTGAGCCGCTTCCTCCGTCACGGTCAGGGTGGTGTCAAGATCGTAATAACCTTCAGATGTGACGGTGATAGGCAGGTCGCCTTCAAGTACAAGGTAGCGCGTTCCAATTTTCACAGTGACTGGATGATTGACGCTGACCAGACTGGTTCCAGGTCTCACATCCAGATATACGGAGCGTGCAGACAGAACAAACCATGCCGCGCCAGCAAATACCAGGAGTATTAAAGAGAGGACAATTTTGACCGGGCTGAGGGTAATGCTGAATTTTTTTTCGGTACCATCAACCGGCGTAAAATCGATTGGTGTTATGGGGTCGTCAAAACCCCGGTTGCCATTGTCAGGTGTATTTAGTTTTCCGTCTGACATAGGAAGTACCGCCGAGCCCTAAAGGACCTCTTCCATGCACTTAACAGTGATCACTGGGGCCTGGCCATCAAAGCCGACAATAAATTCTTCCCGGACATCCCTGTATCCCTCACGCACACCGACGGCAACATAGCTGCCGGGTGTCAGGTTCAGCGTTTCGATGGTGAACTGGCCCAGTTCGGCGACCTGGTAAACAGTGACGCTGGTCAGCCCGTCAGACTGCAGGCGTACGGCAACCGGCTCAGTGGCTCGCTCCAGGAAACTTCTCAGCGTGACAAGCTGCCCGTCCAATCGCGGCCAGTTGCCAGTAATTTTGACGGCTTCGTTGTAGATGCCGACGGCCTGCTGATACACGCTGCTTTCAGCCAGTCTCAGAGGTTCGTTGTTAATGGTTTCCAGGTAATTGTCCAGGTTGTTACGGCTGTTTGCGCCTCTGCGTTTTTCACGAACGGTGACCAGATTCTGGTCAATCACCAGTACAGCATCATACTCATTGAGCGCCTGCTGCCACTGCTCATTACTTTCGAACCCGGTCGCGGCATCAAGGTGTATGTTGATGGCAGACAGCGTCATCTGGCTTATAGTCTGTTCAAGTGCGGCATTGGCCTCAGGGGATTCGGGTTTCAGTGCCAGAGCCGCACGAAAATCGTTTTCCGCCTGTTCAGGATTGTTGCCGCCCAGGGAGGCGAATCCACGGGACATTGCAGCAGAGAAGTCGCGGTCCAGTATGTCAGTATTTGCCTGCTCCAGCAGGGCGTTAGCGCCCACATGAACCGGATCTATAACCAGCGCTTCACGATACTTTTCAGCGGCTTCCTCGAAGGCATCGGCTTCGTGGAGCCCCTCGCCCTCGGCAATGATGGCCAGAACTTTGGCCAGTTGCTGCGACCGGTCATAACCGGTAATGGCTTCGTCGTTGCCAGGCATTATCAGCACGGCGATATTAAAAGAATCTTCAGCCAGCTCGGGGTCGCCATCAAGGATGGCCTGGTCTCCCTGGGCCATGTATTCGGCAAAAAAATCGGGCAGGCTTGCCTCTAACGACAGCAAAATGTCGAGACCCTGCTGGTAGTATTCTTCGGCCGTCACGAACTCCTGTCCGCGGTAAGCTTCATCACCAATTTCGGCCAATTCAAATACACGGTTGAATTCAAGTGATGCCCACGCCTCTACTTCCTTGTCCTCGAGAGTTTCCTGGACATCAAGCAGTTCGGCGAGAACGTTTTGCGCGGATTCCCTCTGCCGGAGTTTCTGGGCTTCATCAAAAGGTGAGACCTGGTTTGCAGGGGCGGCTGCACCAACCGGCTGGTTGACGACAACCACCCTGCTGGCAGCAGGATCGGGCGGTGAGATAAATTTCGGCAGGATGAAAATTACGCCGCCAACAAGCACGAGTAAAAGAAAAAAGATGCCGGCCAGGATCCGCGACTGCTTCTTTTTCTCTAGGTCAGAGCGCCTGATCTCTTCGACACCAAGTGCAGGCGCATCTGATTCTGTGGATTGTTCAGAAGCTGGTTTCGCAGCGGAGAGATTGATGTCCGCTGGAGTGATTTTTTCTGAGTCTGACATGGTGAACTGCTGCTCCGGAACAGGTAGTTGCTGGCATCACTTAAGTTACAGTGATACGGCCGGCACTAGAGGTCAGAGCTTTCTGCCTCCCCGACTTCATTGGCATAAATGTCAGCCAGCAGTTCCCGCCACTGCTCATACTGGGCTTCAACAGAGCCCGAAAGCGTGATGGTTCTTTCTTCCAGCTCGATAGTTTGGGGAGCAATTTCCATTTCCAGGGAGTTGCCAAGCTCGGCAAGGGCTTCGACGTGCATCTGCCTCTCATCTCCCTTGGCAAAAGCATCCTTGATCAGCCACCCGCCGCTGGCAAGAATCACCGGAGACGACCAGTAGGCAGTGGCGTTGTTGCTCTGGGTCGCTGCCAGGCCGCCAATGATTGCTGCCACACCCATGATCATGTTGCGGCGTGCATCTGCCGCAAGGCGGTCCATTTTCATCACCTCGTCATAACTCATGCGCCTGAACTCGGTGTAGGGCACCTGCATCTGGCGGACGAAATTGGAGTAGTAATCCTGCAGGGCATCCACGTACAGGAAGTCGCGTTCACGAATATCTTCTATGCGGTTCAGAATAGGATCATTCTCGGCGGGAAGGCGAGCCAGCTGTAATATGCCATTGCGGCCTTCCTCGAGGTAACTGTCAAAAACCTGCGGGGCAAAGCTGCGGGCAAACTGGATTTGAGACACGGTCCTGATTCTCTGGGTGTCTTCCCGCTCAATATTGCTTTCCTTGAAGGTGTACAGGTCGTTGGCGATCTTGTTGAACAATCCCTGGAAGGCATCTTCGCTGCGCCGCATGCGAGGGTCGTAGCTGAACTTGCTGACCACTTCCTCGTACTCCTTATCTATCCAAGTTACCCCGGTGGAGTCCTTGATATTGATATGCAGGCGCATGGTCTCGCCGTCCGATTGCAAAATTGTGCCGGTTATCGCGAGATCTGAGCTAGAGAGATCGCCTGGGACCACCCTGACAACACCCCAGTTGCCGCTGTTTTGTAGAGCATTGGCCAGTTCATAGGAGGTAAAGTAGGTTTCTGCCATGCGCACATCGGAAAAGGTCAGTTCCTCCCGGTTGCGCGGCATATCATCCAGCCCAGGTTGGAAAATCGCTATCCCGATATCAAGCAGTTCATCTTCGGGAGTGCTGGCGTTGTCACTGACAATAGGAGTGAAGGTGGTGCTTTTCACGTTTTGTGTAGCACAAGCACTGACACCCATCATTAACATCAGGATGAGTGCATATTGAATCAGTTTGTTCATGCCTTGTACCTTGTTTTTGCTTGTCTGCTCTGGCCGGCCAGTATTTACGGATTTAATTGCTCTTTGTACTACTAATAAATTGCTGCCATTAAGTAGTCATTAAGTGAAATTTACTCTGTGCTGAGCCCCGTGTAAGCCCTGTATTCATCCCACAGCGCCTCTCGCAGTTCGGGGTCAGGTTCACTCATGGCAGCTTCGCGAAGCTGCCTTGCCACGACATCATCGTTAGCACCGGGCGGAATGTCGTCAGGAACAGGGAAGGTTTCTTCCTGTTGATTGCTGAATTCGCCTTCCCGACGGGCATCGCCAATCATGATACCCCCGCCGGTTGAACCATCGGGGCCTGAGGCAATAACCAGTGGCTCAAAGTTGCCGCTTTCACCGTCACCTTCACTGCCGCCGCCACCGGTAGCCATGACGTCACTGCCAGCCTCGTCTGCCTGGGCCTGGACTCGTTCACGTTCGCCCAGGATCATGCCATCGAATTCTGCAAAACCTTCATTGAGTCTCTCGTCCAGTGCTGCTCTGCGTTCTGCGGCGGTCATTACCTGGCCGCGTCCGGCTTCCAGTTCCGCAAAGGGATCATCGCCACCGCCCTGGCCACCTGAACTTTCAAATACGCCGCTGTTCTGGCCATTGCTGCCGCCCTGGGTGCCTGATTCAAAGCCACCGTTGCCTGCCACCTGGGGAGATGAACTTCCGTCACCCGACTGCTGTCCGTCCTGTTGATGACCTGCCTGTTGTCCCCCGGAGCCCTGAGCGCTGGAAGAATCGGCACCATTTTGTCCGGCTACCTGCGGAGATGACTCGAAACCGCCCTGGGATGACTGCTGCCTACCTTGTTGCTGTCCAGCCTGCTGACTCTGCGACTGGGAGCTGCTCGAGCTTGATGAGTTGGAGCTTGAGGAACTTGAGCTTTGACTGGGCATACTGGGCGAAGAGCTCGGCATTCCTGAAGATGTGCTCGGCATGCTGGGAGAGCTGGGAGAACTTGAAGATGAGCTTGGAATGCTCGGTGCGGAGCTGGGTGAACTTGGAGAGCTTGAGCTTGGCATGCTCGGCGCCGAGGATGACGAAGAGGAACTGGACGTGCTCTGACAGCCGGCCAGGATAATGGCAGAGATGCCAATCAGAAGTCGCAAAGTTTGTTTCAGTGCTTGTTTGACTTTGTTCTTCATCTCAAGTTCTTTCTGTATACCTAAAGTCCGCATATTCAGTACAGTCCAGGCGGTTCAGGGCAAGATCCGGGACCGACTATCCTCCGCCTATGGGCCGGGAAGGTCAACCGTTTTGAAGAAAATATTAGACGGTATTCCCAACCTACCATGCTGGTGATTCTGCATGTTTCATGCTGAATCAGCCCTGAACACTTTTGAGGCGTAAATCTCATGAAAACTGTCTAGGGAAAGGAGGCTGTAATCGATGGAAATCCAGTGTTATTCCATTGCCTTGGTGAGCATCAGGTTGCCAAACTCATCACAGTCAACGGTCCAGCCCGGTTCTATCCAGGTGGTGGCATTGGTTTCCAAAATCAGCGCGGGGCCATCAAATGAATCCCCTGCAAGCAGTTCATTTCTGTGAATTAACGCTACGGCTTCGTTTATTCCATGTACTGTCTTTTCTTTAGAGGGACTCAAGGAGCCGGCTCCCTGGTCAAGCCTGGCCAGTGTCGGCGGCGCTTTATTTTCTTTAACTCCCACACGCACATTGACCAGCTCGACCGGGCTCTCTAGGCGATGTCCATAGCGCTGTTCATGGAGTGCATGGAAATCATCAACGGCCTGCTGGCGTGCGTTGAAGGGGACATTCAACGAGGATGACTGTCCTGTATAACGCAGGTCCAGGCTTCTTTCAGTATGGCACTCTGCTACAGAAAAGCCCTCTTTTTCAATCGCTTGCAAGCCTTTCTGTTCGAGCCTTATAAACATGGCATCGATTGACTCGTCTTTAATGGCCACTAAAGGTGCCTGGTGAGTGAGTGACAGCTGGCGTTGTACTGGCGCCAGGAACATGCCCATGGCCGAGAGAACGCCACCATGCACAGGCACCATGGCCTTTTTCATGCCCATGGCATCGGCCAATGCGCAGATATGCAGCCCACCGGCCCCTCCAAAACAGCACAACCTGAAATCCTGGGGATCGTGGCCCCGCGCTACCGAGATGACCCTGAGCGCCCTGGCCATATGCTCATTTGCTACCTGGATAATGCCTGTCGCGGCCTCTTCAATGCTCAACCCGAGGGTTTTCGCCAGCGGCTGGATGGCAGCGCTGGCGGCGTCGAGGTCCAGGATCATGCCGCCGCCCAGAAATTCTGACTGAATTAGCCTGCCAAGCACCAGGTTGGCATCTGTAACCGTGGCTTTATTGCCACCTTTTCCGTAGCAGGCAGGTCCAGGGCTGGCCCCGGCGGACTTTGGACCCACCTGGAGAAGGCCGCCGGCATCCAGGCTGGCGATCGAACCGCCGCCAGCCCCGATGGTGTGCATATCCACCATCGGAACGGCCACCGGGTAATTGCCAATATACCCTTCACTGGTGAGCGTAATAGCGCCGTCCATGAGGGCTACATCCGTAGAGGTTCCCCCCATATCAAAGGTCATCAGTTTCTGATTGCCTGTAAGCCTGGCCAGGTAATCCGCTGCAGCCAGTCCCCCGGCAGGGCCTGAAAGCAGTAAATTAACCGACTTCATGGCGGCCTGGTCTGCGCTTATTGTGCCGCCAGTTGACTGCATGATGGAAAGCCGGCACTTGGAAACACTGCGTTTCAAGCTAAGTAAGTAACTGCTTACTAATGGGCCCAACGATGCGTTCAGCCAAGTGGCGATGCCGCGCTCATATTCCCGGTATTCCGGCAGCACTTCATGTGAGCTGCTGATGAAGGGCGAGTAATCGAGGTGCTCTTCCAGGTAAGCCGCAACCTCCTTTTCGTGGGTGTTGTCCAGGAATGAAAACAGTAGTGTTATGGCGATAGCCTGCGGTTTTTGGTCGGCAACCAGCCTGACGACACTGTCCAGAATTTCCGTATCCACCTTTTCCAGTTCCCGCCCCTGGCTGTCCAGGCGCCCGGCTGTTTCAAAACACAGCTCCCTTGGTACAGGCGGTGGAATGGGCGGTGTTTCGAGCCGGTAAAGTTCAGGTCGGGTTTGCCTGCCAATTGTCAGTAAATCCCGAAAACCGGTATTGGTAATAAAGGCCGTTGTTGCCCCCTTACCCTCAAGTGCGGCATTGGTAGCGACGGTACTGCCATGCACAATGATGAGATCCCCTTTGTCGACGGCATCCTCTAGACCCATTTCCCGAATGCCCTGTAGAATTGCCTCCTCCGGAGCATGGGGAGTAGACAGCACCTTATGGGCCCTGAGCTGGACATCCTCTTCGTTGTTTACAGAGCGCAGCAGGACAAAGTCGGTGAATGTGCCGCCTGTATCAACTCCCAGAATCATGGTACTGCTCCAGCCATTTGGTTTACCTGCCGCCATTTCAAGCAGCAGCATTATAACGAAACAATACGACCTATCTGTGACAGCCTTCTTCCTTTCTTATGCCTGAACTTCCTGAAGTTGAAACCACTCGCTGCGGCATAGAGCCGCATGTGCTTGAGAAAAAAATCCGCAGTGTTGAACTACGTGAGCGGCAATTACGCTGGCCGGTTCCAGCCAACCTGGGCGACTTAGTGTCCGACAGAAAAGTGCAATCAGTTGGGCGAAGGGGTAAATACCTGCTGATTGATACCGGCAATGGCACAGTCATGATTCACCTCGGTATGTCCGGAAGTCTGCGCATAGTGCCGGGCAAAACACCGGCTGAAAAACATGATCACGTTGATTTCAGACTTCAGGATGGCAATGCACTTCGCTACCGTGATCCACGAAAATTCGGAAGTATTCACTGGATAGAGGGCGATCCAATGGACCATCCACTGCTTGTCAGTCTTGGGCCGGAGCCGCTGACCGGGGAATTTGATGGCGACTATTTGTTTAGGCAGTCAAGAAAGCGCAAGGCAGCCGTGAAAACTTTCATCATGGACAGCCATGTGGTAGTTGGAGTTGGCAATATCTATGCAAACGAAGCACTGTTTCGATCCGGAATAAGGCCGGCCCGTGCGGCTGGCAGAGTCACACGGCAGAAGTTTGAGTTGCTTGCTTTCAATATCAAGCAGATTCTTGCTGAGGCAATCAAGGTGGGGGGAACAACCCTGAGAGATTTTATCGGGGGAGATGGGGAGCCTGGATATTTCAAGCAGTCTCTCAACGTTTATGGACGGGGTGGATTGCCATGCCGAGAGTGCAAGAGCATTTTGAAGGAAATACGTCTTGGCCAGCGCTCCAGTGTTTATTGCAGTCAGTGCCAAAAATAATCGAGAGGGGTCCCATAAAATTGAGCCAGGCAGATTTATACCCTTACGATTGCGACCCGCTCTTTGGCAGGTAAAGAATTTTACGCCTAGGTATCAGCAGTAAGCTGGCGATATTTTTCCATGAGCTCTTCCTGGGACTCATTGTGCGAAGGATCAATCGGGATACAGTCAACTGGACACACCTCGACACACTGAGAGGTTTGAAAGTGGCCCACACACTCGGTGCATTTTTTTGGATCGATGACGTAAATCAACTCTCCCATCGAAATAGCATCATTCGGACATTCGGGTTCGCACACATCACAGTTGATACATTCGTCTGTGATCATCAGGGCCATCAGGAAAACTCCTCCAACGCCTTGATGACGGGTGGCGCGACAAAAGAAGAAATGTCACCGCCCAGGGCCGCAATTTCCCTCACCAGTGTTGAGGAGATGTAGGAGAACTCTTCATCCGGTGCCAGAAAAATGGTTTCGATGGCAGGGGCAAGCTTCCTGTTCATGCCAACCAGCTGAAATTCGTATTCAAAATCCGCTACTGTGCGCAGGCCGCGCAGGATTAGGTTGGCGCCCTGGCTCCTGACAAAATCAGTAAGCAGACCGTCGAAGCCGGTGACTTCAACATTCTTGATATGTGCGAGCACTTCGCGCGTGACATTAACCCGTGTTTCGAGGGGGGCATAGTTCGACTTTTGCTTGCTGGTCCCCACAGCAACAATGACGCGGTCAAAAATACTGGACGCTCTTTCAACCAGGTCAGTGTGACCATTGGTAATTGGATTAAAGGTGCCGGGATAAACCACAGTTTTCATGATTGACTTCCATGATTGAGACAGGGCTGCGATTATACAACAGGGGTTGGGTCACTTCATTTTCGGTGGTACATCTGCCCCTTGAATCTGCTATGGTTGCAGATGCTTTCCAGTAAGTAACAATAAAATAAGCCGGGCAAATCCTTCATGCAGCAATCTCACGAACACGAAAACTGGTCATCACGCTGGCTGTTTATTATGGCCGCCGTCGGTTCGTCAGTGGGGCTGGCCAATATATGGCGCTTTCCTTATACGACCGGTGAAAATGGCGGTGGCGCATTTGTTTTTGTTTATATCGCGTCAGTATTCTTTCTCGCCTTGCCACTGGTCATAGGTGAATTCCTGATTGGTAGGCGTGGCCAGGACTGTCCGACCAATTCGCTGAAGAAACTGGTGATTGAATCCCAGGCCAGTTCCTTCTGGGTCATCATAGGTTATATGGGCATTTTTACTGCCAGCATGATCCTTTCCTACTACAGCATGATTGGTGGAGAGACTATCTTCTACGCGGTTAAAAATATGCTCGGAACTTTCCAGGGGGTATCGCCTGAAGAAGCGACCTCGATTTCCAACGGATTCAATAACAGCTGGCTTTCTGTGCTGGGCGCCCACAGCCTCTTCATGGTGATCACGATATATATCTCAGCCAACGGCATATCAGGCGGCTTGGAAAAAGCCGTTAAATTTATGATGCCTCTATTATTTCTGATCCTGGTAGGGATGGTTATCTATGCGATGGTGGCAGGTGAATTTACGGCCGCTGCCGCATACTTGTTTACCCCGGATTTCAGCCGCCTGAATGCCGGGGTTATAGTCGATGCTTTTGGTCAGGCCTTTTTCTCAGTCAGCGTGGGGGCTACAACCCTGATGGCTTACGGCTCATACCTGAAGCGGAGTGACTCCATTTCTGATTCGGCGGCCATCATTGTTTCTGCCGACACCATCGTTGCTGTGCTGGCAGGACTTGCCATTTTTCCCATTGTGTTTGCTTATGGGCTTGATGCAGGTGGAGGGCCAGGCCTGGTATTTGAAACGATTCCATTGGCATTCGGCAACATGCCCGGCGGTCTTATTTTTGGATCCCTGTTTTTTATACTGCTGGCTTTCGCGGCTATCACATCCTCAATATCCATGCTTGAGGTTCCTGTTACTTGGCTGACAAGCCGTGATAACTGTTCACGGAAAAAAGCGGCTATAGTCAGCGGCCTGGTTATATGGGTGCTTGGATTCCTTTCCGTCCTGTCGTTAAACAAGCTATCAGGTTTTCATCCACTAGGATTTGCCGGAATTGAGCAAACATTCTTTGGAATTTTTGATTACCTCACAAGCAACATCATGCTGCCTCTTACCGGCCTTATGACCGCCCTGTTTGTTGGCTGGGTGCTGCCTGAAGCCGTAACGCGGGAGGAGCTGAAGGTTCTCAACAAGAGTCACTTGTATCATGGCTGGATGATCATGCTGAAATACGGTGTCACTCTTGTGATGGGGATAGTGTTTTATAACCTGGTTTTCTAGGAGGCAATAGCAAAAGCAGACATGGTTGAACACCTAGTATCAAAAAAGCTCGTTCCACCAAAATTCAAATACAGCCAGATGGTCAGGGCGGGTTCAAATTATTACTGCAGCGGACTAATTGCTCTGGACAATGACATGGGTGAACTTGTTGTAGGCGGCATCGGCAAGGAAACAGAAAAGATTCTTGAAAACCTGCAGGTGCTCATGAAAGAGTTTTCTCTTGGTTTCGAACACCTCGCTTTTGCCAGGGTGTTTGCTGCCGACTTTAAGGATTTTAGCGCCTTTAATGAAGCCTGGGAGGCTCTGTTCAATTCAATTAATGTGCCGCCGCCAGCCAGAAGCTCTGTAGGCGTTGATGCGCTGCCGCTGGGAGCAGCGGTAGAAATAGAATTTGTTTTTTATAAAGAATAGCTTCTGCCTGAAACGCCAGACGGTCCTGGTGCGTATAATGACAGCTACTGCATTGCGTTGCCCATATCCTTGAAAACCCTGAACTGCTTTTTTGAAGCGGGGCTGAAGTTGCGAATCATTTCGTAAAGCTTCGCTAGGGTAAAAACCGGCCTGGGGTCGACAAGCAAGGCCAATCTTGTCAATTCATCACGATCATCCTTGCTTGAAGTTAACTTGCGGAATTCCTTCAATTCTGCGGCTGAAATATTAATGCTGGTGATTGGCCTTTAGTACACTAGCTCATGGCACTTCTAAAAATCCGTCAGAGATTTGAGCTTTTCCTGATGTCTGGAAAAAACACCCTAAAAAGCTTAAGGGCATTCTCTTCAGGGGCGAAGGTTGTGATGATTACCTTCTTGTGTTCGATTCTGTCCGAGACAGGCATGCACCATGCTCTGCGCCAAGGAGTTGACCGTCTAGTGTCTTACACTTTCATATACGCCAAAATATACCTGTCCTCCCTTTTTATGTTTCAGGAGGTTCCAGTGCTTCGGAGTCTCAAGCGAGTCCAGCGGGCTGCCTGATTCAATATAGATCCGTGCGCCCTGTGAGAGAAAGTGCCCTGTATCGAGCTGGGTGATACATTGGTTAAGAAGGTCTCCGGAAAAAGGTGGGTCGAGAAAAACCAGGTCGAATTTCGCCAGACCTGAGGTCCCGTCAAGCCACTTTAAAGCATCTGCGGTTATAACCTCCATGTTGTCACAGCCAAGTGTTTTGCAGTTCTCGGCAATTCTCGTGGTCGCCTCGACGGATTTGTCCAGGCAGATTACAGATTCTGCCTGCCTTGAGCATGCTTCAAATGAGAGCGCACCGCTGCCTGCGAAGAGATCTAGGCATCTGGCTCCAGGGAGCTGCAGCTGCAGCCAGTTAAAAACCGTTTCCCGAATTCTGTCTGTGGTTGGGCGAAGTGAGTCAACATTGCCTGGGAAAGAAAGTTTTCGGCTGCGCCACTTGCCTGCAATAATTCGAAACTGGTTTTTATTACTGGAATGGCTGTTCATTAATTGCTAAATCAAATGGTTTAATTTGAATGCCTTTGCTGTAGCCCGGATTTAGGCTGGCTCAGAGTCATTGTGCCAGAATTTCTGTGGTATAGCAGGAGCAGTGCTGATAGCATAATGATCCTTTATTTATGACATTACAGGCAGTGCTCACACATCATTGCTAGTGACGTATTTCATAATCCAGAACACCAATGATTCAGCAGTAATTTCATGTTTGGATTTGGCAAGAAAAAAGCCGATCAGCCTGATAGCACTCAAGTGCAAGACAGCAAGAGCGCTGAAAACACCTCCCTGTTCGGGCGTCTAAAATCCGGCCTGCAAAAAACCCGTAGCAACCTGGGTGAGGGTCTTTCTACTTTACTGTCCGGCAAGAAAGCAATTAACGCAGCCTTGCTGGAGGAGCTTGAAAACCATCTCCTTATGGCTGATGTGGGTATAAAAACCACGATGACAATCATTGATGAACTCACTGCCAGCCTTGAAAGAAAACAGCTTACTGATTCCGGTGCACTCTACACTGCCCTTCAGGAGCAGCTTCAGCAGATACTAGAAAGATGCGAGCAACCGCTCGAGCCGACAAAAAGCGGCAAGCCTTTCGTCATCCTAATGGTAGGAGTTAATGGAGTCGGTAAAACGACGACTATTGGCAAACTGGCCAGTCGTTTCCAGTCGCAAGACCTTTCAGTCATGCTGGCTGCAGGCGATACTTTCAGGGCGGCGGCTGTTGAGCAGCTTGAGGAGTGGGGCAAAAGGCACGACCTTCCTGTTGTTGCGCAGCACACCGGTGCAGACAGCGCTTCCGTTATTTACGATGCCTACGAATCGGCAAGAGCCAGGAATGTCGATGTGCTGATAGCGGATACTGCCGGGCGACTGCACAACAAGGACAATCTTATGCAGGAATTGGCAAAGGTCATTCGCGTGTTGAAGAAACTCGACGACGATATTCCCCATGAGATCATGCTTGTGCTGGATGCAGGTACCGGACAAAACGGAATCAGCCAGGCTGAAAGTTTTGGCAAGGCTGTCAATATTACCGGCATAACCCTGACCAAGCTTGACGGTACGGCCAAGGGTGGGATGATTTTCGCTATTGCCCGTCAGTTTGGCCTTCCTATAAGGTTCATAGGTATTGGTGAGAAGGCAGAAGACCTGAGGCCTTTTGTCGCCAGTGACTTTGTTAATGCATTGTTTGACCCTCCGCAGGAATAATCACACCTCTCTATCCAAAAAATGATCAAGTTTGACAGCGTCAGCAAGCGTTATCCTGGTGGCCACGAAGCCCTGCTGAATCTCGGTTTTGACCTTGGGGCTGGAGAATTTGCATTTCTGACCGGTCACTCCGGGGCAGGTAAAAGCACCTTACTCAAACTTGTCATGTGCATGGAGAAAGCCAGTGGTGGCCAGGTGATTGTTAATGGCAAAAATTTAAATCGCCTGTCGCGGCGCCAGTTACCTTATTTCAGGCGCAACATAGGCGTTGTCTTTCAGGATCACCAGCTCCTTTTTGACCGTAGTGTGTTTGACAATGTGGCACTGCCGCTGCTGGTGGCGGGCTATAGCAATGAAGATGCTGCCCGCAGGGTAAGGGCAGCACTCGACAAGGTCGGGTTGCTGAAAAAGGAAAACCAAAACCCCATTGCGCTTTCCGGAGGTGAACAACAGCGTGTCGGTATAGCAAGGGCCGTGGTCAACAAACCTGTTTTGCTGCTTGCAGACGAACCCACCGGCAACCTTGATCCAGAATTGTCAGCTGAGATCATGGACCTGTTCGAGCAGTTCAACCAGGTGGGCACCAGCGTGTTGATAGCGACCCATGACCGGGGTTTGATAGACAGAAATAAGCACAGGGTACTAACCCTTGAGAAGGGTCGTCTTGCCGACTCGGAGGATGCGGCATGAGTCGAAACGCCTCTTCCAATTCGGTTGTCGGCCGCAAGAAAGTAAATAAAATAAGCTGGTTTCAACAGAACCAGGAAACCGCCGTGGACAGTCTGTCAAGACTGATGGTTGAGCCAGGCTCCAGTTTCCTGACATGGTCGGTAATTGGCATCGCGCTTGCCCTGCCGGTCTGCCTGCTTCTTTTTCTTCAGAATCTCCAGCAACTGAATCGCAGTCTCGACCAGGCTGGTAATATTTCACTGTTCATGGATATTGCCATTAGCGAAGCAGCGCTCGAAAACAATCGACGGGAAATCGAAGCCATGGAAGAGGTGCTGACGGTGACGGCTATTTCCGCAGAAACAGCGCTGGTGGAATTCCAGGCGACCTCCGGATTAGGTAATGTGCTAGAAAATCTGGATGAAAATCCGCTGCCTCCAGTCCTGGTTGTGACGCCTGCCGAGACGGCATTAGGGTCATTGCCTGTACTGGCAGGTGAGCTCGATGCGAGGCCCGATGTTGAGTATGTGCAGGTTGACCTTGAATGGGTGCAGCGCCTTTTTGCCATCATTGGCTTTGCGGAGAGACTTGCTGCCGGTCTTGCCCTGCTGCTTGGTCTTGGTGTCATCCTTGCCGTGGGAAACACTGTGCGCCTCGCCATTGAAAATCGGCGTGATGAAATTCTTGTAATGAAACTTGTTGGCGGAACTGACGCCTATGTGGCCAGGCCTTTTCTCTATACCGGAATATGGTATGGCATAGGGGGTGGCCTGATTTCTATCTTGCTGGTTCTCATCGTATTCCTGTTTTTGTCAGGACCTCTTTCACAGCTGCTCACCCTGTATGGGAGTGACTATTCCCTTGCCGGAATAAGTGTTAGCAATGCTTTGCTGCTGCTGGTGACCGCCGGAGGCCTTGGTTTCATCGGTGCCTGTGTAACGGTAATAAGGCAGCTGAAAAATATCGAACCAGCCTGACACTCAAGCTTTTGCTGCATATCAAGCCTCCAAACTGATTCCCTATGGTACAAAAGACCAAATCAATTCCAGAAACACGCTGTGCCTGGGCAGGCGACGATACGCTTTATCATAGGTATCACGATAATGAGTGGGGCGTACCCATTCATAACGATAAGAAACTTTTTGAATTCCTCGTGCTCGAAGGCATGCAGGCCGGACTGAGCTGGATAACAGTGCTAAAAAAGCGGCAAGCGTTCAGGGAGGCGTTTGATGGATTTGATTTTAATGCTGTCGCTGAATACAAGCAGGGAAGGATAAATAGCCTACTTAAGAACCCATGTATTATTCGCAACCGAATGAAAGTAAATTCGGCTGTCACTAACGCCAGGGCCTTCTTGAAAGTGCGTAATGAATTTGGCACGTTCAACAGTTACATCTGGAGTTTCGTGGACGACAAGCCGATTCAGAATTCATGGAAAAGTATTAAGGAACTGCCGGCCAAGACTGAAATATCAGAGGAGATATCCAGGGATCTGAAGAAACGCGGGTTCAGCTTTGTGGGTCCCACTATCGTGTATGCCTACATGCAGGCCATCGGCATGGTCAATGATCACACAAAGGATTGTTTCCGGTACCAGAAAATCAAAGCTCTGTTGGATTGAGGTGCCGAATATTCGGCTTAGAAATTTTCCGGGTTTATCCCTTTGATGTCCTGGTAATGTGACTTGATTAGCCTGAGATCCTTGTCGAGATCGCCTGACGGAATAAACTCTCCCATTAGTTTGAGTTCTCGCCTTTCTGAATCAATAGCGGCCATAAGAATCGGCACGCCAGCCTTGCGGGCAATAAAATAAAACCCACTTTTCCACTCCTTCACCTTGCTGCGTGTCCCTTCGGGGGGAATGCACAGGATGGTATTCGGATTTGTTTTGAGTCTTTCTGCCATCCGAGACACCATGTTGTGCGCCTTGGTCCTATTGACTGGAATGCCGCCCAGCCAACACATGATGGCACCTGTCACTGGGGTAAACAGCGTGTGTTTGCCCATCCAGTGAATCTCGATTCTAAGGACCAGGGTCGCTGCAATTAGGTACGGGAAATCCCAGTTGCTGGTGTGGGGCGCGGCAATAAAGATAAAGGGCGGTTCTGGCACTTCCTTTGCGCTGACTTTCCACCCTGTCCACTTGAGCCATAGTCTGGCTAAAAAGCGAAAAATGGGGGTTATGACAGGAGTATTGAAGACAGTTCTTTTCACTGGCGCCATATAAGGTTTTTGGAAAGTAGCATAAGTATTGATCCATATGATATGTTAGTACTTACAAACAATCAGTTTTTGTCATTTTAAGGGTTTGTTGAGCTGTAGGGTGAAACTTTAAAGCTTTCGGACAGGTTTATCACACGCAGAAAAGAAGAGTTTATCCCTTAAAATTAAACCTGTACCTGCCCCAAAAAAGGATTTCATGGGCTACACATAGTGCCTGAAATTCGAGGTTTTTTCATATTTCCCATAGGGTAATTGAGGATTTCATGGGGTATACTTTTTTGTAATTCTAGAAAGATCATCCCCGGTGAGATTTCCGGCTGAAAATACCGGTTTTACTGCTTGATTCTTATTTTTGAGTGGTTTACTTTTGATTTTTTCCGGTTTCTTTCGGGCAATAATGAGAATTAATAAAAGCATAAATCTGCGTCAGAAGACGCAACAGTTTTTAACTGCATAGATAGACTACGAATTAACGAATTGCACAAATTTTATTTAGGCTACAAATTTAAAAACCAAAGGAATTGTTATGGCAACTTTAAACATTAACGGTCAAACAATGGACATCGGTGAGATCGATCCCTCCACCCCGCTACTGTGGGTGCTTCGTGACGAGCTTGGTCTGGTTGGCACCAAATATGGCTGTGGTATTGCCCAGTGTGGAGCATGCACGGTGCATTTGGACGGCGCGCCAGTTCGCTCCTGTCAGATTCCGGTAGGCAACCTAAGTGAACAGCAAATCACTACTATCGAGGGTCTTGCTGCTGATGGCACCTTGACGCCTGTTCAGGAAGCCTGGATTGAAATTGATGTTCCCCAGTGTGGTTACTGTCAGGCTGGTCAGATCATGAGCGCGACAGCTCTACTGAACACAAACTCAAATCCCAGTGATGCTGAGATTGACGCAGCCATGTCAGGCAATATTTGTCGCTGCGCTACCTATACGCGTATTCGCCAGGCAATAAAAAATGCTGCTGCCAAGATGAATGGCACTGCGTTTTACAATGCCGCAGAGGGAGGAGAATTAGCATGAAATTAATTAAAGAAAATACATTGTCTCCAGAATTACCAGATTTTTTTCAGGAATTTACAAAACCAACCAAGGCCAATGCTGGCATACCAGACGTTAGCCGTAGAGACTTTTTCAAAATCAGCGGCATCGCTGGAGGTGGTCTCGTCATTGGCATGGCCATAGGCAATAGCCCCAAAGCAAAGGCGCAAGGTTCTGAACTAAGCACGCTCAGCCCTTATGTCCAAATTCAGACTAATGGTCGAGTAAACCTGTTTTCCAAGAATCCTGAATGTGGACAAGGTATAAAAACCGGTCTGCCGCTGATTATTGCAGAAGAGCTTGATTGTGCATGGGAAGACGTAGATGTTGTTCAGGCTGATATTGATGCGACAAGATACGGCGTACAATTTGCTGGCGGCTCGCTTTCCACGCCAATGAACTGGATGGCTATGCGTCAAGCTGGCGCTACAGCACGCGCCATGATTTTGACCGCGGCTTCACAGCAACTTGACATTCCTGTGTCGGAACTTTCCACAAGCAACACTAAGGTACAACATGCTGCTTCCGGGCGTGAATGGAGTTATGGTGAATTTGCCGAACTCGCGGCGACGATACCAGTACCTGACCCTTCCTCTCTGACTCTAAAATCATTTGATCAGTTCAAGCTACTAGGGCGCCGGTTCACAGGTGTTGATAACTATGACATCGTTCAGGGTAAGCCTTTATTCGGTGCTGATACTCAGATGGAGGGCATGCTCTATGCCACCTATACTAAGTCAGCCCAGATTGGCGGCAGAGCACGGTCTTTTAATGAAGATCACATCAAGGCAATGCCGGGCGTAGTAGATGCATTCATTATTGATGAGGTTGGAAATCCAAAAGGCTTTAACACAGCCACTGGTGATATGTTCAGTGGTGTAGCTATAGTTGCGGAATCGACTTGGGCAGCAATCAAAGCTAAGCGGGAGCTAGAGATTGATTGGGACCTGAGCAATGCAGAGACTGCAACATGGGATGATCTTGTAGATCAGGCTCGAGCAATTCAGCATTCAGATGGCGAACCTCTTATGATGTTGGCCGGTGGCCCGGGCGCGTCAATTCCTACAGATAATCCTGCTAGCAAAGGAGACGCTGAAGCAGTTATGGAAAGTGCTGACCAGGTGCTTTCAGCTTTTTATGAATATCCCTATGTTAGTCATGCTCAGCTAGAGCCTGAAACATGTACTGCGCTTTACGAAAATGGCTCTATAGAAATTTGGGCCCCTGCTCAGATTCCACAGGGTGGTGAAAGCAGTGCTGCAGCACTCTTGGGTGTTCCGCAGGAAGAGGCCGCTGAACGTGTTGTGCTACATCAAACTCGAATCGGTGGTGGTTTTGGACGAAAACTTGCCAATGATTTTGTTTCCGAAGTCACAGCAATCGCCCAGCGAATGGAGGGTATACCAATTAAACTTCAATGGACGCGTGAAGATGATATGAGTGGGGATTTTTTCCGCCCAGGCGGTTTTCACTCCTATAAGGCTGCTCTTGATGGACAGGGCAACTTGGTGGCATGGCAGGATCATTTCATGACGTCAACCATGAATGATGTTACGCCAATGACAAGCGCTGATTTAAATGCAAGTGTCTTCCCAATGGATGTCATTGATAACGTCAAGCTGACCCAGACCATGTTTAAAAATGCAATTCCAACAGGCCCAATGCGCGCCCCCGCATCAAACGCCTTTGCATTTACTTTCCAGGGCTTTATGCATGAACTTGCAGTAGCCTCTGGCAAATCACACGTTGAATTCTTAATGGACACACTAGGTGAACCTGGGCTTGCAAACCCCGAGAATCCTGGCTCCATGCATACTGGGCGTGCAGCAAACGTAATCTCAGAAGTTGCAAGGATTTCTGGATACGAGCAGGATGATAACGAAGCAGGTCGTGCTAAGGGATTATCTTTCTACTTCTGTCACAGCGGTTATGTAGCTCAAGTTGCAGATGTGTCGGTTAGCGCCAATAAGGAAGTGAAAGTTCACAAGGTTTGGGCCGTGGCAGACTTTGGTTTCATTCACAATCTGAGTGGTGCTGAAAACCAGATGGAAGGCGGCATCATTGATGGTATTAGCCAGTTGTTTAACTCAAAGATTACCTTTGAGAACGGTATAATCCAGCAGCAGAACTTCCACCAGTATCCTCTTCTGCGTATGCCTCAGACACCTGAACTGGAAATTGCATTCTTGCAGCCAGAAGAGTTTTCGCCTACAGGAGCTGGAGAACCATCCATGCCGCCTGTTTTGGCTGCCGTAACTAATGCAATTTACAACGCCACTGGTGAAAGAATCAGGAAGCTGCCCTTGTACGAGCTGGGATACAAGCTGGTATAAAATTCTGCAGCAGTTAAATCTGCCAGACATGAAAAGGCCGGAATACCCCGGCCTTTTTTGTGCATGAATATCCTGCGTTTTAATTATAGGAATAGTAATAGCGAAGTTTTACATTTTCATTACTGGTAGCCGAGCCATCAATAAATGCAGGTCTGAATTTCTCGTTCCTGATTTTACGAATCAGCGTCCTGATCACAGGAGAAATTTCTTCTTCTGAAGTAGCAATTACCTCCGGCCGATAAGCAATGCCGAACTTGCTGACCTTAAATTCAACATCGATGTAACCGCTGAAAACTCTTTTAGTGTTATCAGTATTCGCTAGTGAAGATTTGTTAACCGGCATGCCTGGCGTCATGACCTTCTCAATATCATCGGCGCTGGCGCCAATAGCATTAAGGAAGTCAAACGAATCTTCATACATCTGCAGCGCTGAACTTCGACGATCAAAGAGAAGGTACCAGTCACCCAGCGCCATCATTTGTTCTGCTATGGAAATAAAGTTGGGTTCGGGGGATTCTAGGGAATAGGCTATAGCTCGTTTTAGAGCGCTGCTGCCATTTAAAAAGTAAGCCATCTCTGCGCGGTTCTCTCTTCTCCCTTTTGAAGAGTTAAAGCTGTTTGTGTTGTCATCTATATCCACCAAATACATTGGCTTCGAAAGCTTCGTTATCGAGTTAGCTATATAGTTGATGGCGGCAAGTTTTTTTTCGGCATGTATGAGGCGTACATGGTTAACTTCATCGGATGCCTGAATCAAGTCTATAGCTTTTATGTAATTCTCCTGTGCAGTTAAAAGGAATGTATCAATGGTGGCACCAGGCCTTTCAACTTCTGCCTGGTGTGGGTGGTCACTATTTAGCAGCAGTTGAACATTCCAGTCTGCCCAGTCCAGCAATGCTTTTATATACCTAGAGTCATCTGTGTAATAGTTTTTCTGTTTCAGATAGAGCTTGGATTTCTGTAGATCATGTGCCCTGCTGTAGTTCTTTACCTGCATGTTGGTATTAATTATCTTATCGAGCAGCGTTTCCTGTTCTTCATTGTAAAGGCCGTGATTAACTCGCATGATATGCATGCTTTTTTCATAGGCCTTTATAGCTTCTTCATAATCCCCATTCTTTACCAATAAATCGCCCAGGGATTCAGTTTGCTGCCTGACAAGAATATTAAAGGGGCCATGATCTCTTTCGATTAGCCTGATGTTGTCCTTATAAGTATTAACTAAGTGATTACTCCAATGCAGGCCGGTTTCAGCAGAAGGCTGCTGTGTGACTGGGTAAGCGCTTGAACTTATGTTGGATAGGGGAACAGGATGAAAGTCGATATTGCTGTAGAGGGACTGAGCCAGCAACAAATCAGACGCAGTAATAAGAAGCAGGATTAGCAGCACTTTGTGAAAGAGATCTTTTACTGTTTTGAAGTATTTCATCCCAGATCACCTCATTTTCTATTTATGGTTAAGCCTTATCCGAGCTTTAGAGGACTCTTCAGGAAATCTAATTATTAAGA
>RFVC01000001.1 GCA_009922595.1 Gammaproteobacteria bacterium | reverse complement strand
GTGGATTATTTTGATCGCAATCGAGCCTACGCCGCTCTAGGCTACAGCGTAAGCGATTCTCTGCGATTACAGCTTGGGTACATGTGGCAGGAAAACCGAAACTTCGGCAGCGGACAGATACAGTTCAATCTCCTTCACAGCTTCTAGCCTGTAGCCTCTAAACTCTAAAAGCGGTAGGTATAATTCAACTTGAGTGATAAATCAGCCACCGTTGAATCAAAATAGTTATCCTTGTCTCGATCTTGGAGCCCCCAGTTGAGCACCAAGAAGGCCTGCTGACCGGCTCGAGGTATCCAGTGAAGTCGGCTATTTAGGCCAAGGTTTTCAGACACATTGTCATACTGAACTAGGTTGCTCCAAGACAGCGTCGACGAAAAAGCGTACTGAGAATTAATGCCGTAGAGACGCACGGTGAAGTTTCCGTCTGGCAGCTTTATGGCATTTTCGTTAAAGGTAAAGGCAAGCGAGAAATTGCGATTCGGTCGCCAGGTAATATTGCCGTTTTTCTGAAAGTGCGATCCGTCATAGTATTCTCCTGCAAACATCATCAAGCTGCCAGACAGTCGTCGCTGTCCGCCGAAAGACATCCCGATAAAGCCCTCGTCCCATGAGTACTCACCAGCGGGTATGGTAATAGTCCGCGAGCCGTCAGGGGCACGGTAGATAGTGAATGGCTGGCGCAGAACTTCCTTATAATAAATGTAACGCGTCCAGTAGGAGTCATTAGTGTTGGTAAAGGAAGTCAGGCGAATACCCAGATTTTCGTTGTTCAGTGTCCCGTCATCCAGATTTTCCTGTCGGTAACCCTCGGCAAGCAAGGCAATGGAGCGGAAGAATGCGGTCGGTGCATAGAACTGCCTGTAACCCAAATTCAAGTGATGATCCTGAACATCTCTATTGTTCACAAAGCCAACCGCCGGGTTAAAGTTTTCTTCCACGCGCTTGTACTGGTAAAGCCCCTGCCAGCCCTGGGCATTAGGAAGGAAAAGGTTCACGCCGTAGGACGCGTTGTCTGAGTTCGCCAGACCTTCAGTATCGGTCTGCTGGTAAAAAGCCGAGGCCTCCACTGTGTTGCCGTAGAAGCTGGTGTTGCGGTAACGGACATCGGTGCCCACCAGTGTGTTGTCAATGTTGGCCTGTGGATTGCCGTCGGTGACAATAGCACCTACCTGCGTGCGTGAACCGACATTGAGCACGGTTCTGCCAACAAAAATATTCTGCGAATCCAGACCCAGTGAATTTTCCTCACCCTGATTGATCATCAGGGTGCCGACGTTCCAGTCCCCGACCCTTCCACTGAGCTTGACGCCGCCGACTAGGTCTAGAATCTGGCCGTTAGGCCCAAGTCCAATCTTGCGCGAGAAGAAAGGCCGAGCACTTTGGCGGGCCGGGTTGGAGGCAGCCGCCGATCCCGTCCCCGACACATTATTGAAGCCGCCCGAACCAATCTGGCCGAACTCAAAGATATCCACATCGCGTAAAAAGAAGTCGCGCTTTTCCGGAAAAAACAGGTTAAAGCGAGTCAGGTTCACCTGGCGATCATCCACTTCAGTGGCAGAAAAGTCGGTATTCATGGTCAGCGAGGCATTAAGCTGTGGCGTAATCTTGTAGAACACATCCAGCTGTGGTTCATAATGATTTTCGGTGAAGCCGCCAGGGCCAAACTGACGGTTGCGGCGCAATGTCATGGAGGGAACCACATCAAGTCCAACGCCCTGTCGCAGGCCCTCGAGTCCGGTGGCAGTGCCGGATGTGCTGGGATTCACTTCTCGGTTGTACGACACCCACGCAATATTCTCGTTATCCACCCGACGAATGCGGTTGAAGTTGAGTCCCCAGGAGGAGGAGTCCGGGTTAAATGACAGAGACTGGAATGGAATACGAATCTCGGCCACCCAGCCTTCTTCATTACGCTGCGACCGCACTTCCCAGATTCCCTCCCAGTTGCCTTCCACTTCGATGATGTTCTGGAACAAACCCTCCCAGCGTACTCCATTTGGATTGACCTCAAAACGGTAGCCATTGCGTCGGTCCAGGTAGGGATCAATGATGACAGCGAATACATCGTCACTGTCCAGGGACTGTCCCTGCCGTAGCACCCTGTCCGTGATCTGCCCAGGATCCGACTCCACCATGGTGGCCCCTACATAGATGGCAGTTTCGGTATAAAACACAAGAACCCGCGTAGGCTGCGAAGGCGAGACAAACTCTTCAGGGAATACCTGGTGCAGGTCCTCTACAAGGGCTGCTCTGGACCAGGCACTTTCATCTAGTCTACCGTTGATGGTGATGTCAGCATCGAGGCGCGGGATCTCTACTGTTTTCCTATTAAGCCCTGTTGTCTCCTGCGCATATGATTGAGCCATCATCAAAAGACATAATATGGCGCTCAACAACACCAGGTTATCCTTATAAATGCGTGATGCGAGTAGTTTTATCAACAAAGGTTTCCTTTTTATTTTCGCGCCATTGTACATCCTGAACATGCAAACGTTTTGAAAATTTAACGAAAGCCGGGCTAGCGTGAATCGAAATACCTTGCTCGTTACATCCAGCTGCCTGTATTCTTGATCCCCTTTTCCTGAAATTATTGAGCATCCTTTTTCATGTTCGCATTGGTGGACTGCAACACGTTTTACGCCAGCTGTGAGGCCATTTTTAACCCGGCCGTACGCGGCAAGCCTATCGTGGTGCTCTCCAATAACGATGGCTGCATTATCTCCCGCAACAAGGAAGCCAAGGCCCTAGGCATCCCCGGTATGCTACCCTTTTTCCAGGTGCGTAAGCAGGTAGAGGATGCCGGCTGTCATATCTTTTCCAGTAACTACGAGCTGTACGGGGATATCTCGGCGCGAGTCATGACCCTTATGGAACCCTTTTCTACCGAGATGGAAGTGTATTCCATCGACGAAGCCTTTCTGCGCCTGCCGAGCGAGCGCTTCGGCGCCTATCATGAGCAGGGCCATGCCATTAAAGACATGCTCTGGGAGCAGGTACGCATGCCAGTGTGCGCAGGAATAGCACCCAGCAAAACCCTCTCCAAGCTGGCCAACCATGCCGCCAAGAAAATTCCCCGTCTCAATGGCGTCTGCGTACTGGATACCCCGGAAAAATGGGAGTGGCTACTGGAGCGTATTCCGCTAGACAACATCTGGGGTATCGGCGGGCGTATCAAAAAGCGCCTGCATGACATGGGTATCTACAACGGCCTGCAGCTGGCACAAAGCGATGCCAAGTGGCTGCGCCAGCGCTTCAGCGTGGTGCTGGAAAAAACTATTCGCGAGCTCAACGGCGAGCCCTGCATGGACCTAGAACTGGAGCCTGAGCCGAAAAAGGAAATCATCTGCTCACGCAGTTTCAGCTACAAGATCACCGAACTGCATGAACTGCAGCAGGCAGCAAGCCTCTATGCGGGACGCGCCTGCGAGAAGATGCGCAAGCAGAACGGTCTCACCGCCAACCTGTGGGTTTACCTAGAAAGCTTCCATAACGGTCAGCGCTTTTATAGGCATCGCTTTGCGACGCTACCCCACCTTACCAACGATACGCGGCTGATTGCCAGCGCAAGCGCTGATGCCTTGGCTAGCATCTACCGCGAAGGCATTCGCTATAAAAAGTGTGGGATTGGTCTGCTGGATCTTTGCACACGCAAATATGAACAGCGTGATTTATTTTACCCGCAGCAGTCAGACCGGTCACGCACACTGATGCAAACCATGGACCGTATCAACGGTCGATATGGCCGCTACACCGTGCAGCTGGCCAGTACCGGCATCCAGCCGAAGTGGTTGATGAACCGCAATTTCAAGTCCCCCGCCTATACCACCCGCTGGACGGATATTCCCGTAGTTCATTGCTAGAGTACTTTTCTTCGCATGAAGAACAATGGCAGGAATCCTCCAATGTTGGAATGGGGATTTATGATTTATTTAGACGCCTTAGAGCGTGAAGGTAAATTTCTTGTATCTCGTGACTTGTAACTTGCAACTACATTCAGGCCAATTGCACCGCTATGCCTTCAAGCTCGGAAAAAGGTGCTGGGTAAAGCTCCATGACCTCGGGATCATGGCCGGGAATAATATTCGCGGAGTCCTCTGCGAGCCCCAACATCCTGTCCCAGCCATCCATCATCTGAGCCACGTCTATAACAATCGGGAACGGACGACGCTGGCTCATGTTAGCGGCATAATGACTCGCATCAGAGGCTAGCACCAGCCAGCCTTTTCGTGTCCACAACCTGACCACCTGCAAACCCTTAGTATGCCCACCAATATGGTGCAGTGAAATATTCGGTGCCAGCTCAGCATCGCCGTCATAAAAACTGACTCTGCCTTTATAGACATTCCGCACCATGGCCACCACTTCATCTACCTCAAAAGCATGGGAGAAGAAAGGCGTGGCCATGTGACGTCCCGTGGCATAAGCCATTTCACTGTCCTGCAGGTGAAACTGTGCCCTAGGGAATAAATCAAAATTACCGACATGGTCATAGTGCATGTGAGTAATAATGACATCCTCTACCTCGGCCGCATCAACTCCCAGCAGCCTGAGCCCTTCGGTCGGACAACGCAGAAATTCACGCTTGCGCTTATTTGCCGCCGCTTGGTTAAACCCGGTATCGATTACCCAGGTCTTGCTTTCACTGCGGGCCATCCAGACAAAATAGTCCATAGGCATCCCGGATTCGTGAGGATCGCCTCCTAGGAAATTCTCAGATGACTTGCGGTCCACCCTGGCATAACGGATAGCAAAGACTTCAAAGGGTTCAAGTGCTGTCATGATTTATTCAGATGCCGTCAATGACTCCAGGTACTTGTATAGCTCGGTATTGTCGGATTCAAAACCGAGATCCTGTTCAGCCTTATCGTAGGTAGCACTGAGGAGATTGATAAAGGCATTGGGTGTGCCTTCTGACTCTGCCAGGTCCACAGCAAAACGTAGATCCTTTGCCATAAGGCCAAGGTAGAAACCTGAGTTGAAGGTTTCGGGTAATACAAACTTGGGAAACTTGTCTTCGGAAGTATTACTGCGGCCCGTAGAAGCGTTGATAATGTCCACCATTACTTTTGGATCGAGTCCGAACTTGGCGCCAGTAATCACCGCCTCGGATGTCAGTGCCATGGTGCCTGCCGACAAAAAATTGTTCATGGCTTTCATAGCATGTCCTGACGCCGGACCCCCGGTATGAAACAGTTTTCCCATTACCTCAAAAACCGGACTACAGGCTTCTACCGCCTCCTTGTCGCCTCCCGCCATGATGGCCAGCGCACCGTCGGCAGCCTTATACTTGCCGCCTGACACCGGTGCATCAATGGCAGTGAATCCTTTCTCGGCAAGTTCTGCACTCAGGGCGCGGGTGTCTACAGGTGAGCATGAGCTCATATCAACCAGGTAAGTGCCCGGTTTCAACCCGGAGACAACGTTATCCCCACCATCACCCAGCAGCACATGCCTGACAGCTTTGCCTTCAGGCAGCATAGTGATAACAAGATCTGAGGAAGCGCCCAAGGCGCTCAGGGATTCGGCGGCAGTGGCATCGGTTTCCTCGCAAAACTGCTTGAGGGTATTGGCGTCCAGGTCTGTGACGGTGACCTGGTAACCCGCGGCGGCCAGCCTAGCGGCCATGGGATAACCCATATTGCCCAGACCAATAAAACCGATAGCAGCAGGGGGTATAATACTGTTCATCTAAAATTCCTGCTTTATTTGCCGTCTATTTCTTCAATGACTGGCGTCGCTGCGCGGAAACTTTCTACTGCTGCTGGCACACCGCAGTAAACGGCAGCCTGGAGGAACACTGCAGCAATTTGTTCATTGGTCAGGCCATTGTTTTTGGCGCCGCGAGTATGCACGGCTACCTCATGGGTTTTACCCAGGGCCGTGAGCATGCCGAGGTTTACCAGGCTGCGTTCTTTGCGCGTTAGGCCACCCTTGTTCCAGCCGTCACCCCAGCAGTACTCATTCAGCAGATCCTGAAGGCCCTGGTTGAATTCAGTGGCGTTATTCAGTGCAGCATCAACATATTTATCGCCCAGGACTTCGCGGCGGGTTTGTATTCCCTGTTCTTTTAGGGCTGAGCGGGAATCATCAGACATGGTTTTTCTCCGGGGTAATTAATAAAAGCGGTTATGGAAAATCGAGGCGAGCATCATACAATAAGGCGTATTTTCCTTCTATCTGTAACTGAGGAATTCCATGAGCAACTCCCCATTCACCCTAGAAAACAAGACCGCCATTATTACCGGGGCAGCCTCTGGCATCGGTGCCGCCACGGCTGAATTATTTGCCTCGGTGGGCGCTACTGTTCACGCCAGTGACATCAATCTTGAAGCCTGCCAGGAAAGACATGCGGGAAATGACGCGATTGTTGTGAACCACTGCGATGTGGCCGACAAATCTAGCGTGGAATCCCATGTCGCCAGTGTGCTGAACCAGGGACCGGTCGACATCCTGTTTAACAATGCCGGGGCCGGAATGGTGGGCCGAATTGAGCAGACCTCTGAGGAGGATTTCGACAGGCTCTATAACATCAATGTGAAGGGCGTCTTTCACATGACCAGCGCTCTCATGCCTCACTTTCTTGAAAAGAAAGCCGGCAATATCGTTAACATGGCAAGCATTTGCGGCGTGATTGGTGTGCCGGATCGTTTTGCCTACTGCATGACAAAGTTTGCCATCGTCGGCATGACCAAGGCCATGGCCATGGATCACGCAAAGGACAATATCCGGGTGAACTGTATATGCCCCGGGCGCATCGCCACGCCTTTCATGCTGGCAAGAATCAACGAGTATCCGAATCCGGAAGCCATTCGCGCCGACATGGACGCCAGTCAACCGATGGGGCGCATGGGAGAACCTGAAGAAGTTGCCACGGTTGCACTTTACCTGGCTTCAGATGCCTCAGGCTTTGTTACCGGCGCATGTGAGAGTGTCGATGGAGGGTGGTTTGCAGGCTAAGAGCTGCAAGCCACAAGCATTACTGGGGAAGATACAAAATCTTCAGAACCTTTATTCTTGAGGCTTATCTTAAAGGCCACACCAGGTCGCTCATTGCATCTCTGTCAGGATAAACCGTGTAGGGCTTTCCGCCCTGCCACTGGATAACAAGAATTTCGGCATCTATTCGTTTTCCGGTTTCATCGAAGCGCACGCGTTCGCCTGCGAAATAGTCTGATGCTCCCGCAGTGATATCCATGCTGTGCAGAGCGGTGTTCACCGCAACACTATCCGGCGTTTCTGCCAGTTCCAGCGCCTCCTTCAGCAGCCAGATATGACCAAACGCACAGAGCGGATTTTGGGTCATCCACGGTTCTCCGGAAAAACTCATGTATTCCTGGATCATGGCCTCCTGTCCACTGGTACTCCAGTTGGCCACAATGGACATCACGCCCTCAAGCAACTGCGGCGGCATGTTGGCGGCAAGGTCCGGTGAACCCATGGCGGCACCGTTGGATATCGTGGGAAGCCTACCGCGGCCCAGTCCAAACTCGTTCATTTTTTCCAGCAACAGCTTGGTGTCTGAAATAGCTGTTGGTAGAAGCAGTAATAAATCGGGGCGTCTTGACCTGACTCTTTGAATCAGCGGCGTGGCATTAACCAGCGGCGGTGTAAAGACTTCGTTCACTACCAGTTCCAAATTGTTATCTACCAAAGCAAAGCCCTCAACGATCGGGCTGACAAAAGCAACTGATGCCGCAGTGTTGTCCATCACGATACCAATGGTCTCAGGCCTTTTGCCGGAAGCCTGCTCGGCGATGTCCAACAAAATTGGCAAGGCATTTTCGCTCTGGTATGCACCCGTCGCAGAGGTCTGGAACACGTAGTCATAACCACGGGAAGTAATTAGGTCTGAATAGCTTAGAGTGAGCATGGGAATCTGAGCGCGCTCGGTGACTTCAGTGACTGCTAGCGTGAAAGAGCTCAGGTAAGAGCCTGTCGCACCTACAAGCCCCTCTTCCTGTGCGACCATACGCTGGGCCGCATTCTTGGCTCTTTCCACCGAGTCTCCGGTGTCATAGACAACCAGTTCAAGAGGCCTGCCACCATGGGCAATGATGCCGCCGCCTGCATTGATTTGTTCCACGGCAAGTTCTGCCGCAGCCCGCATCACCTGTCCCTGCCTTGCCCACGGCCCTGACAACGGTACTACCAGCCCGACTTTTATTGGCTGGGCCTGCAAAGCCGGGGTCATCCAGCAGAACGTAATAAGAAGGAATGCAGCGAGTCTTTTCATGGAAATACCTTGCGGCCTGAAATCAATTACAGCGGGTAATGATCATTCCCGAATCAGGGACTGTCAAGGGAATGCAGGCTGCTCAGAGGGAAAGTAACGTGTCTTCCAGGAGCAGGGTCTGAACAGCCTGGAACTGTGACAGGAAAACTTCGCCGTTCAGCTCGTACAGGAACGTGGTGGTTTCTAGACAGTCCATTACCGGGCCTTTTACCTCGGAAAGATGAAAGCCGATGTCCTGTTCACGAAGAGTCTTATTGATAGACTCAAGTACCTCCAGTGCGCTGATATCAATTTCATTGACCGCAGTACACATCAGAATGACATGACGCAGCTGATCCCGTTCTGCCAGATTATGAAAAACTTGATCTTCAATATAGGACGCATTGCCGAAGTACAGGCTCTCATCAACACGCAGCGTCAGGATACTAGGAAAGGTTTCAACCATATGTCTTTTTACATTTCGGAAATGCTTGGTTCCCTTGATCTCCCCCACCTCGGCAATATGGGGCTTGGAGGTTTTATACAAATGCAGGAGCAGCGAAGCCATCACGCCAACGGTAACACCAGTTTCTACACCACCGAGGAGAGTTACTATGATGGTAGCAACCACGGCTATAAAATCTTTTCTGGAGTAGACCCAGGTTTTTTTCAAGATGGAAAAATCAACGAGGCCAAGCACCGCGACAATAATGGTTGCTGCCAAAGTCGCCTTGGGCAACAGTGCCAGGTAATCGGTGAGCGTGAGCGTGGCAAGCCCAATACCAATGGCGGAGAAGAAGCCGGCCGCCGGTGTACGCGCTCCGGCATCAAAATTCACCACTGAGCGTGAAAATCCGCCCATTACAGGAAATCCTCCGGACACAGAAGAAGCAATATTTGCCGCCCCCAGTCCAATCAGCTCCTGGTTCTGATCAATTTTCTCGCGTCTTTTAGAGGCCAGGGTTTTACCTACCGAAACCGATTCGACGTAGCCAATAATGGAAATCAGTATCGCCGGAACCATCAACTCCCGGATAAGCATGAGATCAAACACTGGCAACTGCAGTGTAGGCAGGCCGGATGGAATACTGCCAACCAGTGCGACTTCCTGTCCCTGCAGGTCCCCCGCTGCAGCCCAGATTATGGTGATGATTACTGCCATTACCGGGGCTGCCTTGACGGCAATCCCTGCCAAGAAATCTGACATGCCTGCTTTTTCCAACAGCGCCTTTAACCAGCAACGGGTGGCAAAGAGGAACAGCAAAACAAAACCGCCAACGGCAAGCGTCGCGGTATTCAAGGCACCTATATTGTCTCCCATACTGACAAGCAATTCAGGCAGGCTGTCGCCGCCGCCCTCTATTCCAAGCACGTGCCTGACCTGGCTCAGCGCAATAATGAGCGCTGAGGCGGTAATGAATCCGGACACTACGGGATGGGAAAGAAAATTAGCCAGAAAGCCGAAGCGCAGAATGCCCAGAAGCAGCAGGAAGAGACCAGACAGCAAAGCCAATACGATCGCAGCCTGCAGATATTCCCCTGGGGTTTGTACGTTCAGTCCCACTATGGATGAGGCTGTCATCAACGACACGACAGCCACCGGTCCTACTGCAAGGGTGTGGCTGCTACCAAAAACGGTATAAAGCACCAGGGGCAGAATACTTGCATACAGACCTACTTCAGCCGGCACACCTGCCAGTAAAGCATATGCCAGCGACTGCGGGACCAGCATAATGGTCACAATCACCGCCGCGACCAGATCGTCTGTCAGCATGCGGGAGTTGTACTGACGCAGCCAATTCAGGCAGGGCAGAAACTTGAAAAGGTTTATTGATGGATTTTCACTGGCCACAATTTTTAAGCGCTTTGTTTACTTGAACGCATCCAGGGGAAGTTTAAGATAAACCCGTCCATTGTCTTCCTCAGGAGGCAAATGCCCTGCCCGCATATTTACCTGCAATGAGGGAAGGATCAAGGTGGGCATTGCCAGGGAAGCATCCCGGGTTACTCTCATTTTGACAAATGCTTCTTCATCGATGCCGTCGCGAACATGGATGTTGCCATTTTTTTCATCAGCAACAGTAGTCTCGCATTCCACGGCCCGGTCCTGGGGGTAATCGTGGCACATGAACAGCCTGATGTTATCGGGAAGCGACAGCACTTTTTTAATTGACTGGAATAATTCTCTAGCATTACCCCCCGGGAAATCGGCCCTGGCGGTTCCAACGTCGGGCATAAACAAGGTATCGCCTACAAATGCAGCATTTCCCATGACATGGGTCATACAAGCGGGGGTGTGCCCCGGTGTGTGCATGGCATAGGCTGACATATTCCCTATTTGATAGGTATCACCATCAGAGAACAGCACATCAAACTGGGAACCATCTGGCCTGAAATCTTTGCCCGTATTGAATATGCTCGCAAAAACATCCTGAACAACGGTGATCTGTTCGCCAATGCCAATCTTGCCACCCAGTTTTTCTTTTAAATAGGGGGCAGCAGTGAGGTGATCAGCATGCACATGCGTTTCGATCTGCCATTCAAGCTCAAGGCCATTACCCTTGATCCAATCAATTATTTCATCAGCACCTCTATAGGATGTAGTGCCAGAGGGGTAGTCAATATTCATGACCGAGTCGATCACCGCGCAGGCTGATGATGACGGATCCTTAACCACATAAGAAAAAGTTTCTGTAGCCTCGTCAAAAAAAGCCTTAACTTCCGGGACGACACTCATGTCGGGACTGAAGTGATTATTAGAATTCATACTCTCTCATAAATTTATTTACCTGGTTCTTTAAATATGTACTACAGGTTAGATGCTACGGTATGAAAGATGCTGTATCACCCTACTGTCTTCATATTTATTTACTTTTTTAGGATAACAGCCATGTCCAGGTCTTGCTTTGATCTAGATATGGTTCTAATGGATTTTCTGAGTTAAAGAGACGTCCATTTATACATTTAATACTCTTCAGACATCAAAAAAGGGAGTCATAAGACTCCCTTTCGTGATTAGTTGGGTTTCAACGAAACTCAATCAAGATTTCTCTTGGAGGATGTTATGTTTCCCTCCGGCCGTTAGTACCGAATTGAACATTAACACCAATATCCGCCGAAACCATAAACATATCACTAGACATTGGATCACCTCCTTTTATTTTCAGTTGAATTGGTAACAAAGTACCTGCTGCAGTGAAGGGTGTCAATATGGATTTGGCTCTGGATTTTTCAACCATGAAGCGCGAGCAATATTTGATTGGAAGTAGTCACAGAAAATTACATCCCAAGATACGCCTGCCTGATCCTATCATTGTCCTGAAGCTCTGAGGGCGCACCACTTAAAATAATGTTTCCGGCCTCCAGCACGTAGGCTTGGTTGGCAAAGTGTAGGGCTTCTGTAACACGCTGTTCCACCAGCAGGATGCCCATATCCCCACCGTGGTGAATATCGATCAGGCGCTCAAAGATTTCATCGACAATAGCCGGCGCAAGACCCATGGAGGGTTCATCGAGCATCAGGATCTCCGGTTCAGCCATCAGACCCCTGCCAATAGCGAGCATCTGCTGTTCACCTCCCGACAGGGTTCCTGCCAGCTGCCCGCTACGTTCTTTCAATATGGGAAACCACTGGTGGATCCTGTCGAGATTATCGCCTTGTTTTACGGGATTGCTGTTGGCTACTGCACCCATTTCCAGGTTCTCAAGCACAGTCAATGACGTGAAGACCTGCCTGCCCTCGGGCACATGCGCTATACCTAGGTGAGCGCGTTTTGCAGGAGCTACCTGTTCAAGTGACTCCCCCCTTAAGGCAATCGTTCCCCGGTTAGGCTGGACTATGCCCGAAATGGTTTTAAACAAAGTGCTTTTACCGGCACCGTTGGGTCCAACCACGGAAACAAATTCACCCACATTCAGCTCGAGCGAGATATCGCGCAGGACATCAATGCCCCCGTAACCGGCATAGAGCGAATCTATTTTCAACAAGGTTTTACTTACCATCCAGCAGCCACTTTTTGCCCAAATACGCTTCAATCACCCGTTCATCCCTGACAATTTCGTCGGGACTCCCCTCTGCCAGTAAAGCGCCATGGTCCAGCACGATGAATCTATCCACAAGTTGCACCATGGCCTGCATACTATGCTCAATGATTACGATGGTGATCCCCAGTACCTGGACTTTTCTTAACACATCCAGCACGTTGGCCATGGCTGCGGAATCTAGTCCGGCCAGAATTTCATCCACCAGTATCAGGCTTGGTCTGGATGCCAGTGCACGGGCCAGCTCCATGAGGCGCAATTCAAAACTGGTCAGGTTAGAAGCAGGCTCAGCTGACTTCTCCAGCAAACCTACAAGCTTGATAGCAGCGGATGCATAACGTCGGGCTTCATCTTCGTTTTTGCTGTGCACGTAGGCACCAAGAACGACGTTATCGAGTATTGACAGATGTGCAAACGGTTTTGCCACCTGGAAGGTGCGCGCCACACCCATTGCACAAATTTTACTAGGCCGCTTTTTCAGCAACGACTGCCCCTGGAAAATGACGTTGCCGGAGTCAGGTTTAACAAAACCGTTAAGTAGATTAAAGAGCGTCGTTTTACCGGCCCCGTTGGGTCCGATAATGCCAAGTAGCTCACCTTTTTTCACACTTAAACTGAGATCATTGGCCGCCATTAACCCTCCATAAGCTTTTGAAAGGTTAGCCACCGCCATAATTTCAGGGTCGGAATCACCATTACGGCAGGCCAGGATTTCCTCGTCACTGTCAGCACTAGAGACGCTGGCGAATGAGGCAAGCAACCTGCCCTGCTCCGGATTGCGAAGTGAACGCAGTTTCCAGAGAATGCCTTCCGGCGCAAAAAGGATGACGGCAATTATGGCAACGCCGTAAATTACGCCCTGGATACCCGGAAAATCAGCCGCATAGCGCGCATAGAGGATTTCACTGAGGGGCACCAGGATAAAGGCTCCCAGCACCGGTCCCCAAAGTGTGCCCACACCGCCAAACATGGCAAAAATCAGTGCCTGTGCCGACACCAGCATGCCGAAAACTGCCAGCGGCGTAACTATCAGAAGCACAACTGCATAAAAACCGCCGGCAGCACCTGCAATGGCGCCGCTGACAGCTATTGCTACCAGTTTCCAGTAAAGCGTATTGATGCCGGCGGCTTCTGCTGCATCCTCATCAAGTTTTATTGCCAGTAGAGACAGACCAAAACGCGAATGAGAAAGCATGGAGGTTATGGCCATTACCAGCATGAGCAGAATCACAGCTATAAGTACGTAGAAAAATGGGTTTTCAAACTGCATGTAAGCCAGCGGCGCTTCCCGGTTCATGGGCAAAGCCACTTCCTGGTAACCCAGCCATTCAAATATATAAAGCAGTGCCAGAGGATAGGCCAGCATAGCCAGGGCAAAGTAATGTCCGCGCAGCCTGAATGTTGGCAAACCAACCAGCAAGCCGGAAATACCGCCGGTAATAGTTGCCAGAACAATGGTGAACCAGGGACTCAGGTTCCATACTGATAAACACAGGGCCACCAGGTAGGCCCCGAGCCCAAAAAAAGCCGCATGCCCGAAACTGATCAGGCCGCTGTATCCGGAGAGCAGGTTCCAGGACAAACCCATCACCGCCCATATCGGCACTATTGTCATGATCAGCTGGTAGTAACTGTTGCTGATTAACAGCGCAATCACTACATATACAAGTCCGAACAGTCCAATTTGGGTCAGGTCCTTGCGCGCGGCAGTATTCATGCCGTCCTCTCCTTTCTGCCGAAGAAACCCTGTGGACGGAAGAGGATGATGATGAGAAAGCAGACAAAAATAATTGTGTTCTGCAGCTGGTTGGGAAGGATGATGGCTGAGACCTGCTGCAGTACACCTATGGTCAATCCGCCCAGGAATGCACCACGGATACTGCCAAGACCGCCAAGCACTACACCGGCGTACATGATGATCACGTACTCTGTACCGATATAGGGCTGAAACGGCGCGTTGGAGGCAAGCAGACCGCCGCCGATGGCCGTGATACCGACGCCAAAACCAAAGGCAACTCGGTGACAGCGATCAACGTTGATGCCCATGTAGGTCGCTGCATCCGGATTGTCAGCCGAGGCTCTTAGTGATTTGCCCAGCCTGGTCCGGCTCATCAACAGACCAAAGATCACTACTACAGCGACAGCCAGAATGGCGGAAACAGTCTGGGCCTGGTTTACAAACACACTGACGCGATCGCCAACCATGGGTCCCCATTCCCAGGCGCTGTAGGAAAGCTCGTTCGATACAGAAACCGGCGTAGAGCCAAAAAAGAAAAGACCACCGTTCTGAAGAACCAGTGCTATGCCGAGGGTCAGGACAAGCTGTGCATAGTGACCCTCCGCTTCAAGCCCGGAGGCCCTGTGCCCGGTCACGGCATTGATAAGCAGGCGATGAAGGATCACCCCGACGAGAAACAGGGCAGGTCCCGCAAGCAGCGCGAGCATGAAGGGAAACCAGACACCGCCAAAAAAAGCGTAGGACCCCAGCCATGCAAAACAGAAGTAGGCAAAGTACATACCCAGCATCATGAATTCGCCCTGGGCAAAATTGATGACGCGCATGACGCCAAAAATGATGGTCAGGCCCACACACATGAGACCGTACATGGAACCCATCAGCAATCCGGCGACTAGTGATTGCAGGAAGTTTTCCAGGTGCTGGAGGCCATCCATAAAAATGAAGTGCTATTTTTTACTGCTAGGGCGGAAAGGCAGGGACAACAGGAACAGCCAGGTGGAAAAACTCATCATTCCCATCCCTTTGCGGGCCTCTTCGGGGCGAAGTTTCGCGGTCATGGGCATAGACTGAAAAATCTTGCCTTTAACCACAAGCTGGTTGTCATTTCTTTCAATGGCAGTGACATCCATAAGCTCACTGCCGTCCTGCGAATAAATCTTCATGCTGCTTTATTTAATTCCTGAATGTTTCTGGTTACTTAATGACCGCGTCAAAGTCCATGCCGATCTGGTCAAACATGGTCATGGCCGTACCGCGGCCGGCACCGAATACGCCGCCGCCCGGATGCTGAAACGGGCCAACAAGGTACAGGCGTTCAACGCCTGGTACCAGATTTTTACCCAGTTCCGGGGTCGGCCTGTGGGCACCAAACTGGTATAGATACGGTGCTACACCGTGAATATCTCCACGCTGGAAACTAGCCGACGTACGCTCCATATCCAGTGGCGAATCACAGTGGCAGCCCAGCATGATGTCGCGGCTCAGGTTGGGCACATACGGTTTCATGTTCGCAATCATGTGATCGGCAAAGGCATCCTTGTGCTGATCCCAGGCCTGCGCACCACCATCGGGGTGCTCATATGGGCAGTAATCCCAGGCATGCATCGTGGCCTTGCCCTCCGGCGCACGAGACGGATCGATATTGGTTGCCGAGCCAAGTGCACAGAGAGAGTTCTTGGGAATACGTCCATAACGCAGGTCATCAAAATGATCACGCAGCGCATCAATACTTTCTGGCAGCAGTTCGATCATCATTGCTTTCTTGACATCCTCGCCACCGATGAATTCGAGTGGCTCGTCCAGAGAGGCATGAATGGTGAAAACACAGTTGGCGGACAGCTCCACCTTCTCTGCCGTCTGCGCAACAAAAGGATCCAGACCGTCCACCATCTTCGGCAGCAGATGTGGATGAATGGCACCAATCACCGCATCATTGGCCTTGATCTCGCGACCGTCGTCGGTAACGACGCCGGTAGCCCTGCCGCCTGATACTGTAACCTTGCTGACAGACATGCCGGTCAGCACTTCACCGCCGTGGTCTTCAATACAGTTAACCAGCGCCTGACTCAGCATGCCGCTGCCGCCCTTGGCAACGCCGATGCCATATTTTTCAAGCCAGCCCAGGAACATGAAGGGTCCTATACCGGTGCCCTTTTCCTCAGGGCCGGTGAGATTTTCACTGACCATACGCAGGAAGTGCAGACGTACTCGCTCGTCTTCGAAATATTCCATGACGATGTCGTAGGCGCTCTTCATCATCACCGCCATGATTTCCTGGCCTTCCCGGCTCTGGTCCATCATCGCGTACATGGCACCAATTGGCGCTGGCGGTGTATATAGTGTGCCCACTAGTGCTGGAAGGTAGGCGGCCGCTGTTTCAGAAAAGCGGCGATAGTTCTCCGCATCTTTCTGCGAAAACTTTGCGATTTCCTCAATATTCTTGTCACGATCAGTATGGATTGCCAGGGTCTGGCCATCCGGAAATACTGAAATCATGGGGATCTCGGGGCGCAGGTACTCAAGACCATATTTTGACAGTAAGCCCAATTCGTCATTGACGATCATGGGATTGGCCTGGATGAAGATATGCGCCATGGAGTGCTGGTCATGCTTGAAGCCAGGAACGGTGAGCTCCCGGGTCACAACGCCGCCACCGATCCAGTCATTTCGCTCAAGCACGAGCACCTTCTTACCGGCTTTGGCCATGTAAGCGGCCGCGACAAGTCCATTGTGGCCGGAACCGATGGCCACTACATCATATAAATCAGACATGGATTTCCCCTTACCTAAACAGTTTCAAGCAACAAGCTACAAGCAGCTCGATTAAAGCGGGTAAAAAAATTATTTATGGATTTACTCGCCCGAGGCTTGAGGCTTGCGGCCCTTGTTAAATCTCTAGTATCTTTCTGAACCGCTGAAAGCCACAAAGCATATCATTTAATAAGGGGAGATTGTTGATGTCCGATACAGAATCACAAAACGAAGCACTGGTGAGAAACTTCTTTGAAGTCCTCAGTTCCGGAGACCTGGAAACACTGCGCGGCATGTTCCGCGAGGACGCCTGCTGGACTGCCATGTCAAAGGAAATTCCAGGTGCAGGCGCCCACCCAGGGCGGGATCACATCATTGATGAATTCCTCGCTCCCGTGCGCGGCATGTTTGTCGAGGGAGACCCCAAGGTCCTCATTCACAAGGTAACGGCGAAGGACAACATGGTCTATGCCGAAACCCAGGCCGTGGGGACTTTCCAGAGCGGCATTGAATACGACAACCTGTACTGCTGGGCTTTTGAAATCATCGACGGTCAGGTAGACCAGATCCGTGAGTACATGGACAGTCATTACGTTATGAGTGTAGTTCCCGGGGGGGACTAACGCTCCCAGAGACAAGATACAAGAGAAAAGAGATAAGGAGTTCAACCATGCCGCAAAAAAAACACATCATTCTCTTAACCATTTTACTGTCAGGGTTTTTTGGGGTGACAAGTATTGCACAGGCTCGGGATTTTGATATTAGTGAAATCTGCAATGACTGCGTGGTTGAAAAATTTGCCGAATGCGGCGGTTTTCTTGAGGGCGCCACTGTCGCGCCAGATGGAACCCTCTGGGTTGTCGATTTACTCAGCGGCAACCTGCTCTCAGTCGATGATAGTGGCGAATGCACTGTTGAGGGTAATACCGGGGGCCAGCCCAACGGTGCCAAGCATCATCGGGACGGACGCCTGTTCATTGCCGACAAGGTCCGGGGTATTCTCGAGTTTGATCCACAGACCAAGGAAGTGTCCCAGGTCGTCAATATGTATAAGAATGAGCTGATTCGGGGTTTTAATGATCTTGTTTTTGACAGCAACGGCGGTTTCTATTTCACAGAGCCCTATGGCTCCGGTGCTCTTGAACCGATAGGCCGTGTTTTTTACGTACCGCCCGGCGGCAACAATGCCAACATGGTACTGGTTTCCGGCGGTATGGCTTTCCCCAACGGCATCGCGCTTTCTCCTAACGAGATTAATCTCTATGTCGGGGAATATGCACGCAAACGTATCACCTCACTGCCCTCATTATCCTCCCAGGACGTCTTCGACACTTCTTTCGTGAAGGCGCATACCGAGGGTGGGATCGGTCCTGACGGCATGGCGGTTGATGCTGAGGGAAATATCTATCAGGCAATTTTTCAGGGCGGACAGGTGAGTGTGTTTGATCCGAACGGTTATCACTACGGAAAGATTTGGCTGCCGGAGGATGCCGGCACTTTTGTCACCAATGTTGCCTTCGACGGCAACTGGCTTTATATCACCGAGGCTTCTCAGGGCGTTATCTGGCGCGTGCGCACAAACAACGCAGGCCATCTGCTCTGGCACCAGCGATAACTATTTAAGTCATAGTTCCTGATACCTGCCCCGCCTGATCTATACACAGGTAGGGCAGCCCCAGCTCCTTCAGCCATGCCACTCCCTCGTCACCTTTCATCACTGCGATAGAGGCTGCACTGCCGGCAACAATGCACTGGTCAGCAAGAACACTAACTGAGCTGAATCCTTCCACGGGCCAGCCGGTTAGAGGGTTAAGAATGTGGCTGTAACGCCTACCCTGGATAACACTGTAGCGCTCATAGTCGCCACTGGTTGCAAGCCCTCCTTGCTGCAGCCTAACTGTTGCTGCAGGCCTGTAGGCATCATGGGGATCGCGAATCCCAACCTGCCAAGATCGGCTCTTATCTGTATCAAAGAGCCTTATGTCCCCCCCAAGTTCCACCATGCCGGGTCCAGCCCCTAAATTATCGGCCAAACCCGCCACGCAGTCGGCTGCATATTCCTTTACGATCCCGCCGAAATCTATTTCCATTCCCTTAATAGGCAGCAGAATTTCGCCAGGCTTTCTTTCCACTTTTTCCCAACCCACCTTCTCAAGCGCCTTACGGATTGCCGCCTCGTCAGGCAGTACCTGCCTGTCCTCAAGATCATTGTAGTTCCATATTTTTTTGAGACATCCGCTGGTGATATCGAACAGACCGCTGCTTTCCTTAAAACAGGTATCGGCGTAATCCAGCAGCCTCTCGGTTTCCTCGTCAACACTCACTGATTTTCCTGAGCCCGCTGATTGGTTGATGGCTGACAAAAGACTTGAAGATTGAAAGCGAGAGTATTTGGCTTCCAGCCGCTGCAGCTCGAGTTCAAGTCTTTGGACAATAGCAGGACTATGATGATCACTGCTTGCCAAGAGAATTTCACAGGGACTCCCCATCGCATGGAAGCGATGGCGAAATACAACATCCAGATCAGAAGGTGTAGCTGACACCCAGGGACATCCTGGTGAAGTTAACCAGTGCAGGACTGCTTTGTCCGTTGTGTATGGAGTAGTCGGCGTCTGTCACGTAACGTTCGATCTTAAAGACCAGCGACATGTCATCAATGAAAGTCTGCACCTGCAGACCCCCGCTAACCGCGCCGTAACTGGCCAGTCTGTAGTCACTAGAATTCGGCACACCGTAAAGCGAAAAATCATTCACCGGCGTAAAGAAATCTGCTGCGGACTGACTGTAATAACGAATACTGGGAGTGATCTGCCAGTTATCCCCTAGATTCTGATACCAGGCTGCATTCAGTGTAAGCGAGTTAACACCAAAGTCATCATTGTAGAAACGCACGTCAAGGTGCAAAGCAGCATCAAGCGAATTTACAAAGCGGCGATAGGCATTGGACCATGCCCACTGAGTACGGGAATCTGGACGAGTATCACCCAGCTTGTAAGGATCCGTCAGGAAACCTTTGTGCCGCGTCATATTCAGCGAAGACTGGAACAGTGAATTCTGGTCAATGATCTGGCTTACCGATACAAAAGCCGAAGAGGTACGTTTGCTCTCATCGGTCACGCGGTTAAAGAGCGCGGCATCCGTGGGATTGATGTCGTCATTGGAGACGCTGACGCCCCCAGCAATTGTGGCCAAGTCATTATTGAAATTACGGGCTATGTCAAAACCGCCGCTCCAGGAATAGTAATCGTTTTCACGTGACGTACCGATACTAAAAGCATAGTTGCCATTGTCCTGGTAGCGGCGCAGTGAAAGATTGTAGTCCCGGCGCTGCTCATGAATCGTCGCCCCGCTCATCACTATAGATTTCTCACCCTCAAATACCGGTAAGGCATACCAGGGCGAGGCACCGCTCATACTTTCATAACTAGAGCTCAGGGTAAGTCCGTAATTTTCACCCACGGGCGTCACCAACTGGAACTGGTGAATGGTGATGTCGTAACGCTCCGGGTCGCCCAGGAAAAGGAATTCTTCAGGAAGGTTGTCTTCCTCGTAGGTTGAGACGCGGTAACCGAAACTGGACTCAGTGGGAGGAGAATCTGCATTGGCAGTCGAGGTAATACCAGGCAGTGCTAAAGCCGAGGTAGTCAATGCAATTAAGGAACGGGATTTCATCATGATCCTAGGCGGCTAGTTACAGCCGCAGCCGCCGCCGGCCGCATTATGCCCACCGTTGGATGCTTCCTTGCTGAAAAAAATGTGGGTATTTAGCGTTGTTTCCATTGGATCTGCATCTATCGCCATTTCCGGTTTTGCCAGCGTTCCACGCTCCCAGGCCTGCACGGGCTGGCAGCTGGAACAGACGAGGCCTGCAGGAATAATCAAGGGAAGTAGAGCCAGAGATTTTTTCATTGGGAGTTGCCTGCCATTTCAAGAATCTTTTGTTCGATTTTTTCACCGTCACTGCGCTTGAATCCTTCATGCACCATGACGATTTTTCCCTCCGGGTCAATCAGGTATGAAGTTGGCATACCCCTGACCCCGTAAGCTGCCGGACTTGTCCCTTCCGGGTCTGATAGCACGACAAAATCAACTGGACTGTCCAGTAAAAAATCAATCCCGTCCTCGGGATGACTGTCCACGTTCACGGCCAGGACTTCAAAGGCGATACCCTCATCCTGAAGGCGGTTGCGGATTTCATTCATAATGGGCATGGAAACTAGGCAAGGCGGACACCACGATGCCCAGAAATCCAGATAGATAATCTGCCCTTCATACTCTGCCAGCAAGACGGGACCACCACTGTCCTGCAGCAAAGGCAATGCCACTGCTGGCGCTATCTCACCTTTCTCGGCTGCCTGCACCATAAAGCACATGGTCGCTCCAGCTAGTAACATTACTGTTAATTTGATTTTATGCATAACCCTTACTCATTATTTGCACTCACCCTGTGAACATCCTTGCGTGTATCTTGTTCACAGTCTGATGAAAACTGGATTTTATTCTCAACTTTTACGCCATTTATTGCTATGGCCCGATGACACTGGTTCACAGAATCGGCTTTCTGAAAGAATACAGGGTATACATCAGCACATCTTGGCATGTGCCAGCAATAATAAGCCTGAAAGCCGATCTTTTGCTGATTTAGCATCCAAATCATGAATTTATGAGTATAAATAGCCGTGATTAAAACCATTTACAGTTAAAATTGTATGTTGTTACGCCAAATACTTACTTTTGTCTTGCTGTCTGCTACCTCTATTGCCGTTTTGGCGCAGAAGGACATCAATGGTGCCAGCAACACGGATGCCGAGGGTATCTCCCTTGATACCAATGTCTCGTTTACCCTAAGCATGACCCTGGCCAGCGACGATACTCCCCTGGATAGTGCCAGTATGGGACAGGATGTCAGCATCAAGACAATCATCAGGCCTGAAACTGATGACATTGGCATGCCTGCCGACGTTATTCTTGTAGATTACCTGCCGCCGTCACTGACCATGCGTAACGAGGATGGCAACTTTGTCACCTGGAACGGCAGTCTGAAAACGCTGGTGCCCTACCTGGAAGGCGTCACACTAGAAAGCGAACTGGAAGTGGAAGTCTTCTCCGGTCAGCTGGGCAGAACCGGCAACCATCGTATTTTTATCGGGTTTACAGTCGGCGATGTGCTGTACTTTACCCCTACCGCTTTGCGCTTTGATATTGTCGATGAAGTCGTGACGCCGACATTCAGGGAACAGGCGATTGAACAGTTCAACTCAACCATTTCACCTGACATTATCCAGTACCGCTGTGTTACCTGCCATGCTGCAGGGCGCGCCGCCGACGGCCAGGCTGAAAATATCTATGAACTCACCTCAAATCCCGATCACCTGGCCATTAATTTTCGGGTCATGGAAAATCTGCATGCCAATACGAGTACCAGCTACATCCTGAACAAGGTGGCGGGCCAGCTGGGTCACGGCGGGGGGACACAACTCTCCACGTCCAGTATCGATTATGGCAACCTGTCAGACTTTCTCGACCTGCTGGATCGGGCCGCAACTGAATAAAGCCCTAGTGGTGGTCCTCGATATGCTTACGCCGGTATTCCTCGTGAGCTCGGTCCTGTTCCTTTTTCAATTCACTGGTCCTGGCGCGCGCACCGGCTACTGATCTTGCCCGGGAGCGGGTTGTACTTACAGTGGCGGAGAAGGACACCACCCTTTTCACCTTGCTGCTGCCACAATTCGGACAGTCCGGTGTTTCTTCCACCTTGACGATTTTTTCGAAACCCTCATCGCATCCCGTACATTTGAATTCATAGATAGGCATCATGCTCTCCTTGTTTGACAAATAGTATGCCCCGAGTGACAGGCTGATACCAATACATCAGGCTATACTTAGCCACATGACCCGCAAGATTATACATGCTGACTGCGACTGTTTTTTTGCCGCCATCGAAATACGCGATGACCCGGCACTGGCGGGTCATCCCGTGGCCGTGGGCGGCTCTGAAGATCGCCGCGGCGTCATTGCTACCTGCAACTACGAAGCACGGCAGTATGGGGTTCACTCTGCCATGGCCTCTTCCACGGCCAAGCGCAAATGCCGTGACCTAATCATTATTCCCGGCAACATGGAGAAATACCGTGAAGCATCGAAGCAGATGCACGTTATTTTTAGTGACTACTCCGAGCACATTCAGCCGCTGTCCCTAGATGAGGCCTTTCTAGATGTTTCGGACACGAAAAAGTGCAAGGGCAGCGGTACCCTAATTGCCAGAGAAATACGCGGCCGAGTTCGAAAGGAAATCGGGGTCACCCTGTCTGCCGGCATAGCCCCAAATAAGTTTCTCGCCAAGATTGCCAGTGACTGGAACAAACCGGACGGGCAATTTGTCATCACCCCGGACGATGTTGATGAATTTGTGCAGACGCTACCTATCCGCAAACTATATGGCGTGGGTAAGGTTACCGCCCGAAAGATGGAATCGTATGGTATTGAGACCTGCGGCGATATGCAGGCCTATAAGAAAACTGAGCTCATCGAAATGTTCGGCAGTTTTGGTGAAACGCTTTACACGCTCTGCAGGGGGATTGATGAGAGACCGGTGCAGACAGAGGGCAGAAGGAAATCCATCAGCGTGGAGCATACCTTTCCCGAGGACCTTCCAAGCCTGGACACCTGCATATCCACCCTTCCCACGCTCTTGGAAAAACTGGAAGAACGCATCCATAAATCAAAAAAGAAAGTCACCATCGGCAAACAGTTCGTTAAAATCAAGTTCAACGATTTTGTCTCTACCACCGTAGAGCAAAGCGCTACCAGTCTTGACCTTAATGGCTTCAAGCGCTTGTGCCAAACAGGGTTTGAGCGCGGTAATAAACCGGTCAGGCTGCTAGGGCTGGGCGTACGGATGAAAGAGGCCCCTTTATATTCACAACTTGAATTCAAGAATTTCTAAAGAAAGACAATGTCCCGTTACCGAGCACCCGCAAAACCGATGTCAGCTTACATCACCCCTGAAGGTGAAAAGGAGCTAAAAGATGAGTTGCATTTTCTCTGGAAAGAGGAACGCCCAAAGGTGACGCAACAGGTCTCTGATGCGGCGGCACTGGGCGACCGCTCGGAGAATGCCGAATACATTTACGGAAAAAAGCGGCTGCGCGAAATCGATCGCCGGGTGCGTTACCTGAGAAAACGGCTGGATGTACTCAACGTCGTCGACCAGCTGCCGTCTGATACCAGCAAGGTATATTTTGGCGCCTGGGTGGAACTCTACACGGAGGATCAGACTACCGTCACCTACCGCTTGGTAGGCCCCGACGAAATAGACCCGGCAAAAAACTACATCAGCATCGACTCCGTTCTTGGCAAGGCACTGTTGGGGAAAAACCTTGATGATGAAATTACCATCAAGACACCCTCTGGCATTCACCATTACGAAATAGTCGGCCTCAGTTACCAGCCGCCGGAGACCAGATCATGCTGAAAGTGACAGTTTTAGGCTACCGCAGAGTGCTTGGTACCAGCATAACGATCCCAGTAGAAATGCTTAATGCCGCTGACCTCATCAACCGCATAGAAAACAAGTCGGGTGCCAGGGACAAGGCGCTGGCCATGCAACTGGTGAGTCTTGACGGTAAAAACATCCAGTTGAATGCTGGGCTCGAGCTGGTCTGTAATAAAAAACTGTCAGATATCAAAGAAACCGACATGATTATTCTGCCCGGTCTCTGGGGCAACCCGCTAGGCGTGGTCAAGAACAACAGAGAGCTGACCGAATGGCTTTCTGGATTTCAGGGAACCGATGTCATGATCTGTGCGGCCGGCACGGGCAGCTTTTTCCTGGCCGAGGCAGGGCTGCTTAACACTAAAGTGGCAACAACCCACTGGTATTATTTTGCTCAGTTCCAGAAAACCTATCCTGAAGTGCTACTTCAGCGGGATCGCTTCATCACCAAGTCCGGTAACCTTTACTGTGCCGGCAGCGTCAATTCAGTCCGCGACGTGATGCTGCATTTCATCGAGGACTATTACTCGGCTTCGGTAGCTGACCAGGTGTCACGCCATTTCACACACGAGGTTAAACGCTCCTACACTTCTAGCTTCCTGAAAAATTCACCGCAGAATTACCATGACGATGAAAATATCATCGAGATCCAGGAGTGGATGCACAGCTGCTACAACGAGGAAATCACGCTGGAAATAATCTCGGAAAAATTTGATATCAGCATTCGTTCTCTGAACAGGCGGTTCAAACAGGCTACCCAGAAATCGCCCATGCAGTACTTGCAGCAGGTGCGAATGGAAAATGCGCAGGAGCTCCTAAAAACCAGCAACCTGAGGATCGCGGAGGTGGCCTACAGCGTGGGCTACCCTGACAATAGTTATTTCTCTGCCCTGTTCAGGAAAGCGATAGCGATGTCACCCAAGGAATACCGAAAGCTGGTTAGGAAGAAAATGTTCAGGGTCAATACCTGACACAATCCAGGCATAAAAAAACACGAGCCATTGCTCGTGTTTTTTCTGAGAAAACTTAATGTGATTGAACACTAATGGTTCGCAGCCAGCTCGTCACTGAATCCTTCCACGCTCACGATATCAGGTTTGTCCATTAACTTGCTGTTACTTCGCTTCTGGCGTCGTTTCTTGTCACTGATTGCCTTGAGCTGTCTTTCAACCGCATCAAAGGTATCGCGGATAGCAACGTAGATGTCCTCATGGGCATGATTGTCATGCTGGTCATGGTTAACGATGATGTCGTGATTGGGGATAAAGGCTTCTACACCTACGTGGTATACCTTGCCTTTGTGATGATGGTTATGGGGGGATTCAACAGTAACTCTGAGACTCTGAATCTGGTCACTGAATCTTTCCAGCTTTTCTGCTCTTTTATGGACCGCTTCCTCTACTGCTTCGGAATGGTCTAGACCTCTGAAAACTACATGGGTATCACTTATCATACATACGCCTCCTAAATACGCTGATCAACAACGCTGTTATATCGCTGGGAATACCCACTGTCCCGGGAGTATTGCAATACCAGGCAAGTGGCCCATATGCGCTTTTTACTGCGTCCCGTATCCCTCCATGAAAATGATGGCCGCTTTATCCATACTACTCTCCGTGGGGGCACTGTCAACCGATATAAAGAGGGGTATTTGGATGACTTACTTTTGGCGAAAATGGCGGGCTTGAACTGACTTGCTAATGGTCCGGGTGCGTGGTTAGTTTGGTAGATAAAGCCGCTCGGCTTTGCCCACAAATGCCATCCTTGCTTTTAAAAACTCATGCCTTGGTAGCGATTTTCAGCCGCTGTATTTCCAGTGCCAAGGCTCATAGGCAATACCAGCCGCGTTGCCACGAGGAAAACTAAGGCCGAAGCCAAAACGCGAAGCATAAACTTTAAGCCAGTCAAAAGCCGGGCTCTTTTCGAAGGATTCTTCCAGGGCGTCATAACCTGGTGTGGTGATATCTAGGGCACAGCCTGTATGGTGTTCACTGAATCCAGGCGCCGCATTAACTTTCAATATATCCTCGATGGTGTCCCCGCGTTCAAGCTTCTTGCGGAGCAGGTTTGCCTGGTACTGTGCGGAGCGAAACGCTGAAACAATCTGCAGTACGATATCATCCTCACTGGCCGCTGCCTGCATGGCGAGCCAGGCCTTGTAAGCAGGTGCCGCCATCAGCACTTCCCGATCAAAAACATCGGTACCTGCATCAACCAGTGATGCGCAATCTTCATGAAAAGTCATTGCGCACGTCCTTGCATAGGTATCCGGAATGCCCAGCTCCGCGTGCAGTTGTGCAATCGTGTTATTCAAAGGCATGACCTCGCTCATGAACGTTGAGTGTAAGCAAGAGTGCCTCCAAGGTCACATTTTTTGGTGATTGGCGCAGTTTTGACTTTATTTTTATATTTATTGGCCAGAATATAAGATAATTATTCCCAACCGATATATATGATGGGCCCATTAATTTCCAACCCCATGATTTAAAGGAAAAATCTAAATTGGCCAATTTGCCTGTCATAACAGCCATGGGCGGTATCAGTCCCGCCGGCAGAAGTGCCCACCACTACGGCTATAAGCGCCTGGTTTTTGACAAGTTGACACAGGGTGAACAGCAGAAAACCCTGATCAACCTGGCTGTACTTTCCAAACGTATTCACTATAACGGCAACCACTGGGAAGACTCCTCCAAGCAGAAAATCAATCTTGATGCATGGCTCGCCGAAAATCGTCAGTCCCTCCTCGACAGCACGCTGATTCGCAAGCTGGAAAATAATATCTTTGATCCCACGGCGCAGCGTCACCACAATGCAGCCCGCATGTCTCCTCCCGGCGAAGCGGAAAGCTTCACCTTTACCGTGCGCAAGCGGCACCTGCCGAACCAGATACCCGAGAACTGGGAGGTCAAGGAAAGCGAAGGTATTTACTGCGAGGTGACTGTCACCGGCAAGATCGATGTGATGATCGAGGATACCCATGCCAGTCCGGTCAATTATGCCGGCCAGCTGCCCAGCGGCTTTGATCCATCCGCACTTTATGCGTCACGCAATCATCCCCGGGCACTGCAGATGACAATCTTCAGCATATCGGATGCCCTCTATGCCATGGGCATCGACTGGGAGGTAATCCGCCAGAAGGTGGCCCCTGAACAGATTGGCATCTATGCCTGTAGCAGCATGAGTCAGCTCGATTACAACGGGAACGGGGGCATGCTCCAGGCCCGCCTGCTGGGCAAAAAGGTCACTTCCAAGCAGCTTCCGTTGGGATTCTGCGACATGCCGGCCAATTTTATTAATGCCTACGTGCTGGGTAATGTCGGCAGCACCGGAACCAGCCTTGGTGCCTGCGCCACCTTCCATTACAACCTTGCCCAGGCGGCCAAGGATATTCAAAACGGCACCCATCGCGTTGTTATCGTGGGCGGCAGCGAAGCCGCGATCCTTCCGGAGATTATTGAAGCCTTCAACACCATGGGAGCGATTGCCAGTGATGATGGGCTGCAGGCGCTCGATGGCGGCAGTGAACCGGCTTATCGACGCTCGTGCCGGCCTTTTGGCAACAACATTGGGTTTACACTGGGCGAATCGAGCCAGTTCTTTATCCTCATGGACGATGCCCTGGCGCTTGAACTCGGCGCATCTATCTACGGCTCGATCAATGATGTGTTCGTGAATGCCGATGGCTTTAAAAAATCCATTGCCAGTCCCGGTGTCGGCAACTACCTTACCTTTGCCCGTGCGGCGGCCGCAACTAAAGCCGTGCTTGGAGAGGACAGCCTGCGACACAACACCTTCATCCAGGCCCACGGCACCGGTACTCCGCAAAACCGCGTCACTGAATCGGCCATTCTTGAAGATGTCGCCCGGCAGTTCGGAGTCAGCAACTGGAAAGTCTCAGCAGTAAAATCCTATCTCGGTCACTCGCTTGGGGTAGCCGGAGCAGACCAGCTGGCCAACAGCCTGGGCATCTGGCAATACGGGGTGCTGCCGGGCATTCTGACGACTGAATCGATAGCAGAGGATGTGCACCAGGAAGGGCTCGAATTCCTTCTGGACCACCAGGAAATTGACCCGGCCTCTCTCGACAGCATCCTGCTTAATGCCAAGGGCTTTGGCGGCAACAATGCCACGGCATCCGTGCTGTCCCCTGATGTCACCAGGCGTATGCTGGAAAAACGCCACGGCAAGCAAGCCATGACCAGCTGGGAAAAAGCCAACGAGGCAACCGAGGAAGCCAGTCGCGAATACGAGGCGCAAAGCAACCGCCAGTCAATTCGTCCCGTGTATCATTTCGACCATGATGTCAGGGGCGGCAGTGATCTGACCTTCAGCGACGGCAGCGTATCTCTGCGTGGATATGGCCAGCCGGTCAACCTGAATCCTGACAACAAGTATGACGACATGTGCTAGCAGGCGCTCTGCCTACCAGCCCTATTCCATCTTGTAAGGCACAGTCGCCAATACCACCTCGTTCTGGCGGATCTGTCCATCCACAATTTTGAATATCTCGGCGATGTAAAAGGAAAACGGCTGCCGGAACATAGGGGCCACATCGGTTATCGGGTCATCAGGCTTGTTGGAAAAGCGTTCGACGCTGCCGTCATGATCAAGGTATCCCCAGCCAAAAGCTGTATTAGGGATGAATTGTGAATTTCTCAAGCTCTTAGTGACTCTGTACGATCTTGTGATAATCTTTTTGTAATTATAGGAGGGTAATATGAAAGACAAAAGTATTCTGCCGGCTTGCATGCTTGCCTTCATGCTATTGAACAGTCAGGGGGCTATTGCACATCATGCCTTTACTGCCCAGTATGATGCTGAGGCGCGAACCGAGTTAACCGGGGTTATTGTGAAGGTGGAATGGCTGAACCCACATGCCTATTTTTATATTGACGTGGAAAATGAGGAAACAGGCGAGGTGACAACCTGGGCTTGCGAACTTGGCTCCCCAGTCTCGATGATGCGCCAGGGCTGGACAAGGCAGTCGTTGGTCCTGGGCGATATCCTGGTAGTGGAAGGTGCACTGGCACGCGACGGTAGCGCCTCCATGAATGCGCAGAGAGTCGTCATTGAAAGTACAGGTCAGCGCCTGTTCTCGCGGCAGCAGGATTGATCACCATGAAGAAGATATTTGCTGCACTCGCCGGGCTGCCGGCTCTTCTTATATTTCCCCTCCTTACGTCTGATGCATTAGCCGCAGAGTATGATCCTCTGGCACCGACACCCAGGATGCCTGACGGCAGACCCAATTTTGGGCCCGTTGAGGATGGTCTGGGGATGTGGGGACGCGGTTCCGGTCCGATGGTGGCAGGCGCATATTATCCGCCCCCTGAAGAGGTACCCTTTAAACCCTGGGCCAGGGCGCTCTACGATTACCGCCAGGAAACGCTCGCCAAGGATGACCCTCATGCCCGCTGCGCACCACCAGGAGGACCACGTCAGTTTGCCGTTCCTTTTGGACTCCAGATCGTGCAGGCCCCGCACATGAACAAGATTTTTATTCTCTCCGGGGGCTCGACCCGACCCTGGCGTGAAATCCATATGAACAGCGAACACCCGGAATACATCAACCCAGCATATTTCGGACATTCAGTGGGTCACTGGGAAGGCGACACCCTGGTAGTGGATACGATTGGCTTTAACGAGCGTTTCTGGGTGCATCGTGAGGGGTACCCACACACCGAAAGCCTGCACTTGGTTGAACGCATCTCGAGACCGAGGATGGATTCGCTGCGTTACCAGATCACCATCGACGATCCGGGGGCCTACACGGCTTCCTGGTCAACCGAATGGACCAAAACGTGGGATCCGGGTATCGAGTTCATCGAGTATTTTTGCCAAGACAACAACATCGACCAATTTCACATGATGGGTAATGAAAGCCTGGTGCGCTAATATTCTTCTCCGATAAAAAAAGGGCCAAATGGCCCTTTTTTTATGCAGTAAGTTTATGCAGTAAGTCATCATGCACCGACCGGCTGCATCCTCCCAGTATCCAGCTCGTTCTTGCGTTTGCTAGGGGGTGTCCAGAAACGCGGCTTCAGCGGAAACAGCAGTGTGCAGGCAAGGAGTGCTACGCCGGAATACAGAACAAATCCCAGGGTGTAATTTCCGGTCTGGTCATAAAGCCAGCCCAGCAGCGGAGGACCCGCAGCAAAGCCGAGGTTTACAAACACAGAAACAATACCGATGGTCATACCCAGGTTGCGAGGGCCAAGGTAATGCTTGGTGATAACCGGCGCCTCAACAATCATGCCGCCGTGGGCAATATTGCGCACCACGAGAAACAGCGTCATGGTCCAGAGGCCTGCAACAGGCAGGGCAAGGATCACTGACACACCCAGCAGGAAGTAAAAGAAACGTATCCCGGGAATGGAAAAGCGGTCGTAGATCCATCCGGAAAAAATCTTGGAGCCTATGGCCAGCACAGTCACCAGGCTGATCAGCCAGAAGAAGTCGCGATGGTTCAGCCCCCTGTCGACCCGAAGAAAGGTCACATAGTTCTGCATCAGGGACTGGTCCACTGCCGATACCAGGAAAATTGAGGTGGCCAGCAGCCAGAAACCTTTTTCCTTGCAGACCTCCTTGAAATGTCCCCACATCGTCAGGCCCTCACTGTGCCCACTGGAGCTGGCATTAATGACATCCTGCGTTCTGCCAGTCCTGGCCATGAAAAAGATCCACATGGGGGTCGAAATGAGAAATGAGCCAAGACTCAGCCATGCAAAAATTTCGCGCCAGTTTACCCCGGCGTCCAGTAACGGTGACCAGATCCAGGGTGCCACGAGTTGCCCGGCACTGGTGCCTCCCAGGACTATACCAATGGCCAGGCCCTGGTTGATATCAAAGAGGCGGGAGACGATCACTTTCATAGCGGCCACAATCGAGGACGCCGAGAGCCCCAGCAGTCCGCCAGCCAGGTAGTAGACGCCGAGATTTGTCGCCACCAGGAACAGTGCCATGGCAACCCCGCCGCTCAAGGCGCCGAGCAATACAGAAAATTTGCCCCCGATCCTGTCAATGAGGATTCCCATACCCAGGGCAGCCACCGCTCCGACCAGGAACTTGGCCGTCGAAAGGAGATTAACCTGCGCATTGGTCCAGCCGAATTCATCCATGGCCGGCTTGTAAATCCACGGTAGGGAAAAGTTTGGAATTCCAAATGAAAAGAAGACCAAGAGGAAGGCGATGACGAGCACCACCCAGTTGTCTTTAATTTCCTGCCTGGTTGACGTATCCAAGTTCCCCTTCCCGAATTGTCCTCAACGAACAGCCTTGCGCTATTCCCGCGTTATCTTAAAGGGATAACTGCTGCCCTCTTCTGACCAGGACCCTTCAAGGTAACGATTGCGGGCACCGATCTCGTGTAATGTTGCCTGGAAACTGACATCCACGCTTTCGCGCGTGGTGGCGTTTGCCCTGAGCAGCCAGTTCGGCGCATCAAGTGCGGCACTGGTGAAATTGTAGGAATTGCGCCCGGGATTAATCATGCCCGTAATCTCGTCTTCCCTGTAATCCATGATGATGACAAGGGGGCGCATATTGTTTCCCGTGGTAATAGTGCCACGCCAGGTTCCTTTTAAAGGATGACCTTCCTGGCCGAGCAGGGTCAGGGGAAACAAGAGACAAAATAGTAAGCCAACCAGTTTTTTCATGTTGTTTTTAGCACCGGCAGAATCAGTAAAAAAATGGTATCACAGCCTTTATCAGCCATGACATGCTGCACAATCTTTTCTTTATTTTAGTTTATTGCCAGACCACGAAACCCTGCGCCGTGCCTGTTCCAGCCTCACTGCGGTAGCAGGGAATGTAGTCCACGGTACTGCCCTTAAGGCCGGAATCGAAAACTGCACCTGCTGCTGCAACCCAGTTGCGCATTTCAGAGGTGCCCTGCATAAGGATGTTTTGCGGAATTGATGTCAGGAAATCCCGGTCACGGTCATCCAGTGCTTGCATGAAGTCACGGTCAAAATTTTCGTTAATGGTGAAGTGGCTCATACCGCCGGAACCGAACACGGCAACACGCAGGTCATTATCCCATTCCTTGATGCACTGTCCGACCAGTTCCCCCATTTCAAAGCAGCGTTTTGCTGTGGGCTGATTCGGCGGAAAAAAAGTATTGGTGATCACCGGAAGCATCGGCACGGGGTTGTCTTCCATCACGCGACGGATAATCCAGCTGAACGCATGCGGGGTGCCAATGTGATGATGGCCTTCACCCATCTCTGGCCATTCACTGGAGGCGGCAAAATCAAAACCCGATTCCTGTCCCTTTACCAGGACGCGCTCTGCCAGCGCCGGCAGCCCCGGCCATACCTGGTCCTCTTCAGGACGATAGGCCCATTCGCTTTCCTTGATACCAACCGGCAGCTTTTCTGCACGGGCCTCGGGCAACGGCTTCTGCCAGAAAGTGTCTCCATGGTAGATGGTGAACATGGGCTGCAGGCTGGGCAGCACCACTTCGCGCTGATCGTTGCCCATAATGACAGCCACGTCTGGCTTCACGGCTTTCCAGGCAGCAGCCAGTACGGCCACCCCCTCCTGGCACCTCGCGTGGCGCAAGGTGCGCTCTTCGAGGGTTATCTGTTCGGTAAAATCTTCATGCTTACGCAGTTCCACCAGCTCCTCGAAAGAATACTGCTTGCCTTCAAACCAGTGGGGAATGCGCTTGTCATTGATAACGCGGAGCATCCACTCGTCAGGCGTGGTGTTCAATATCGGACCATGGGTGGTCCACATGCCTAGAACAATTTCAGCCATGGTTACAGACCCAGTTTGAACAGCCTGTTGGCATTGCCAAAAAAGATTTTTTCCTTGTCCTCTTCTGACAGCCAGTCGATGTCCTGGATGATAGGCACAGTCTTGTCATAACACTCGCCAGTGTCCTCATTAAGGGAAGACCCAACGCCGGGACACTCTGATCCATAAAGAATATTGTCTACTCCCACTACCTTGATCAGCAGCTCCAGCGACTCCTTGCTGTAGAGCACCGTGTCGAAATAGAGGTTGCGCATGCGGTCAATGAACAGGCCTTTACTAATGGAACCCTGGGCACCTGACCGTGCGGACCCGGCATTGAAGCGGCCTATCTGGTAGGGCATGGCCCCGCCACCGTGGGAAACCACAATTTTCAGGTCTGGAAAATCCTCGAATACCGAGGACTGCACAAACCCGTAAACCGCCGTGGTTTCCTCGTTAACAAAATAGAGACTGTAAGGTTCTCGCTCGGGATTGCGCGAGCCAGCCGTGTGAATATGCAGAGGCACATCAAACTCGCAGGCTTTCTCATAGAGCGGGTACCAGTAACTATCCCCCATAGGCGGCGCCTTGTTGCCATCGTTTTCATAGGGGTCCGGATTCAGCAGAAAACCCTTGAAGCCGTATTCCTTGACGCAATGCTCCATCTCCTCGAAGACAACATCGACGGGCTCTCCTCCCTGCTGCGGCAAACCTCCTACGCCGAAAAATTTATCCGGCATGAGCCGCACGCTTTCGGCAATAATCTTGTTCACTTCATGGATATACCATTCCACCAGGTAACCGGGTTTTTCGGAGTGCATGGTCTGGAAAGGCCGCGGTGAAATGAGCTGCATATCCAGGCCGTTGTTGGCCATGTGTTCAAGGTGGCCGCAGGGAGCCATTTCCTTTTTATTCCAGGCGGCGATCAGCTGCTCGTCGGTATAGCGCACGGCACCACGTCCATGGGAACCGCGGTGACTGACAAGGCCGGCTTTGTAAACGGCTAATTGGGGCGGCGAGCTGACATGAGCGTGACAATCGATAATCAAAACTTTCCCCTTTTATTTCTCTGGTGTCTGCAAGGAATGATACTTCATCTCTTTTCTTGCCTCGGCAATGGTTTTTCCTTCTTCAAGGTATTTCCTTATTTGATTTTCAGCGGCATCTATCTGTTCAGCCACCTCTAATACCTCGTCTTCCCTTTCCTTGGGAATGCAGATAACACCGTCGGCATCACCGCGCATAAGATCACCGGGTTTTACCCTGGCATCGCCAATATTCACGGGCACCTGTTCACCATCCACCTGCACCCTGTCCTTTCCTGTGCGCATGGAATAGGAGCGGCTGTAAATGGGATAGCCCAGTTCAAGACAAAGATGGACGTCGCGGCAGGCACCATCAATGACTGTCCCGGCCAGCTTTTTCCTGTCGGCCAGGTAGGTCAGGATATCACCCCAAACCGTGGCATCCTCTCTTCCCCCGTTATCAATGACCACGACCGCACCTTCTTCCAGCTTGTCGATAAAATCGCCGACGGTACCGGGGTTGTCAGCATCAAGCGGGCCATAGAGAATTGTGTAGGCCCTGCCTGCCAGACGAAAATCATGGTTCCTTGGTTTGATACCCAGACATTGGCCGCTGATGCGCAGCTTGTCCAGCGCGTCACTAATGGTGGCCGTGTCCAGCTTAGAGGCGCGTTCTACATTCTTATCCGTCATTGTTTTTATCCAGCATGTTTTCGTAGTTGGTGCCCATGACTTCAGAGACCGGCTTGCCCTTGAGCACGTCCTCTGTCATGAGACGTTCCTTTTCCGCAATGCGCTCAGCTATGGTAATGACTTCTTTAGCACGGTCAGCAGGAATAAAAACCACACCACTGCCGTCTGCAATCACGTAATCCCCCGGATTTACTTCTGAGCCTCCAACGAGCACGGGCTCACCGAAAGACTGTTCCCAGACTCTTCCCCTGGCGGTATGAGGCGTGGTTGCCCGGGAAAACACGGGAAAGCCGATCTCCTCGTATTCATCTATATCTCGCGCAGGACCCTCCATGATGACTCCCCTTACCCCTTTTGCCTTGGCGGCATTGGCGAGGACGCCGCCCCAGCCGGCACAGTCAATGCCAGTGCGCTGCTCAACGACGATTACGGTCAGGTTATCAGCGCTGTCTATCGCCGCCGTCCCCAGGTGGCGTTTCGAACCGCCCTGTGGTTCCTGGTCGGATAGCTTTACTGTCTGAACCAGCCCGGCAATGCGCTGGTTTGTTGATCGGCGCGGCAGCCCGGAATGGGCACCAGGCAACGCTAGGGAATCGAGGGCATCTGAAACAGCACACGCATCTATTTTTTCAAGGCGGGCAATGAAAGCAGTTTTTTCAGACATGAAGCGAATCCGGGCAACCAGAAAAGTAAACCAGAGAAGATAAAAGAAAAAAGTACAAAGAGAAAGGGGAAAGCAAAATGCTTTACCCTTTGGAAAGTCTAACCAGAAGACTTGTTATTTAACCGTGACAGGTTCGGCGGAATGAATTTTTTCGAACCATTCAGCCGGGCCGGTCTGATGCACGGAGTTCCCCTCGACATCCACGGCCACGGTCACCGGCATTTCGTCGACAACGAATTCATGTATGGCTTCCATACCAAGATCCTCAAAGGCGATTACTTTTGATTTCCTGATGGCCTTGGATACCAGGTAGGCCGCTCCGCCCACTGCCATGAGGTAGACCGCCTTGTGTTTCTTGATGGCATCAATAGCCACCTGGCCGCGCTCTGCTTTACCGATCATGCCCATGATGCCGGTTTTCTCGAGCATGGCATCGGTGAACTTATCCATGCGTGTTGCAGTGGTTGGCCCTGCCGGTCCCACCACTTCATCTCGCACCGGATCGACAGGACCCACGTAGTAAATAAACTTGTTGTTCAGGTCCACACCGTCAGGCAGTCCTTCCCCGCTTTCCAGCAGCTGCAGAATGCGCTTATGCGCCGCATCACGACCTGTTAGCATGATGCCTGACAGCAGCAGGGTTTCGCCTGGTTTCCAATCCGCGATTTCTTCGCGCGTGACGGTGTCCAGGTTGACCTTGCGTGCCGTGGGACCGGCGTCCCACGTAATTTCGGGCCAGTCTTCGAGTTTCGGCTGCTCAAACTCTGCCGCTCCGCTGCCATCCAACGTAAAGTGAATGTGCCGCGTGGCCGCACAGTTGGGAATCATTGCAACAGGCAGTGATGCGGCATGCGTGGGGTAATCCTTGATCTTCACATCAACGACCGTGGTCAGACCGCCCAGCCCCTGGGCGCCAATGCCTAGGTCGTTGACCTTGTCCATGATCTCAAGGCGCAACTCTTCGATACGGTTCTGCGGCCCGCGTACACGCAGTTCATCAATATCGATGGGGTCCATCAGGGATTCCTTGGCGAGCACCGCTGCCTTTTCTGCCGTGCCGCCGATGCCGATACCAAGCATGCCGGGAGGACACCAGCCAGCCCCCATCGTTGGTACAGTTTTTAACACCCACTCCACGATATCGTCACTGGGATTCAGCATCGCCAGCTTAGACTTGTTTTCAGACCCACCGCCCTTGGCAGCGACGTCAAATTCTAGCGTATCACCGGGTACTACGGTGGTATGAATGACAGCGGGCGTGTTATCCCCGGTGTTTTTCCGCGCCCCGGCGGGGTCATTGAGAATTGATGCTCGCAACACGTTGTCGGGATGGGTATAGGCACGCCTGACACCCTCGTTGATCATATCTTCAAGAGACATATCGCCATTCCACTGGATATTCATGCCGACTCTCACGAAAACGGTGACAATGCCGGTGTCCTGGCAAATGGGTCGCTTGCCTTCGGCACACATGCGCGAATTAATCAGTATCTGCGCCATGGCATCCCTGGCCGCCTGCGACTCTTCCTTTTCATAGGCGCGGTGTACGGCCTGGATATAATCAAGCGGGTGGTAATAAGAAATAAACTGCAGGGCATCGGCGACGCTCTGGATCACATCATCCTGGCGAATCGCGGTCATTGAACTATCCTCTCCTATCTGTGCGTACAAAGGGCAGAATGTTACCATGCTTTACCCACGCTGATTTTAAGGCAACGACTATTCATTAACATGAACAAAGCATTTATCAATATACTGCTGTCCTTTTTGCTGACCCTCGCTGCGAGCCAGGGGCTGGCGCAGGAAGAACTCACCATTCTCTTTCTTGGTGACTCGCTGACCGAGGGTTATGGACTCGATGAAGAGGAATCCTTCCCCAGCCTGGTCAAGGAGATGCTGGCAGCAGACGGCATCAATATCCGTGTTCTCAACGCAGGTATCAGCGGTTCAACCTCGGCCAGCGCACTCAGCCGCCTGCAGTGGTATATCCGCTCCCAGCCGGACCTGATGGTGCTCTCACTCGGCGCTAATGACGGCCTGCGAGGGCTCAGTATCGACGAAATGAAAGCCAACCTGGCCGAGACCATCGAGTTTGCCCAGGCCAATGGCGTCCAGGCCGCCATCACCGGCATGATGGTGCCCCCGAATATGGGGCCTGAATACACCGATGCCTTTGCTCGAGTATTTCCGGACCTGGCCACGGAGTACGACATACCGCTGATGCCTTTCCTGCTGCAGGATGTGGCGGCGGTTCCAGAGCTGAACCAGGCCGACGGGATTCACCCTAATGCAGAAGGCACCCGAATTGTGGCAACGAACATGGTCAGTTTTCTGAAGACCATCCTGTCCTCGGGTTAACAGTCCCTGGAAGGTAAAATTCCGCATGAGTTCTATTAAAGTGCATTGATTTGTTCAGTCATGCTCTAAGGATGTAGTGTTCACCAATGATTTTACAAATTAAAAACCTGTGCAAAACCTTTCGCACAACTGCCAGTGATCAACCCATCGAGGTGCTAAAGAACCTCAATCTTGAAATGGAATATGGTGAAACGCTAGCCATTCTTGGCCAGTCCGGCAGCGGTAAATCCACACTACTAACCCTACTTGCAGGACTTGACTCCCCCACGTCCGGAACGATAGTTTTGAACGGCCAGGATATGCATGGCCTTGACGAAGAAGCGCTATCAAAATTTCGGGCCAAGAATATTGGCATCATCTTCCAGCAGTTTCACCTCATGTCTCACCTGACCGCGCTTGAAAACGTGAGCCTGCCCCTGGATCTCTTTAGGGATGCTGACGCTTCTGGTAAAGCCCGGGAGGCACTTGCGCAGGTAGGACTTGGCAGGCGTATGTCGCATTTTCCACACCAACTATCTGGGGGTGAATGTCAGCGTGTTGCCATTGCCAGGGCAATGGTGGTGAGACCGAGTATCCTTCTCGCAGATGAGCCCACTGGCAACCTCGACAGCTCTACAGGTGATCATGTCAGCGACATGATTTTTAATCTCGTCGACAAGCATAAGATGACCCTGCTTTTTGTCACGCATAACGAGCAACTGGCCATGCGCTGCGCCAAGCAGCAGCGTCTGCAAGACGGCAAGTTTATCTGAGGAAAAATCTGGCATGCTCTGGCTTCAACTAGCATTAAAAGAGATCAGCAACAACTTCAAGTTCAGCCTTTTCTTCGTGCTGAATTTAGGGATAGGCCTGATTGGTTTTATTGCCCTGGACTCTTTCAAGAGCTCCATTGATGAGCACCTGGAAAACAACTCCAAGTCCATCTTAACCGCTGACATCCAGATTTCCTCGCGCTTTCCCCTGACTGAACAGGAACACCTGCTGACTGAAAGCCTGCTGGATACCGATATCCTGTCCACCTCAGACCAGGTATCCTTCCTATCCATGATTGCCGGTAAAGAGAACTCACGCATGAGCACGCTCATCGGCATCGATGAAAACTATCCGCAGTACGGTGAAATAATTCTGCAGGAAGCCGGCCCGGTATCACTTAGCGATGCACGCCAGGCCTTGGTTAACAGCGAAACGATCTGGGTAGCACGTGACCTGATGGTTATACTTGATCTAGAAATCGGGCAGCTGCTGCGAATTGGTAACGGTGAATTCACCATTGCCGATGTCATTCTTGAAGATCCAAGCAACACCATATCCGTGATGTCGAATTTCCCCGCCATCTATCTTGGGTTAGAGCAAATCGAATCCACAGGGCTTATCCAACTGGGCAGCCGCATCACTTACTCACGCTTCTATAAACTGCCCTCTAATTATGAATATGACTACATGGCGCTGGAGGATGAGTTCCGTGATATAGAGCAGAAAGTCTATAGGGACACACGGCGCCTGAGCTTGACCACCCACCAGGAAGAAAGTGAGGATCTTGGTGAAGTTCTTGGGTACATGAATGACTACCTTGGCTTGATTGCACTGATCGCCCTTTTCCTGGCGGGCGTAGGCGCCGCCTATTTATTCAGGGCCTTCTTTACTTCTCGCTTCAAAGATATGGCCATCCTGATGTGCCTGGGCGGCACACCCAAGCAGGCCTACCAGATGACGCTACTGCAGATTGTCATCCTCGGTACGTTTAGTGCCGTGCTGGCCAGCGCAATTGCCTTCCTTGGACTGCCATTACTGCCGCTGCTGTTAGATGGCTTCCTGCCACGGGGATTCACCAACGGCATGGAGATAAATTCGCTGGTTCTGGCCTTCTTTATGGGCACATTCGGTAGCATCATCTGCTGCCTGCCAATCCTGTCGAAGATCTATGACCTGAATCCCATTGGCCTTTTTCATGAAAACGTCCAGCCGGCCTCATCCGCTTCACATTGGCAGCGACATGCGGCAAGTTACGCCCCCATCCTGCTCACTTTCTGGTGTCTGGCCATGTGGCAGGCCAGTTCAATTTTTATCGGTACGCTCTTCGTGGCAGGATTTCTGGCAGCAATTTTTATCCTGGGTGCCGTGGCCTGGTTGATACTGTATGGCTGCTCAGTTCTGAGCCTGGATAATCAGGTTACCCGCAAGATTGCACTACGCAACCTTAGCCGTAACCGGCTGGGGGCCGTTTCATGCTTCCTGGCCATTGGCCTCGGAGCCCTGCTCATTAACTTGATCCCACAAATCCAGAAAGGACTTCAGGGCTATATAGAGCAACCCTCTGATTACTCCGTACCTGATTTCTTCATGTTCGATATTCAACCCGAACAGCTGAAGGACCTGCAGACTGTCATCGGTGAAAGGGGTTATACGCTGTCTTTCCTTTCCCCCATGATCAGGGCCCGGCTCGAGTCGGTGAACAGCGAGGAGATAGATGACCCGGATGAAACTCCGGATGAACAGCTGATGCGCCGCCGCATGTTTAACCTGACCTACCAGGACACGCTGAAAGATTCAGAAACTATCGTTGAGGGCAAAACCTGGGATGGTCCCTGGGAATTCGGCTCTGATGAATTACCGGGCATTTCCATTGAGGAAAACTTCGCCGAACGAATGGGTCTGGAAGTGGGCGACACCATGTCCTTCGATGTGCAAAGTGTGCCGATTGAGGGCCGCATCGTGAACACCAGGGAGGTCATCTGGAATTCTTTCCAGCCCAACTTCTTTGTTTCCTTTCAGCCAGGTGTATTGGATCCCGCACCAAAAACCTTTGTCGCCGCCATAGCCAACGTGTCGGAGGAGGATCGCATTTCGGTGCAAAACAGTATTGTGAACACCTTGCCAAACATTTCAGTGATCAATGTGCAGCAGATCGTGGCACGGATTCTTGATATTACGAACCAGATAAGCTGGGCGATTCGCGTGATGGCCTATCTGTCCATTTTTGCCGGGCTTGTGGTGCTCTTTTCTATAGCCCGTTACGAAGTGAAATCACGCTTCTGGGAGATCAACCTGCTGAAAATTCTGGGCGCCAACTTTTCCGATGTGAGGCATATCGTTGAAATCGAGTTTGGCATCCTAGGACTCTTCGCCGCCATTTCAGGTGTCAGCCTTAGCCTGGTGATGTCTTACAGCATTTCCTATTTTATCTTTGATGGCTTGTGGAGCTTTTCGTCAGGCATCACGTTGTTCACTATTCTTGCCATCTGCGGCCTCAGTGTTCTTACGGCTCTGATCGCTACCCTGTCAGTCCTGAGACAGAAACCGCTGGAATTACTGAGGACGACCTGAGGGGTCGAGAGAAGCCTTGGAGTCAGAACTTGGCAACCACATTGCTAGGCTAGGTAGAGGGATTTGCTGGCGTTTCCTGTGCGATCTCTTAACTGCGAATTTATAGAGAACCTTCTCAGATTCCCATCTGTTTCAATGAGTTGTGTTCTTACCTGCCAGCACGGCTTCACCAGTGCATCAATTTCACCAAAGCGAATGTCGGCAATACGGATATCGACGTCGCTACTGCCTTGATCTCTGTAAATAGTTAAATCGAGCGCGACACTTGCTGTTACCCACAGTGCATTCAGGGCAAGGAAGGAATGCATGGACTATCTTCTTATTGTCGTGTCGCTTACAGCTGATCTTTCAATTTGAGAATACGGGGTTACCTTCAGCATCAAGTATAGCATCGGCAATGGCAATACTCGGATGCGCCTTGGCCCTGATCCCGATTACTGAAACAGTATCACCAGGGGCGAGGTCCTTGCGTCGCCAACCCTTACGCATTAGGCCTACCGGGCTCGGCAGTTCAAAATTCCAGTTTACGACACTACCGTCTTCCTGAACTACATCAACGTACAAGCGCGCATGAGGGCTAGTCCATGCTAATTCAGTCACTGAACCGGTTATGCTGACTTCGATATTTGGGTCAAATGCGGCAGGTGAATGGTGAGCCCAAGCCGGAACAGCCATTAAGATAACGGCCTTGATAAGAAGTATTAAGATGGGTTCTTTCATTGCTACTTTACTTTTAACTTTCACTACTCCACTTCAAACAGCTGCACATCCTGTTCGTTCTCGAGACATATCTCCTCGATTAGCTCGGTGTCGACAACTACGTTACTTTGCAGCAGTACCGTCCAGGGCGCAGTATAAGCTTTCGGATCATCCACTGTTAACTCAATCTGCAGCGAACCAAAATCAGGTCGGCTAATTCTTTCAGTTACCCGTGCCTCCTCGGTCAAAGGATTACCCTGCATGTCGAGCCAAAGATCATCACGGTAACCCAGGGACTCCACCACCAGCGTGTCCCCTTCCCAGTGACCAATGGAATAGCCGCTCCAGTAGGGAAAAGGATCTTCCGGCAGTGGACGGCCATCCATGAAAATCTGCCGGTAGCTGGCGTTAAATTCGTGCAGAATCACAATCAGGTCCGGTGTCTGAACAATCTTGTAATACTGCGGAAAGTAATAGGCCCTCGGGAAGTTTGGCGGCAAACACCTTGCATGGGGATCATCCATCGATCTTCTGGCGGCTCTTTCAGCAACCAGTTTCGCAGCCCAGGGCTGATATGGCAGGCCACCCTCCAGGTTGCGTGCCACGTCACGCTGGTCAGCAGGCAAATCCATCTGGGTAATGCAGTTGTCACGGTCAGGGCACTGGTCTTTTAGCAGCTCTGCCGCAACCCAGATACCGCCAATATTAGGGGTGCCCCCAACGCGTGGCGTGGGGGCATCTAGATCGGCGCTACCATTAGCATTTCTGGGAATACCCGGCGTTGGATAATCAAACCACTGGGCAACCGCCGTGCCGGTGCAGAGAGAGAAAAAAAGAATGCTCAGTAAAAGCAAGTAATGGTAATGCTTCATATTTCTTATTGTTTTTATTCGGAACTAAGAAAGAATAGTCGCTTAACCCTTCACAGTCCAATCATGTGCGCTTGAGCACAGCATTATTCAAGGCATAAAAAAACGCAGCCCGAAGGCTGCGTTTTAATTTCGTTAACTATCCGAAAAACGTCATTGGAGAAAGAGCTTAGCTCTTGGTCCTCCAGCTGTCGGCATAGTTCTCGCGAGCATCCTGCGCGTATGGTGTTGGTGCTACTTTCACGCGAACTTCACACTGTCTGTGCGGCTCCATGGAAGTCTTTTCAGTAACAGGTTCCTCACCCCACTTCAGGGTCAGGATGTCACCCACTTCAACGTCGGCATCAACAACTGCCAGGGAGAGCAGGCAGCGCTCGTTGTAAGAATAGCCATTGAACATGGACATCCCTACACGCTTGCCGTCTTTAAGTAGCTCGTCGGCATTGCTTGAGGAGAAGTTGTGGTTCGGGAAGTCAATCCACTTGCAGGCCAGGCCAGGCTCGAAAGCAGACATGATCACCTCCATCACATCATCACGATTCCATTCCAGGGTTACTTTCTTACGCTGGCTACCTTCATCACGCATTTTCTCAAGCGCATCCTTACCGATGAAGTCATCTTTCTTCCAGCCGATGTAGAAGTCGTAGCCCAGTTCAAATGGAGATACGTAGTAGTCTTCAATATTGTCAGAGACCAGTGAACCACCGAGTGAGCCCACAGTTTCGTAGTGGTCAGCACCCAGCCAGTCACGGTAGTCCTGCATCATGCCGTCGCCAGAATATATACCTGGCAGCGGAGATGGAATCCAGCCAGACTCCAGCGTGTTGGAAGAGTAGGCACGGCAGCCGACGAAGCGCAGGTCAACACCGGCTTCCTTGGCCGCTTCAGCAATAGTAGTTTGGATGTAATGCTTGTCAGCGTAAGGACCCCATATTTCAAGACCCGGTGCACCGGCCATACCGTGTCGCAGCGCCTGAACGCGACGATTGCCAACGTTGACCCAGTCAACGTGGAAGAATTTCACTTCAGGGATAGGGCCGCCATTCATCTTTTCAAAGATCTTGTTGGCATCAGGACCCTGGATCTGGAAACGATAGTGTGTGCGGTAGATCGCTTTACCGTCCGGACGTGAATCAGAACGTGGGTCGTGGAAAAGACGCACATTCCATTTGCCGTATGACGCCTGGAAACGGATCCAGTTGGCTGTTGGAGCACGACCAACGAGAACAAACTTCTCTTCGGACTCACGGAAGATGATCATGTCACCGATAACATGGCCTGCAGGAGTAACCGGCACAAAGTGCTTGGCGACATTTTCTTTGAAGTTGGCAAAGCTGTTGATACCGACATAGCTCAGGAATGCTTCAGCATCCGGACCTTCTACTGTCAGCTCATCCATGTGGTGAGTCTGGTCAAAAAGGACAGCAGATTCACGCCAAGCAATCTGCTCGGAACGCCAGTTTGAAAATTCAGCGGCAACGACAGGGTAAACGTAGATACCGGCCTTGTTGTTACGCAGTAAGTTGACCGCACCACCGGCGGCCTCTATAGCTGCTGAGAGGCTATTTTTGCTCATCAGGTATTGCTCCTAACTTTGATAATAGAACTGGTTTTCGGATGACGAAAAAGGGCGCATTCTGCCAGAAATAGCAGTTAACTTGAAGTAAAAATCAGGCAAATATGCCCATAAGTTGTCGGGTTAATTTCAAGCGAAACAAGAGAATGTCCGGCTAAAACCTTGTTATTAAAATACTTCTTTAAATCCATAAAAAATGAGTGCCGAAAACCACACAGGACATAATGAGTATTTACAGGTCTGTGGACGTACGGGTAGACGATACCGGACATCCTGTTTATGCTTCACTCTCCCCGGCAAACCCGGGCTAAAAAGAAGACCAAAAAACCAGAACCAAGGGGAATTACATGCCAAGAAGTACCGATCACTTTCTCACGACTCACGTTGGCAGCTTGCCACGCGAAGAAGACCTAATGCACATGATGTGGGCCAGGGAGGACGGCGTTCCCGTGGATGAGGAAGCGCTGCATGAACGCATTCGCCAGGCGGTGAAGGATATTGTGAAAAAGCAGAAAGATCTTGGCGTCGACGTCGTGAATGACGGTGAGCAGTCGAAACCCAGTTATGCCACCTATATCAAGGACAGGCTGGATGGCTTTGGCGGCAGCGAGAATACCTACATTTTTGCCGACCTGGTTGAATTCCCCAATCTTGCCAGGCGCGTAGGCGAGGACCCGGCACGCCAGCACCGACATGCGCCGGGCTGTAAGGGCCCCATCAGCGTGAAAACCACTGATGACGTCCATGAAGACGTGAAAAATATGCAGGAGGCCACAGGGGGCAACATGGAATACGCTTTCTTCAGCTCTGCCTCGCCGGGCGTGACTTCGATTTTCTTCAAGAACGAGTACTACCCCACCCACGAGGAATATGTCTTTGCCATTGCCGAGGCCATGCGTACAGAGTATGAAATCATTGCCGAATCCGGTGCCACGCTGCAGATTGACTGCCCTGACCTGGCCATGGGCCGGCACATGAACTCAGACGGCGTTTCGCTTGATGATTTTCGCAAGGTCGCAGCACTCCACGTGGAGGCACTGAATCATGCCGTACAGAATATTCCCGCAGAGCAGCTGCGCATGCACCTGTGCTGGGGCAACTACGGCGGGCCTCACCACTGCGATATGAATTTCAAGGACATCATTGATGTCGTCATGAAAGCGAAACCCCAGACCCTGCTCTTTGAGGCGGCCAACCCTAGACATGCACACGAGTGGGCCCTGTTCGAAGATTACAAGTTGCCTGAAGGTAAAGTGCTCTGCCCCGGCGTCGTCGAGGTGCAGTCAAACTATATCGAGCATCCGGAACTGATTGCCCAGCGTATCAAGCGCTACGCGGACCTGGTCGGCAAGGAAAACGTTATGGCCGGCACAGACTGCGGCTTCAGCATTCACGTGGGACAGGCGTCAATTGATCCCGGCGTGGCCTGGCTGAAACTGAAATCACTGGCAGAAGGCGCTGCTATCGCCTCTGACTGGTTCTTCAAAAACTGAAGTATCTTGAAGGGATAAAAAAGGCGACCTACTGGTCGCCCTTTTTTAATCCCTTTATCCTTTTATTTATCCTTTTTCTCCCTGTATCGTTCCCTAACTGTCTCCACCGAACAGATCCCGGGTATAGATCTTCTCCCGCACATCCTCCAGCTCTTCCGTCATACGGTTGGCGATGATGAGATCGGCAGTCTTCTTGAAAGTGTCCAGGTCGTTGATCACCTGTGAATTGAAGAAAGTCTCTTCCTGCAAGGTCGGCTCATACACGACGACCTTGATACCCTTCCCCTTAATGCGTTTCATGATGCCCTGAATGCTTGAACTGCGGAAATTATCCGACCCACCCTTCATGACCAGCCGGTGTACACCAACCACTTTCGGTTTCCGTGCCACTATATCCAGTCCGATGTAGTCCTTGCGTGTCGTATTGGCATCGACGATAGCCCTGATCAGGTTCTGCGGCACATCCTGGTAGTTGGCGAGCAGTTGCTGGGTATCCTTGGGCAGGCAGTAACCACCATATCCAAAGCTGGGATTGTTGTAGTAATCACCGATGCGGGGATCTAGAGAAACGCCCTTGATAATATGCCTGGCATCCAGACCATGCATCGCTGCAAAGGTATCCAGTTCGTTAAAATAGGCGACACGCATGGCAAGGTAGGTATTGGCGAACAGCTTGATGGCCTCGGCCTCGGTGGAATCCGTGAATACGGTCTCGATCGCTTCCTTCCTGGCCCCTGCTTTCAGCAGGGCTGCGAATTGTTCTGCCCGCGGCGAATTTTCCCCCACGACGATCCGGGACGGATATAGGTTATCATGCAGCGCCCTGCCTTCACGCAGGAACTCAGGCGAAAAGATTACGTTACTTGTCTGGAATTTCTCACAGATCGTGCGGGTAAAACCCACTGGTACAGTAGACTTGACCACGATTAGTGCTTCCGGTGCCAGTGCAAGTACATCCTGGATCACGGATTCGACGGAACTGGTATCGAAATAGTTGGTATCTGGATCATAATCGGTAGGCGTGGCCACGATCACGATATCGACATCCTGGTAAGCCACTTCCTTTTCGAGTGTCGCGGCCAGCGTGAGATCACCATCGGAGAGGAACTCGCTGATATCGATATCGTCGATAGGTGATAAGCCCTGGTTGAGCTGATCGATTTTTTCAGGTACCAGATCAGTAATCACGACGTAGTTATGCTGGGCAAGCAACACTACATTTGACAGTCCGACGTACCCCATTCCTGCTACTGCGATCTTCATCTTTTACCTGCAACCTGCAACCTGCAACCAGGAACCTGCAAAACAGGCATCTTATTAAACCCGCTTTAAGTGAAGATAAAGATAAGACCGTGATCCAGTCGATTAATTCACCGTGATCCGAAACGCTTTGGCATGGAAGTGAATAGGCCCGTCAGCCACTAGCCTGTAGTCCAGGAATACTCGGTAGAGGCCGCTCTGTGCTGCGTATGTGACCACCTCGAAACTTTCCAGGCTATGAATTCCAAGAATCGATCAGCACCTTGCATTGCGTAGTGCGCTGCTTTAGGGCTTCAAAGGCCTCCGGCGTATCATCGATGGAAATGGTATCGGTAATCATGCCGTGAGGGCTGGTGTCGCCCGCTTCAAGCACATCCAGCGTAGTCTGAAAATCACGTGTAGTGTAAAACGCGGTGGGCTGCATGCGGCATTCCTTGGAGACAAAGAGAAATGGGTTGAATGTATCAGGATGTGTGCACAAGCCCGCCACCACCACGGTGCCTCTGGGCGCCACATGTTCGATACAGCGCTGAATCAACCCAGTCTTACCCACGCACTCAAAAACTATTTCCGGCGGACCGCCTAATGCAGTATTTACATCTTCCACGGGCGTTTCACTCGGAGCGACGAAGGTGGATGCCCCCATGTCCATGGCCAAGTCTTCACGTCGTGTTGACGAGGCCGTCACCGCGATTTTGCCGGCGCCAAAACGGCGCGCCCAGAAAGTAACCGCAAGCCCGATAGGACCAGCGCCAACGACAAGGACTCTGGCCCCGGGCGGCATCTGCGCCAGGTAAACGGCACGCAGACCTACTGCCATGGGTTCTACCAGGGCACCATCCTCGATACTGACCCCCTCAGGCATTCTTACGCATTGGTGTTCCTTGACCAGGGAATACTGTCCATAACCACCGCCCCCAACCATCATGCTGGTGCACATGGCCAGATCCCCGATACGGCAGGCGGTGCATTCACCACAGGACGTTAGAGGATTTACCGACACACGGTCTCCCACCTTGATTTCCTTGACCTCCTTGCCCACGCCGACCACCTCGCCGGAATATTCATGGCCAAGAACCACGCCAGCGGGTACACCAAATATGGGATCTTCAGAGATATGCAGGTCGCTGCCGCAGATGCCGCAGCGCCCGACGCGGATCACTACATCCTTGGTCCCCTCGGCCTCCGGTGCAGGAATATCTTCCACCACCAGTGGTTTGTTGACGCCTTGGAATACTGCCGCTTTCATAGCCCCCCCTTTATTTTTCTTTAATTCTGGAAAACCTAAAAATATACACAGGATGGGCTAGCATTGACAGCATGAATGCCATGTCCAGATCGCTCGAAATATCTGCCCTCTTGCCCAGCCTGTTTTTCTTAAGTCCTGTCGCCACTAGCCAGGTTGAAATGGATCCCATAACGCCCGCCATTCTCTTAACCAATCACCAGCTCAACAGAATAGAGAACGTGAGTAATGACCTGGGTTCGGTAAACCCGAAACAACTCTGGTAAAGCTTTTTATAAATTTTTTCAAAGCTTTAAGTTTTGTCCCAGGGCCTTTCTGATGGCCGCGACAATTTCACGCACGGTTTCAACCCGCGTGTAATTTTGCCGAATCAGCAGTACGTTGCGCCGGGAAGGCTGAGGCTGCTGGAAGGGAATGTAAAAGATGTCGTCATTTTCAGGCTGATCAAGAATGGCCAGCTTGGGTAACAAGGTGATGCCGATTCCTGAGGCGACCATGTAGCGCAGCGTTTCTAGACTGGTCGCCTGGAAACGTTTGTCCTCATCGGCGCCTGCACTGAAACAGTAACCGAGGGCCTGGTCACGCAGGCAGTGACCATCTTCAAGCGTTAACACGTGACAGCCTCTAAGATCTTCCAGCTTGACGCGCTTATTCTTTGCCAATTCATGGTCCTTGTTCACGGCCAACAGGAAGGGCTCATCAAACAAATCGTAAGCATCAAAATCCGTCATCTCATCAAGCCAGGGCAGGATCAGCGCATCGAGTCGGCCTTCGTCGAGGGCCCTGACCAGGTCAGAGGTCTGCTCTTCGTGCAGGAAAAAATCCATTTTTGGCAGACCGCTAATCAGCGCAGGCATGATGTGAGGCAATAGATAAGGTGCAAGCGTAGGGATCAAGCCAAGATGCATTTCCCCTGACAGCGGATCGCCAAGCGTTCTAGCTGTGACCTCAAGGTCGTGGGCAGCATTGAGGACTTTTCGCGCTTTAATGAGCAACTGGTTACCGGCCGGGGTCAGCATGATATTGCGGCGGTGTCTCTCGATCAGTTTGACCCCAAGCTGCTCTTCAAGCTTGATAATCTGTCCGCTCAGCGTTGGCTGACTGACATGACAGGCCTCGGCTGCTTTACCGAAGTGCTTGTGACGCTCTATGGCATCGAGGTATTCCAGTTCGCGAAGCTTTATCATATGCAAAACCTATTAAATAAGTATATATTATGCATCTTACCTATCTAAAAGTTCAACCGGAATTAGCATTGGAATGCGCTTTTGCTTAGGTATAATACGCGCCTTCCCGGAATAGGGAAGCCCCTCAAGCGGACGTGGCGGAATTGGTAGACGCGCTGGATTTAGGTTCCAGTATCGAAAGATGTGAGAGTTCAAGTCTCTCCGTCCGCACCAAATATCCTTTTAAGCATAGCTTCTGCTGATAGTCCCGCAAAACCTATCTACTTACACACAGCCGGCCGGAACGTGGAGGGTTCCTAAATCACAATAGTAAAGACAAGATACACGACTAATTTTCCTGACATGAAAAATTTTCCGCCAGCGTCGGATCACCAACGCCATCATAGGTTGTGACTTCTGGATATGGACAGATTGGCCGCGTAAATTGCTGGGCGTTCTCTGATCCCGGGAATCCTGGAGGTGGTGCTGGATGGGTGCCAGTGATCACGCCAGGTGCTTGACCCTCTTCCACCCAGCTTTCCAAGGCACTGAGCCAGTCTATGGCATGAGCGCCATTACCGCCAGCGCAGTGGTCCATTCCATGGACCAGGTAAAAACGTGCACTCTCATTGACGGCATCTTCGCCAACTGTCTTCAGCACGCTGTTGAAGTAGTTTAAAGTGTTGCTGTAAGGAATCAGGCCGTCCGTTGTGCCATGGTAAGTGATGAGTTTGCCACCATGACCAAAGAAATCGCTAAGGTCAGGGTCCATAGCGATGATATCGATGCCGGCATCCGCAGCGGCAGGCATATCGTTATCCGCATCGAATGAATAGGGATCCCAGGACTTCTCCTCAAACACGACGTCCTGAAAAAAATTGGTGCCAATCATGAAGCCCGGATTGGTGTAGCCAGCCCACAGCGGTTCGCTAGCCGGACCCGTGCCGGGAATCCATACCTGGCCCTCAGAATCCACAACACCTGCATACATTGCTTGCGCAGCAGCAACTTCTTCCTCTGAAAGGCATTGCGCAGTCAATTCACCCGCGCACTGCAGGTCAGCAGGATCAAAACTGCACTGGCCAATGCTAGTAATCACGCGATCCTCAACACCGTCCAGCGCATCGCAGGATGCAATAGCCGCCTCCTTGAGCAGACTTACCTTATTCAGTGCCAGCTTGCCTTTACCCATGTTGGTCTGGATCACGATGCTCAGCGCCATCAGGGAAGACCAGTTGTTCGCCGGCGCCCCCGCGACAACGGCATCGTAGTCATAGGGAAAGCGCTGCGCCTCCATCAACCCCTGGCGGCCGCCGGTGGAACAGCCAACGAAATAGGAAAGCTCCGGTCGGCTGCCGTAGTGAGTTTCTGTGATTGCTTTTCCAACAACCGTTAATTCATGCACCGCACGCCAGGCAAAGTCCGTCAGTTTCTCAGGGTACTCGGCTGCCCAGCCAAACATGCGTCCACCATTCTGGTGTCCCGTGTCAGTATTGGCCACTGCATAACCGCGCATCAATGGATTCACCAGTGAGCTGTGAACGATAGAGCCCGCGGCTCCGCCGTTTCCTGTCTGCATGAATCGGCCATTCCAATTTTCCTGGGGCAGCCATACCTCAAAACGAATATCGGAATCGCTGGTGGGTTCGATGGAGCCGACCACGCGGCAGAATGACGGCAGGACGGAATAGTCAGGGCCGAAACCCGGGAAACCACCGGTAGGGGCTTCGAATTCACCGGCAGGAATTGTTTCCACGCTGGTCAATACCGTGTTTGGAAAGCTTATCTCGGCTAAGTCCTCACAGCTCATCGGCATGGAGGCTGTCGTTACATTTTCATCGTTGGGAAGATTCTCCTCCATGGGGGACTCGCTGCACGCAACCAGCAGAATGCCGCTCGTCACTAAAATGCTTTTGATACTATTCATAACCAGCTACTCACAAGTTTTAGACCAACATAAAGAATGAAAAAGATAGCACAGAAACTTCTACTCATTGCTATTTCATCACCGGTATTGGCTCAAGGCTGCACTATGGTCATCGTCTTCAGCCAGACGTCTGACTGGCACCTCGCCCCTAGCGACCGCAATGGCTACACAGGCAAAAGCGAAACCTTTGAGTCACTTGTAGATGATGATCATTGGCCTGCATGGCCAGGACGTTGAGGCATGGTCAGCCGATATCGAAACAGCACTGGTCAATATTCGCGCCAAAATCCAGAGCGGTGTCATCGTTGCTCTCCAAGCCTTGGTCGGCGCCCCAACCCATGCCGTGGGTAATAAATGCTTTACCTCTCAGGGCTAGCGAGCAAGAGCCTCATGGCAGGCCACGCCGATTCTCGAGGCGATAGTGAATGTTGCCATAAGACATGATGATTTCATTGAAGGCGCCACTATGTGGCTGTTATCTTGTTTGGGTATTCAGACTTCCTGGACCACATTGCCTATGGCGCCCAGGTAATAGACGGGGCCTACGCCGCCGTGACAACGGGTCTGTTCTACAGGGATTTTGACAGGCACTAGTTTTCTGCTGCTTCTTCGCAGAATTCAGTCTGTTCCTCATTGAAGGAGACACTGACTTCAAGGCATTGCTCATCTTCCACCTGCAGACCTGTCGTTGAGGTCAGGCTTTCTACCTGGTGCCCGGTCTGCAACTGCCTTGCATCGGCAATGCGCTGTGGTGTTACTGCACGTGGGTCCATGTCGATGTAGGAACAGGTGAAACCCCTGAGAGTACATTCTGAGGTCACGTGCTCTATTCCCCTGGCATCCATTTCTCGCTGCATAAGGTCTACGGCTTCCTGGTTGAGCACGATAGCATTATTGGGCCGAAAGGTGCCGACACCGATAGCGTAGTCAATGGGCATAAGCGGTTCAATACTGGCACCGAAGGCACCGTCATTTTTTTTGCCAAGATCAAAATCACCCAGGTCAGCGCCCTGGTCTATGAGATACTGGATAATATCCACGTCACCTAGGTTGCCGGCGACCATGAGCGGTGTAATGCCGTAATCATCATGCCAGTTCACATCCAGGCCGTACTCCTCCACCAACAGCTTCACCACTTCCAGGCGAACCTCGTAGGGGTGTTGAAAATGGTAGCCGTGAATGAACCCCAACCCTGATGCCGCACTGAGTGTTGATTCGTTGTCGCTTGACTTGATCGCGGGATCAGCTCCGTAATCCAGTAGTAGCCGGGTCAGCTCAAGATCTCCGGAAAAGGCGGCACGCATCACAGCCGTCGCAAAAACAATCCGGGGAGAGCCGCCGCGCATTCTCGCCCGCGGCGTATCATTGACCAGGTGATTGGGATCGGCGCCGGCATCCAGTAACTCTTTGATGAGCGGCAAAGGGTCTTCTGTCACCACCCAGGGAAAGTTCGGGGCCGTTTCCATATTGCGACGGTCCACGGCCCAGAACAGGGGTGTGAAATTCCTGGCATCCGCCTGGTTCACATCGGAGCCTCGCTCAATCAGAATGGAAGCAAGGTCGTAGTGACCGTTGAAAATTGCCAGTCCAAGCGCATTCTTACCGTCAGCCACCAGGGCATTGATGTCGGCACCGGCATCAAGCAGCAGTTCAGCGGTCTGATGGTGTCCATTGCGTACGGCCAGGTGCAGAGCGGTCATTTCTCCGCTGGCATGCTGGACAGGCCCCACTTCCCTCTCCTCGCGATCCCTTGGAGCCGTACCCTCAAAGCCGCGTGTCGTATCGGGTGGGACAAAAATAGTTTGCGCATCTACTTCCGCGCCGTTTTCCAGCAGCAGGGCAACCACCTCGTTATGGCCTTCCGCGGAGGCCCACATCAGTGGTGTAGTGCGGCCCCAGGTTTCCATGGCATTCACCTCGGCACCATGTTCAATTAGGATTTCCACGGCATCAGCAATCCCGGTCTTGGCAGCCAGCATGAGTGGCGTGTCATTAGTAACAGAAACCACACCATTGGGGTCTGCCCCTGCCTCAAGCAGCACCGAGAGCATTTCGGGACTGCCATTGATCGCTGCCAGCTGCAGCGGCGTGGCGCCAGTGCGATTACTTTTATTTACATCAGAACCCACATTGATCAGTTGCCGGGCCGACTCCACGTCATTCCACTGGGAAGCCCAGTGCAGCGCAATAGCCCCATCCACCTGAGGTTCGTTGACATCGGCGCCTTCACTTATCATTTGCTGTACGCGGGAAAAGTCACCGGCCTGCATCGCATTCGCAATATCAGAGGCGTGACTGACCAGCGATAATCCCATAAAAGGGGCAAGCATGATAAAGCGGTAAAAAGTTTTCATAGTGATATACCGTTTATTCGAACAGGTTTACGCCGCGAACCCGTCCCAGCCATTCGGTGAGACGCTCCAGTTCCTCGTCATTGAGTTCGGCACCGCGCTCTCTTTCATTGACCAGCGCCACACGCCAGCCTTCCTCGCTGAGCCGGGTATTAAAAACCGAATCCAAGGAGTGGCAGGAAATACAGCGCACCTCCATGAAAATTCTGGCATCGGCATCAGTAAAAAATTTATCTATCTCTGGCGGCACGTAATCACGTGGAAACGGGATGGATTCAGGTCCCAGGGTTTCAACCAGGAAATCCAGCAACAATTCCTCTTCATCTGATGCCAGGGAGACCGAATTGTTACCATGGTGTTTTTCGTCGATCAATGCATCCCAGCCATCCCGATCCAGGGCATAAAACGCGTAATCATCAATGCCGTGACAAGACGTGCAGTTATCTAGGATGACGTCACGCACGGGACCACCGGGTAAGGCGATATCCGGCCAGGTCGGCGGGCGGCGAATTTGACCTAGCACATGGGTACAAAGCACCAGTGTCAGCAGCAGCGATACCAAAACACCGACTTTATTTAGCAATTTTTTCATCAGGCAATGGGCAAAAGGTGTGTGCTGCCGCCGATGCTGTTGCGCTCAATGCCATAGAGGTGAAGTAAGCTAAGCAGCATGTTGGCATGCTTTTCCGTGTTATCGGGGAACACGATGTGGCGGTTGCCCTGGAAAGTGCCGTCGATTTTACCAACCAGTGTAACCGGTATCTTCTCATGGGCATGGCGGTGGGAGTTGCCCATGTTGCTGCCCATGTACATCAAGGAATGATCAAGCACGTTGCCATCCCCCTCCGGCATGGCGTGCAGTTTTTCAAGGAACTCGGCTACCAAACTGAAGTGATAGCGGTTCATTCGGGCATAGTTGGCGATATTGTCAGGCTTATCGCCATGGTGACTAGATCCATGCCATGCCCCTGTTGAACCGGATTCAGGAAAACTGAAGCCGCTTAGGTCACGACCCAGCATCATTGTTGCAGAGCGGGTCAGATCCCCTTCAAACGCCAGGGCTATCAGGTCAAACATGAGGCGGAAATGAGTATCCTTGCTTTGGGGAATACCGAAAGGCACTTCCTCAGTGGGCTCTTCCACGCCGCTGTTGATGGCAATCTGTATACGACGTTCCAGCTCACGGATATTATCCAGGTAAGTATCCAGCCTGACCTTGTCACCGCTGCCCAGCTCCCGTTTCAATTCCGGAATTTTTTCCGCCACCGAATCCAGGATAGAAGCATCCAGTGAGCGACCGCGACGGCGCTCTTCTGAACTACCGCCGGTGCCAAAGAGACGCTCGAAGGCCACCCTAGGATTAATTTCCGTGGGCAAAGGCTCGGTGGGTGAAATCCAGGACATAGAATTGGTGTAGGCACAGTTATAGCCCCAGTTGCAGTTGCCGTAGTTGCCGGCATCCTCAACACCCAACTGGATAGAGGAAAGAATCGTGTCACGGCCGTATTCCTGAGCAATCAACTGGTCAATCGTCACGCCCAGATATGGGGCCACCGCGTTACGTCGCGGACGCGCACCGGAAAAAATCGCAGCACCGCGAGCGTGGTTGCCACCCGGTTCCTCTTCGGTGGAATAGCACTCGGGAATATCGAGTCCGCTAATAAGCGTAACGTAGTCGCGTAAGTTTTCCATCGGCTTGGTCACGTAGGAAAATTCAAAATCCCTTCCCGCGGTTGTCGGACTCCAGTAACCAGGTGCCACACCATGGGGATGCCAGACGCCTACAAAACGTTTCGGCGGCGTTGGTGCTGACTGGGCAAAGGCCGGCACCATGGCATCTAGTAGCGGAAGGCCCACACTGACGCCGGCCGATTTAATTAAGGTTCTCCGGGGAAGTTTTTTTTGGGTAATAAATTTCATCGCGTTTCCTCCTCGGCCAGTCAGTTGCTGGCGAGATTTTCATTCGCTTCTGTTTTCACCCTCATCTGGAACTGTGGACTGTTGACTACGCCAAGCACCAGGGATGAAAAACTGTAATTGTCAGACTCGGAATTGCTGACGATCTGCCTGACGACCGGCATATCGTAATACTCGGTACCGCGGCCCACTCCGTAGGTCATAAGTTTCTCAACGGCAAAACGGGCAAACTGCGGGGAATACTTAAGCAGCTGCTCGCGCAATCCCGCCGGTCCATCCACGACGGTGCCATCCCACAGCTCAACGGTGGCATCAATAGGAGAGGCAACTCCGCCAAACTGACGCGGGTGTCCTGCCATCTTGCGGTACTTGCCGTCGGCATTGAAATTCTCAAGAGCAAATCCTATGCCGTCCATGATGGCATGGCAGGTGGCGCAGGGTTCGTTCTGCCTGTGCAGGGTGAGCTGATCGCGCAGCGTGTTGATCTGGTTTTCCCCTGTTTCCTCGAGCGCCGGCACGTTGGCAGGCGGCGCCGGCGGCGGCGTGCCCAGCAGGTTTTCCAGTACCCACACACCGCGTTTTACCGGTGAGGTGCGGAAATTTTCTGCCCAGGTCAGGGCCAGAAAACTGCCCTGTCCAAGGATGCCACGGCGGTAATCAAGCTCCGGTCCCAACTCTACGCGACGAAAGTGAGCGCCGTAGATGTTGGGAATGCCGTAGTGTTTTGCAAGACGTTCGTTAACGAAAGTATAGTCAGCGTCCAGAAGCGTCAGAATGCTGCGGTCTTCCCGGATAATACTTTCAAAGAGCAGTTCAGTTTCCTGCTTGAAGGCATGCCTGAGCTCAGCATCCCAATCAGGAAAAAAGATGCCATCGGGCGACGTTGTGGGAAGGTTGCGCAGGTATAACCATTGCTGGCCGAAGTTTTTCACCAGGGCATGAGCCCTTGGATCATCGAGCATTCGCCTGACTTGCGCTTCAAGTACCTCGGGGTCACTCAGACGGCTCCTTGAGGCCAGGTCGATCAATTCTTCATCAGGAATACTGCTCCAGAGAAAAAAGGAAAGCCGGGAGGCCAACTCAAGGTCGGTAAGCTGGTATGTCTCACCGGCTTGAATATCCTCCGGTTCATGTTCACGCCTTACCAGGAATTCCGGGTCTACCAGCAGGCGACGCAAGGCAAGCTCAATACCGTCATCAAAAGTCGCACCTGTTCTGCCCTCTTCATAAAAAGCCATCATGGGAGCAATGTCCTGTTCCGAAACAGGGCGCCTGAAGGCCTTGCCGGTGAGCGTCATGATGATATGTTTGGCGCATTGGGGTTCCTCATCAGCATTGGCAGGACTGCAGACAAAAATTTTCTCGCGACTGACAGAGTCGGTGGATTTCTCAGCATTAAAGGGGCCGGAAATTTTAAGCATGCCAATGGCAGGGTGATATTGCACCTGGGGCAGGTCATTATTCTCGATGGACTTGCGGTCATACTGTTGGATCAGGCCAATATCAGGACGAAAATTGGTGGCCACAAAAGTCGCCCCTACCTTGTGCGTCCCGGCTTTAACCGGCAGCGTGACATCCAGTGAACCGTCATGGTCACCGCCCATACCAACAAAGATGCCAAGGCCGGTATAGTCAAAAAGATGAACCCGCTCACCATCAATACTAATTTCCAGTTTTTCCCCGGGGATGTAGCTGCCAAGGCCAAAGTTCTGCATAGAAAAACTGTACTCACCGTCAGCCGGAAAATTATGTTCAACCGCGATGCCGCCACGCGTGTTGAGGGGCATGTCGGGCAACTGAACATTCTGGGAGTTGTCGGCATCGACGATATAGGTCATCTCTGTGGGAGAGTTCCAGGTACCCACGGCCATCTTGGCAATTCGGGACGCCGCCCGCGTATAGGCTTCAAGCAATGTTGGTGATATCGTAAGTGAGCCTGCCTGGTTATCGAAACCGCGAGCCGAAGAATCAGCGGGCAGGTAAAGGGAAGGGTCAATTTCAATGCCCAGCAGCTCAGAGATGACATTTGCATACTCACTCTGGTTCATTCGGTGCAGGGTCTTGGTGCCAGGATTAATTTCTGCCTGGGCATCAATCTTATTTTCCAGCCATTCGGTCAGGCGCAGGTAGTCACGATCCCGTGGACGATCCTGTCCCGGTGGCGGCATCATGCCGGCACGGAGTTTACGGATGGCTTTTTCCCATTCCTCCGCGTGGGAGGCAATGTCGTCCCCGAGTATAGTTTCCAGGTCAAAGCTGCCGGCGTAGTCCTCAAAGTTGTGGCAACCCACACAGTATTCCTCAATGCGAGACAACTGCTGCCGGTCGGAACGACTATCCTGGGCATAGACCTGGCCAACACACATGGCAAGAATCCCAAGCACCAGGATTGCGAATGAGATTACTCTCTTTATGAACATGGCTTCCTCTCAAACCGCTCTTTCTTAGAAATTACTACCCTTTTAAGTGGCTTGCAAGCTAAGCAGAATTATTTTACGTTGCTTAAACACCCTACTTTCTTTACTTTTTACCCGTAATTACGATCCTTCAAGGCATCTGTTTATGAGAAAGATACTGACGCTGGTTTTTACCCTTGTGCTGGCCACACAGGCTGTCGCCCAAGGTTCACTGGAATTAATCAAGGTTCACAGCCCTTCCCTTGAAGGCAATCTAACGGGAGACAGCCCGTACAGGGATGTTTTTGTCTATCTGCCACCCGGTTACGGCGAGTCAGATAAGCGCTATCCCGTAGTTTATTTTCTGCATGGTTATGCGGTGGGAGCTGACGCTTATATAGAAAGAGTACTGCGCTTTCCTGAGATGGCTGATGCCGCCATGGCAGACGGGGCCAGGGAAGTGATCATGGTCATGCCCGATGCTTTCAACAAGTACGGGGGCAGTATGTATTCCAACTCACCTGCCATCGGCGACTGGGAAAGCTGGATCGTTAGGGATCTTGTTTCTTATATCGATGCTAATTACAGCACAATTGGCAAACCCGGCAGCCGTGGCCTAAGCGGTCACTCCATGGGCGGGTACGGTACATTGCGCATCGGCATGAAGTACCCGGGTATTTTTGCCGCACTCTATGCCATGAGCTCCTGCTGCCTGCTCAACAATGCTCCTTCTCTTGAAGCCGTGGAGGTGCAAAATGAACGCATGGCGGATGATTTTGAAGGCTACCAGGCCGGCACCTTTGATAACGTAATGCAGGCACAGGCAGCGGCCTGGGCGCCCAACCCTGACAATCCACCCTACTATTTTGATTTTCCATACCAGGATGGCGAAGAACTTCCACTAGTCTCAAGGAAATGGACGGCCAACTCTCCCCTGGTTTTCGTAGACCAGTATGTTCCGGCGCTGCAGCAGTATCGAGGTATTTTTCTTGATGTCGGCGACGAGGACGGACTGGAAGCGACCAATACCCAGTTATCAGCGGCAATGGCGAGGCTCGGTATAGAGCATAATTACGAGATCTATGAAGGCAACCACGGCAACCGGATCGGACAACGTTTTATTGATAATGTCCTTTCGTTCTTTGAAGAACACCTGGACCAGGAATAATAGCTGCTAAGTTAGGGGCCTACTCGCTGCTGGAGCTCGTTGATTCGGCTCTGGATTTGGTTGAGGGTCTGGTTCAGCTGCAGCCTATAGACATTGATGGACTCAATATCCTGCTCAGTTGAATTAACCCTGCTGACCAGTCCACTCTGAAGTGAGGCCACGTTCGTTTTCACTCCGTTGAGATCGGACAGAATGCTGCTAAGCTGGGAATCCAGGTCATCCATGCCGGCAATGTTATTGCTAAAATTTTCTAAGCGGATTTGTATATTGTTGAGCTGGGCGGTTGTTTCATTCAGGGTTTTGCTCTGGCCGGACAGCGCTCCCTCAATGGACGTGATTGTCGACTTGGCCTGCTCCACGAAACGGTTCAGTTCAGCCAGGTCGGCCGTGTGGTTGCGGTAGTTGGCCCAGAGCAGGTCAATCTGGGTGAAATTGGCATCCACCCTTTCAAGAAGCCCCATTGAGGACTGTTCGGCACTTTCATCTACCAGGTTGAGCCGGCTCTGTAGCTGCTGGATACGCCCCTGCGCTTCGACCAGTGACTCCTGCATTTTTAGACTGCTAAGATAAAAATAATATCCGGCACCCCCGGTCGCCAGAAGGCCGATGACCAGAACTGTGAGAAGGAATTTCACTCCCCCACTGGTGCCCATTGAGACCACGTCTTCCAGCACGGGCACGGAGGTTCCGCGCCTCATCTTGCGGTGGGAAGCCAGTTCGTCGTGCTCGGGTACGATGCTGGGGATGTCTTCGATATGATCGTTATCTGACATGCCATTTATTATAGGGTTTTTTAGGTTAAGAAAAAATCCAATTCACATTTTTAGAGGATTAATTTTCAGTGAAATTAGACTGATAGATTAAAAACCTACAGTGTTTTCTATAGCCTTTGACGCACGAATACCCTCAAAAGCTCAAAAGAGGCAACGGGCAGTAACAGGTTAGATGTCTAAATCTTAATTTAGAACTATGTTATTAGTTGTACTCCAGATTAAATTTCTGGCATACCGAAATCTCAATCATTAGTCTGAGCTGATGGCGTAGCGAGGAAAGTTAAGGCAAGACAGAAAATTTTTTCAGAGCCGGGTGTATGCAAGCAGTATGTAACCGGTTTGAAAAAATTTTCTAACGCCATTTTGGTGAGCGCAGTAGCCACAGCAATACCCGGGCACAAAAAACCCCGCTAGAGCGGGGTTTTTTATAGCTTGGGATTTGGTTACATCATCCCACCCATGCCGCCCATTCCACCCATGTCAGGCATTGGGGCAGGTTTCTCTTCCGGAATCTCACTAACCATCGCTTCGGTAGTGATCATCAGGCCAGCAACGGAACCGGCAGCCTGCAGGGCTGAACGGGTCACCTTGGCAGGGTCGATAATACCCATTTCAATCATGTCGCCGAATTCACCGGTGCCAGCATTGAAGCCTTCGTTGCCCTTACCCTGGCGAACCTTATCCAGGATAACGGAACCATCTTCACCGGCATTGTCAGAGATCTGACGCAGCGGTGCAGTCAGGGCACGCTGGAGGATCATGAGACCTACGTTCTGGTCTTCGTTGTCACCGGTCAGCTTCTCAATGCTCTGCAGAGCGCGAACCAGGGCAACACCACCGCCAGGTACAACACCTTCCTCTACGGCAGCGCGGGTAGAGTGCAGGGCGTCTTCAACGCGGGCTTTCTTTTCTTTCATTTCAATTTCAGTGCCAGCACCAACCTTGATTACTGCAACACCGCCAGCCAGCTTGGCTACGCGTTCCTGCAGTTTTTCACGGTCATAATCGGAAGAGGTTTCTTCGATCTGCTGACGAATCGACTTAACACGCCCTTCAATCTTCTCTGAGTCACCAGCACCATCGATGATGGTGGTGTTATCCTTGGTGATCTGGACGCGCTTGGCAGAACCCAGATCTTCAATAGTGGCGCCTTCAAGGCTAAGGCCAACCTCTTCGGATATCACGGTACCGCCAGTCAGGGTAGCGATGTCTTCCAGCATGGCTTTACGACGATCACCAAAACCAGGTGCCTTAACAGCAGCGACTTTCATAACGCCGCGCATGTTATTCACAACCAGGGTAGCCAGTGCTTCACCTTCAACGTCTTCGGCAACAACCAGAAGAGGACGGCCAGCCTTGGCAACGCCTTCCAGCAGGTTAATCATGTCGCGAATGTTGGATACTTTCTTTTCAACCAACAGGATGAGAGGGTTTTCAAGGTCAACCATCATGGTGTCCTGGTTGTTTATGAAATAAGCGGACAGGTAACCACGGTCAAACTGCATACCTTCAACCACGTCCAGTTCGTTTTCCAGACCGGAACCGTCTTCCACGGTGATAACACCTTCTTTGCCTACCTTTTCCATTGCTTCGGCAATGATGTCACCAACGCTGGTATCGGAGTTGGCAGAGATAGAGCCAACCTGAGCAATTGCTTTTGATTCAGTACACGGAGTTGACATGTTACCAAGCTCTTCGACAACTGCAGCGACTCCCTTGTCGATACCGCGCTTCAGATCCATTGGGTTCATGCCGGCGGCAACTGATTTCAAGCCTTCGTTCAGGATAGCCTGGGCCAGAACTGTAGCTGTAGTGGTACCGTCACCGGCAACGTCAGAGGTCTGGGAAGCCACTTCTTTGACCATCTGTGCACCCATGTTTTCGAACTTGTCTTTAAGTTCAATTTCCTTGGCAACGGATACACCGTCTTTAGTTACAGTTGGAGCACCGAATGATTTGTCCAGTACTACGTTGCGGCCCTTGGGACCAAGGGTAACTTTCACTGCGTCTGCCAGCAGGTTTACACCTTTAAGCATTTTCTGGCGGGCAATATCTCCAAATTTTACGTCTTTAGCCATTTTTATAAGTCCTATTTGTTAAATCTCGTTATGTGAATGAATAGGTTTATTGATGGGAAGCTGGATTAGCCTTCAACTACACCAAAGATTTCACTTTCATTCAGAATCAGTAATTCTTCATCGTCGATCTGGACAGTGTTGCTGGCGTACTTGCCAAAGATGACTATGTCACCCACTTTCAGGTCTAGGGGGCGAACATCCCCGTTATCCAGCAGACGACCCGGGCCTACTGCCACAACTTCACCCTGTGAAGGTTTTTCAGTCGCAGAGCCAGGTAAAACAATGCCACCGGCAGTTGTAGTTTCTTCTTCTTTTCGTTTCACGACGACTCTGTCTTGTAACGGACGAATGTTCATACTTATGTCTCCAACACTCTTGAGTAATAAAACTGGTTAATGTCTTTAGTTTTTTCAGTGAAGCAACGGAATAGCTCCACTGCTTCAAGTAATCTTTGGTTTCTGCAAGAGATCTCCAAAAATCCTTTAAATACCGGAATTACAGTCTTTACAAACTTCTGTTCCCAGATACAGGCACAAACATGGGGCTGTTTAGTGCAATTTCAATAAAAAAACTGAAAAAGATTAAAAAAAGTTGCCCGTTTGCCGAAATTAGTGATTTTCCGGTTTGTTCAGGGAATTAGGCCGCTCTTCTTCCCGGGAATACTCCCCTTCGTAAACGCCATCGCGTTCCTGGCGGGCGCTAGAAAAATGCGTATAGGTAAAGGATGAACTGCCGCTGCGGCTGCTAAACATCGCTATTTTTCCGGACTTGATGAGCCATCGCACCAGCTGCTTACGGGTTGGCCCAATCAAAAAAATAAAACCCAGCGTGTCCGTGATAAATCCAGGTGTGAGCAAAAACGCGCCGCCGATAGCCAGGAACAGCCCTTCCATGATTTCCTGACCCGGCAGTTCTCCACTGTCCAGGCGCTGCTGGGCGCGGGTAATCGTGGAAAGACCCTGTTGTCTCAAGACCTGGATGCCAATGGCTGCCGTCAGCACCACAAGAACTGCCGTATTGAGTCCGCCGATATGGTCTGCAACTTTAAAAAGCAGCAGCATCTCGAGAATAGGAACAGCGATAAAAATCAGAAATAATAGACGCATGCGGCAAAGCTTTTTTGAATGGTTTAATCCTGTATGGGGGTCAATGTGCAAACCTCAAGCCTGAAGGAGGCAATTTGGCAAATTGTTGCCGCGATTCCGGAAGGTAATGTCGCCACATATGGCCAGGTGGCTATGCTAGCCGGTTATCCCAATCACGCCAGGTATGTAGGAACAACACTAAAGAACCTACCCAAGGGCACCAGGCTCCCATGGCATAGGGTGATCAATAGCAGGGGCGAGCTTTCATTTCCCATGCACAGCGCACCCTGGCAAAAGCAAAGAGCACGACTGGAGAAAGAAGGCATATTATTTTCAGGAAAAGGCTTCCCGCTGAAGCATTACCAGTGGCAAACCTGAAACCCTTTAAGCTGCAAACCGGTAAACGCCAACCAAAACCTTATTATGTCTCGAAAAATAAAAGGAGTTTCGACGATGCGGCACACACTGGCTGGAATTTCAGCACTACTTATCTCAGGATCAGTTCTCGCAGAGCCGGCTGTTTTCACAAACGGTGAAATGACAATTCCCGAAGGCGTGGTCATCTCCGGTGACAACACGACTTACTACATTGATATCCGCCTTACCTACAATGGTGAAGGTGCCCTGCTCATTGCAGCAGCAGATAAAATGCCTAAAGTCCTGATTGAGAATATCGAAATCATGCTCACGAAATCCTTTCCGCTCCAGGTCAGCGTTGCCGTGGAAGGCATCAAGTCAGTGCCCTGTACAGAACTTCTTAATCCCGCCGTCTCTTATGCCGACAATACTTTTACGGTCGTCCTGGCAGAGACAAAACTTGGGCCCACAGAGTCATGCATAGCAGTGACTGACCCATTCGAAACATCAGTCACTCTGGATGTGCTGGATTTACCGGCGGGGACTTATACGGTGAACGTAAACGGGGTTATAGCTAAATTTACTTTTAATATGGACAACACCTCACTGAATTAGTGAACCGGGCCTTTCAACCGTTCAGTACTTTTTTCAGGATGCGTGTTTTTTGCGGCCGTCAAGCCTGTCACCCAAAACGAGCATACAGGGCGTCATAACCAGGGTTAGGACCGTGGCAAAAGCCAGGCCGAATGTAATGGCCGAGGCCAGCTGCGTCCACCACTGCGTAGAGGGACCGCCGATCTGGATGTGGCGATTGATCAGATCGAAGTTCATACCCAGGGTCATTGGCAACAGCCCAAGTATGGTCGTGATGGTGGTCAGAAGCACAGGGCGCAGACGCTGAGAACAGGTCAGAACGGCCGCCTCAATCGCTTCCGCTCCCTTTTTCTTGATCAGGTTATAGGTGTCAATTAACACTATGTTGTTGTTCACAACGATTCCGGCGAGGGATATCACCCCGATACCCGACATAACAATACTGAACGGCTGTCCGGTAATAAGCAGACCAAGCAGTACACCAATCGTGGAAAAGAAAACGGCTGAGAGGATCAGGAGCGCCTGGTAAAAACTGTTGAACTGGGTCACCAGGATGATGGCCATCAGGAATAATGCCACTCCGAAGGCCTGGCTAAGAAACTGTTCGGCTTCACGCTGATCTTCGTTCTCACCCTTGAAGTTAACCCGGACGTTAGGATCAAGATTTCCCTGCTCCAGCCAGGCTTCCAGCTCCTGCACCTTGTCATCCGGGAGAACATCTTCAGGTACGTCAGCGGCTATGTTCAGAACTCGCCTGCCATCTGTACGCTGGATATTGCCTACGCGCGGTGAAGCCTGACGTGTCATGAAGTTGCTGACCGGGACGTTGCCCATAAGGGAATTGACGGTGAGGCGATCCAGCATGCCGATATTGCGCATAGTTTCGGGAAAACGAACGCGAATATCCACTTCGTCATCTGCATCATCTGGACGGTAATCGCCCAGCATGATGCCGTTGGTGATCAACTGTACCGCACTGCCAATGGTGGTGATGTCAGTGCCAAAGCGGGCAGCTTCCTGCCGATCCACTTCCATTTTCCAGTCAATACCGGGCAGCGGCCTGGAGTCGGTAACGTCTACAAAGTCGCCCAGCTCACTCATACCCTCACGTAACTGGTCTACGGCACCTGGCAGCAAATCCGTATTTAGGGCAGTTAATTCGAGCTGTATCGGTTTTCCGGAGGTAATACCAGATTCCTGAACCTGCGGCTCAACCACTATGCCTGGGATGTCAGCTGTGCGCTGGCGCACATCCTCCATGATCTGCGCAGCGGGGCGGCGCAGCTCCCAGTCTACTAGGCTGAGCTGGATACGGCCGATAATATCCTCTTCGATATCATTGCCGAGCGCGATTCCGCTGCGTGTGTAAATAGACTCAAACTCCTCCATGTCGAGGATACGGTTTTCCACTTCGCGAACCAGATCGTCACGCTCGTAGACGGAAAGATCGCCGCGTGAATGAATGTTGAGCACGGCAAATTCGGGTTCCACGTCAGTGAAGAATTCAACACCTCGGCCAAACTGGCTGTAAAGGACAAAGGAGCCAATAAGAAAAGCAAAGGCTACCCCAAGGACCGCCATTGGCATATGCAGCACACGGCGAACAAAACTAATATAAGTAGCTGTAAATTTATCCATCTGCTGAAGGTTCTGCCTGCCCTCTTCCAAGACGTCGACTTCGGTGATCGTATCCACACCTGCAAGCCCAGGTTTTTCAGCTTTATTCCTAATCAGAGAGCCAACCGTCGGGACAAACAGCAGAGCCATGAATAATGATGCAGACAATGTCACCAGCAGTGTAATAGGCAGGTATTTCATGAATGAGCCGATCAATCCTGGCCAGAACAACAGCGGCATGAATACTGCCAGCGTGGTAGCTGTTGAGGCAGTAATCGGCCAGGCCATGCGCTTGGCTGCCTCACTGAAGGCCAGCTTAGGACTGTAGCCGTTTTTCATGTTTCGTTCGGCCAGCTCCACTACCACGATGGCGCCGTCAACTAGCATGCCGACCGCCATAATCAGCGAGAAGAGTACAACGATATTCATGCTATAACCCATCAGATAAATTACGAGGATGCCCGAGAGGAATGCCCCAGGGATAGCCACACCAACCAGACCGGCTGACCGCGAACCCAGCGCCCCCAGGATGACAATCATCACAAGGATGACGGCCGTGGCCACGTTGTTCACCAGGTCGTTGAGCATGATTCGGACCTGCTCGGAATTATCCGAGGTGAATGTGACCTGCAGATTTTTCGGCCATTCATCAAGCTGGGAGGCGGCAGTAACCGTCGCCTTCACGGCATCCACAACTTCCAGAATATTGGCACCGGCTCGCTTGGTAATTTCAAGCGCGATGGAGTTTGCGCCATTGAGGCGGGCAAAACTGGTTGGGTCCTTGAAGGTCCGGCGAACTGTCGCGACATCTTCAAAGGCCACGGTCTTCAGGCCGTCTGTTTTAACGGGCAGGGTCAGCAGATCCTGCAGATCCTCAATTACGCCAGGCACCTTGACGGCAAAACGTCCTTCACCGCTGTCCAGCGCCCCAGCTGCCACCAGCCTGTTGTTGCGGCTGACGTAGCTGATCAGGTCTGCATAGTTAAGATTGTAGCTTTCCAGTGCAACGGGATCGACGATGACTTCTAGAAGTTCTTCACGGTCGCCACCAATATCTGCGGACAGCACTCCTGGAATGGCCTCTAGCTCATCGCGCAGCTGCCTGCCTATGGTAACTAACGCCCTTTCCGGCACATCGCCATGCAGCATTACTGTAAGCACCGGAAACAGGGAGGTATTAATTTCCTGGACAAAAGGCTCCTCTGAATCTGCCGGCAGTTCGTTTCGGGCCAGGTCTACTTTTTCCCTGACATCAGTAAGCGCCTGATCGGCATCAAAACCAGCGTCAAATTCAAGAATGAGCACACCTGAGCCTTCGGAACCGGTGGCGCGAATTTCTTTCAGTCCCTCAATTGAACGTAACTCGGTTTCCATCGGACGCAGCAGCAGCCGCTCTGCATCTTCAGGAGATATCCCTTCATGAATAATGTTGACGTAAATCTGGGGGATATCGATATCCGGCTCTGCTTCCTTCGGCACGGAGACATAACTGGTGACTCCCGCGAGAATAAGCAGGACCAGAATCATGATGACTGGTCTTGGACGGCTTATAAATGCATTAATTAGCGCGTTCAAAGGCAGTGCTTTCGCTCAGTACATTGTAGTTAACAGGCTCAACCTGCTGTTCAACATTCACAAACCCCTGGCCCACGGTGATAACCGTGACCTCGTCAGGCAGGCCTGTGACCAGGATGCCGTTATCAGATGAACCGGCGATTTCTATGGGGTGAAAATCGACACGGTTGCTGCTGTTTACCGTTTTGACACCAACGGCGCCGTCATCGGCCAGGGTCAGCAGCGACGGCGAGATCTCATGCGCCCGAATACGCGAGCCATCCAGCAGTAATTCAGCAGTCAGTCCGGCGCGGATACCATTGGGATTCGGGACTTCCAGTTCAACGCGGAAGGTGCGTGTGTTTGAGTCGGCAACAGGCGCCAGGTAGCGAATCACTCCGTTGATGCGGGTGCCATTCACCAGGACCGCTGAACCGCGACCACCGACAAAGAGTTCACTGACTTCCTTGCCATTAATCTCGCCGGCAATGATTAATGGATCAATATCCACTACTTCAACAACGGCGTCGCCCGCTCGAACATAGTCACCGATTTCAACACCGCGCTCCTGGACTATCCCATTAAAAGGCGCATCGATGGTGGTGTTATCTATCTCCAGTTCAATTCTTGCCTTGGCTGCCCTGGCGCTCTCAAGCCTGGCATTGGCTTCGGCGATTTCAACCCTGGAGGCAAATTCACGGTCACGAAGATTCTGTCTTGCTTCAAGCTCAAGCTCCCGCTGGGCAATCAGTGAAGTGGCCTCTGTAAGACGCGAACTACGATCGCGCATGTCTAGCTCAATGATTGGGGCGTTTTCTTCAACGGGATTGCCGCGGTCTACAGCAATGTTAACGACTGCACCATCGGTTTCAGCGCGCAGGCTGACCACCCTGTTAGGTTCAGTCCTGGCACTAAGAGTGATTTCTCGGGTAACCTCGGAAGAACGAACCTGCTCGACACGAACGCGCATCGGTTTGCCGTCGCTCACATTGAGCTGGTTCTCGCCGCTGAATTCAACCGGACTGCTTCCCAGGCCGCTAAGCATCCACAGCGTGACAGTAATCGTCACACCAACTGCAATGAGAATTGATTTACGGCTGTTCGTGTTCATCTGGAAAGTTTCCCTAGACCCCTCCGTGGGCGGCGTAAATTATCACAGTATTACAGGCCCAAAGCGAGCCGATTCTGGGTTAATACACAGTGATTAAAAGATAAAAATTAACGGGAAATTAATCCCTGAAGTTGTTGTACTGCAAAGGCAGTCCATAGTTTTCATCCTTGAGAACAGCAATCACAGCTTGAAGATCATCCCTCTTCTTGCCGGTAACGCGCAATTTGTCGCCTTGTATGGCCACCTGCACCTTCATTTTTTGTTCTTTGACCTTCTTGACTATCTTGCGCGCTGTTTCTGATTCAATGCCCTGCTGAACTGTGGCGTGCATGCTAGCCTTCCGTCCAACCATTTCGACATCTGCCGTTTTAAGGCTGCTTATATCAACACCGCGTTTGACCATCTTGTTCTGCAGCACATCTAGCATCTGGTTAATCTGGAATTCCACTTCAGCGGTGAGGGTCATCACGTTGTCATTCAGGCTAAAGGAAGCATCCACGCCCTTGAAATCAAAACGGTTGCCAATTTCGCGCGACGCCTGGTCCACGGCATTGGTCATTTCATGCATGTCGACTTCAGAGACGATATCAAAGGAAGGCATACATTGGGTCCTAGAGGGCCAGGAGGCGGATATCGCTCAGCAATGAACCGAGGTAGGTACAGAACAGTCCACCATCAACACCATTTACGGCACGATGATCGTACGAGAGTGCAAACGGCAGCATAGTTCTTGGTACAAATTCGTTATCAATGTAAACAGGTTTCACGGTTGTTCTGGAGACACCAAGAATTGCCACTTCGGGCGCATTCACAATCGGCGTAAAACCGGTGCCACCAATATTGCCGAGACTGGACACGGTGAAACACGATCCTGTCATTTCATCCTTGGTCAGCTTCCTGTCTTTAGCCTTGGCGCCGAGCTCAGCAATCTCTGCAGCGATTTCCCAGATAGTTTTGCGATCGGCATCCTCCACCACTGGCACCATGAGTCCGGCAGGTGTGGCCACGGCCACCCCGATATGCACATATTTCTTCTGAATCAGCTTCGTTCCTGAAGAGTGCAGTGAAACATTGAACTGCCGGTATTCGCTCAGTGCGCGGGCACAGGCTTTGACAATGAACGGCAGCGGCGTGAGCTTGATGCCTTTCTTTTCAGCCATAGCTTTCTGCTCCTGGCGGAATGCTTCAAGCTCGGTGACGTCTGCTTCATCAAACTGGGTGACATGCGGAACATTCAGCCAGTTGCGCGTCATATTGCGAGCAGTCACCTGGTGCAGCTTGGACATCTCGATTTCCTCGATCTCTCCAAATTGGCTAAAATCGATATCCTCGATTGCCGGCAGGCCAGCACCGCCCAATGATGTGGCTAAAGCGTCACCCCCCTGCATGATGCTCTTGACATAGACATCCACATCTTCCTTGACGATTCTTCCTCTGGAACCTGAACCAGGCACCTTGGACAGATCAACGCCCAGCTCCCTGGCCATCTTGCGCACAGCAGGGCCGGCATAAACTGTTTCATTATTCACACTGGCTGCGGCCGATTGCGCTGCAGGGGCATTAGTCGGGTCTGGCGCTGCCGCAGGTTTGGGTACGGAGGCAGAGGCCGGTTTCTCAGCCTGCGCAGCGGCTGGTGCGGGTGCTGCCGCGGTCGTTTCCAACTCAAGAATGGCTGAACCTTCGCTGACCTTGTCGCCAACCTTCAGAGTGACAGATTTAACCACACCGTCAGCAGGCGAGGGTACGTCCATAGCCGCTTTATCGGTTTCAAGCGTGATGAGACCATCTTCCTTTTTTACCTCATCGCCAACCGCAACGAGAATTTCGATAACGTCGACATCGCTGTCTTCACCAAGATCCGGTACCTTGACTTCCATGAGTATCGACTCGCCGGTGACAGCAGGTGCTTCTACGGCCGGCTCAGGTTTAACTGCAGCCTGCGGCTCTGGCGCAGGGGCTTCCCGGGCTGCCGGATCTTCAACTACCGCTATCGTTTCCAGTTCAAGAATCAGTGAGCCTTCGTTAACCTTGTCACCCACTTTAAGACTGATCGATTTCACTTTGCCCGAAGCAGGCGATGGCACGTCCATCGCGGCCTTATCGGATTCCAACGTTACCAGGCCGTCTTCCTCCGTTATGTCGTTACCCTCAGCAACGAGGATTTCAATAACTTCCACATCGGAGTCGCCACCAAGGTCGGGAACCTTCACTTCCATAACGCTGGAGGCTGCTGGCGCAGAAGTTGCTTTGGCTGCTATCGGCTCCTCTTTAGCTGTAGACGCTGTCTCGGGCTCTGGAGCTGGTTCGCTGTCAGCGGATGTTTCAAGACTGACGATTTGGCTGCCCTGGGACACCTGGTCGCCAACCTTGACGAGTATTTCTTTGACCACACCGGCCGTCGGCGATGGAATTTCCATGGCCGCCTTGTCACTTTCCAGCACAATTAAAGAGTCGTTTTCACCGACCTCATCACCGGGGACGACCAGGATTTCAATGACCTCGACTTCCTGCTCATCTCCAATGTCTGGAACCTGTATTTTCTTGAGTGACACGATTTAACTCCTGGAATCTCTTTTCTTTCTGGATAACTCTCAGCCCTGCTTTTAGCCTTCGCTTACGCAATAAGAGGATTTAGCTTTTCCGGGTCCAGTTTGAATTTCTTGATGGCTTCACTTACGATTTTCGCTTCGATAGTTCCAGCCCTGGCCAGTTCGTTAAGGGCAGCGACAACGACATAGTGCCTGTTTACCTCAAAAAAGTGGCGAAGTTTTTTCCGGCTGTCACTACGGCCAAAGCCGTCAGTACCGAGCACTTTATAAGGGCCTGGAACGAAAGCCCGGATCTGGTCTGAATAAAGTTTCATGTAGTCAGTAGCTGCAATTACGGGACCATCTCTTTCGCCAAGACACTGTTCAACGTAGGAAACTCTTGGCCTCTCTTCGGGGTGCATCATGTTCCAGCGATCCACATCAAGGCCGTCACGGGCCAGTTCGTTAATGCTGGTTGCACTCCATACGTCCACGGCGATCTTGTAATCCTTACGCAGGATTTCGGCAGCCGCCTGTACTTCCCTGAGAATAGTTCCACTGCCCATCAACCTCACGCGATTTGCCTTTTTGCCCTTGCCGCCACTGACCTTGTATTCCTTGCTGTCGCCGTCCTCGAGCATGTACATGCCTTTCAGAATGCCCTCTTCACAACCCTCTGGCATGTCAGGATGGGTGTAGTTCTCATTCATCGTGGTGATGTAGTAGAACACCGACTCGTCTTCGACATACATGCGGCGAATACCGTCCTGGATGATGACAGCCAGTTCATAGGAATAGGTTGGGTCGTATGAGATGCAGTTTGGAATCGTGTAGGCAAAAATATGACTGTGACCATCCTGGTGCTGCAGTCCTTCACCGTTCAGCGTAGTACGCCCTGCAGTGGCACCAATCAGGAAACCCCTGGCCTGCAGGTCACCAGCAGCCCAGCACAAATCTCCAACACGCTGAAACCCAAACATGGAGTAATAAATGTAGAAAGGAATCAGCGGATAATCATGCACGCTGTAAGACGTCGCCGCTGACAGCCAGGAACTCATGGAACCGGCTTCGTTAATCCCTTCTTCCAGCAACTGCCCCTTAACGTCCTCGCGATAGAACATCACCTGGCCTGCATCGACAGGATCATAGAGCTGCCCTTTCGCCGAGTAGATGCCAATCTGGCGGAACAGCCCTTCCATACCAAAAGTACGGGCCTCATCAGGCACAATCGGCACGATCTGCTGGCCGATTTCCTTGTCTTTTACCAGGGTCGTCAGCATGCGCACGAAGGCCATGGTCGTTGAAATTTCCCTGTCGCCAGTCCCCTTGAGTTGATTTTCAAAGGCACCAAGTTCAGGAGCCTTGATTGGCTGGCTTTTGATACGACGGCTTGGCAATGTACCGCCTAATTTACCGCGAACCCGATTGAGGTACTCCATTTCTGGAGAATTCTCTGCCGGGCGGTAATAAGGAATTTCTTCCAACTTTTCGTCCGGGATGGGGATGCCAAAACGGTCCCTGAAGACTTTCAGTTCCTCAAGGCTGAGCTTCTTGGTGGAGTGAGTGGCATTAGCTCCCTGGGCCGAACCAAACCCGTAGCCTTTGATGGTCTTGGCGAGAATCACCGTGGGACGATCCGTGCAGTCCACCGCCTGCTTGTAGGCAGCGTAAACCTTGAATGGGTCGTGACCACCGCGGTTAAGCTGCATCAAATCATAATCAGAAAGGTGCTCTACCAGCTTCAGCAGCTCAGGAGCAGTGCCAAAGAAATGCTCACGCACATAGGCGCCATCCTTTACGCTGAAGTTCTGGAATTCACCATCGAGTACTTCGTCCATGCGCTGCTGCAAAATACCATCCTTGTCCTTGGCAAAGATGCTGTCCCAGTGCCTTCCCCAGACTACCTTGATGACGTTCCAGCCGGCGCCGCGGAAAATGCCTTCTAGTTCCTGGATGATCTTGCCGTTGCCCCTCACCGGCCCATCAAGGCGCTGCAGGTTGCAGTTGATGACAAAGTTCAAGTTGCCCAGGCCTTCGCGTGCGGCCAGAGAAATCGCCCCCAGCGTTTCTGGCTCATCACACTCGCCGTCGCCCAAGAATGCCCAGATCTGTCGGTCACCCTGTTTGACCAATTCACGGTTGTCTAGGTACTTCATGACATGGGCATGGTAGATGGCCTGAAGCGGGCCAAGACCCATTGAGACGGTCGGGAACTGCCAGTAATCAGGCATTAATTTGGGATGCGGGTAGGATGAAAGCCCCTTGCCATCAACTTCCTGGCGGAAATTATCGAGCTGCTCCTCCGTTAGGCGACCTTCGAGAAAGGAACGGGAGTAAATGCCCGGCGAGGCGTGCCCCTGGAATAAGACAATATCCCCGGGATGATCTGGTGTTTCGCCCCTAAAGAAATAGTTAAAACCCACATCGTAAAGTGTTGCTGCCGAAGAGAAGGTTGAAATATGGCCGCCCAGGTCATAACCAAGCTTGTTCGCACGCATTACCATGGCAAGTGCATTCCAACGAATCAATCCACGGATATTGCGCTCCATGAACATGTCGCCTGGCATGTTGGCTTCTTCTTCGAGAGGGATGGTATTTCTGTAGGGGGTGGTTAGGGAATCAACGGGGAGTTGCTGACCTGATTCGGTGGTCTTGGCTATCAAGCTCTTGAGGAGGAACTGGGCACGGTCCATGCCCTGGTGCTTGATAACCGAGGAAATGGAGTCTTTCCATTCCTGCGTTTCTAAAGGATCGATATCAGTAAATTTTTCAGCCATGACACACTCTATATCTATTTAAAGACTGCCCAGGTCTTTACCTGTACTTGGCAAAGTAAACAGCTTCTGTTGATTCTCTGATGGTGCAAGCCCGTTAATGCCGGACCGCAGCGCTACTTTTATAACCTGATCGGGCTGATGGGCCTGTGCAGGGTGCTCACCCGGGGTGGGCGAAGTCCTCCGTTGCAGCTACTTTGTGCTGTTCCACCTGGATCTCAGGGGATGCTGCGTTGGCGAACAAGTCTGTAGTAAATTTACATTATCCTTATATTTTACTTTAAATATCAGCGATTTGCCAATCCTACTCATTGATTCTGTAGTAAAACTACAAAAAAGGTGGAGACTGAATGCTCATGATTAAAAAGGCTAATGTTTTCGGGCAGATGCGCTTGTAGTGAAGCACGCAGAATACTGGCAGCCTTGAGGAGAGGAGGCTAGAGCATGCTGCGATAACGGGACCAGTCGAAGCATGGACCCGGATCGGTTTTGCGGCCAGGGGCAATATCGGAATGCCCGATTATCCTGGCAGGGGTAATACCAGGATAGGCCTCCATCAGGATGAGAGTGGTTTTTGCCAGCACCTCGTACTGCTGGTCGGTAAACGGCCGATCGTCACAACCCTCCAGCTCTATGCCGATGGAGAAATCATTGCACTGGTCTCTTCCGTCAAATAATGACTCGCCTGCATGGTAGGCCCTGAAATTAAACGGCACATACTGGGTCAACCCACCTGAGCGATCGATAAGGAGATGCGAAGAAACACGCAGCTCTTTCAGGCCTTCAAAAAAGGGATGGGCAGAATAATCTAGACAGTTGCAGAAAAGATCATCAATGAAGCGGCCGCCAAATTCGCCTGGCGGTAAACTAATGTTGTGAATCACCAGCAAGCTTATTTCTTCCCCTTCAGGCCTTTCACTCAGGTTAGGTGAAGGCAGCTGCCTAGCTGAGACAAGCAAATGTTCTTTTATTTCCATGCCTCAATAATACCTTCAGTCTATAATGAGTCCAGGTTAAATGAAGTAGTAATGAAATTAAACGACCCAAAACAGGAAAGCAGGCGCATAGGTCACGGCATGATAGCCGCAGGATTTGTCCTGGGCATTGTATTACTGACATTCATGTTTGACGGTGTGCTCGAGAATGACAGGAATCCGAACAGTAATCCTGATTCACACACCAATGTCTTCGGTGCCAAGGAAGTCATCCTACAAAGCAACCGCCAGGGTCAGTACGTGCTTACCGGATCAATTAACAACGTCACCGCTGAATTTATTCTGGATACTGGTGCAACCGATGTTGTCATTCCGGAAGGTCTTGCACGCGCCAGCGGCCTCGAATATGGCTTCCAAAGCCAGGCGATGACGGCGAATGGGCTCGTCAATATCTACACCACGAGAATTAATGAACTGCGCCTAGGCTCCATTACCCTTGAAGATGTGCGCGCTAGCATCAACCCGGCCATGCATGAAAGCATGGTATTATTAGGTATGAGTGCTCTGCGGCAAATTGAATTTGTTCAGCAGGGCGCACAACTTACCCTGATTCAGAAAGCAACAGACTGATCCCGCTGGAACCCATTATTCAATGAGTAACGCCCTACTTGAAGGACTGGACGTGACAGTCCGCAACGCTCTTGCCGAGGATATAGGCAGTGGCGACATAACTACAGAATTGATCCCGGAAGGTCGTGATGCGGAGGCGCGCGTCATATGCCGTCAGCATGCCACCCTGTGCGGTGAGCCATGGGTCAACGAGGTATTCAGACAGATCGATCCTTCAGCGGTGATTGAATGGCAACATCACGATGGCGACGCACTCAGTCCCAACGATCTAGTCTTCATTGCCAAGGGCAAAGCCCGCTCACTTCTAACCGCAGAGCGTACAGCCCTGAATTTTCTTCAGACTTTATCTAGCGTTGCCTCACGAGCCAAAACCATTGCGGCCCAGGTAAAACACACCAAGGTGAAAATTCTTGATACACGAAAAACCATTCCCGGTTTAAGACTGGCGCAAAAATATGCCGTACAGGTGGGCGACTGTTTTAATCACCGTATTGGCTTGTACGATGCCTACCTGATCAAGGAAAACCACATTAATGCCTGCGGCGGTATCAGCAAGGCCATCAAGAATGCCCGTAGACTGCATCCTGAAAGAAACGTGGAAGTAGAAGTGGAAAACCATGAGCAACTGTGCGAGGCCCTGGAAGCCAACGCCGATATTGTACTGCTGGATAACCATACGCTGGATATGTTGCGCGAGGCAGTGAAAATCAATAATGGCCAGGCCAAGCTTGAGGCTTCAGGGGGCTATGACATCAATTCAGCAATTGCTGTCGCTGAGACCGGTGTTGACTACATAAGCGTTGGGTCGCTTACCAAGCATATCTATGCCACCGACTTCACCATGCTGTTTGATTAGCCGGTGGCACCTGCTTATATCTCCAGAAATTAAAGTCTTCTTATTCTGACATTGCGGAACTTGATTGTGCCTGCACCGTACTGCAGTGAGATCGGACCACTGCGAAAATTATCGTCCGTACCATCAATCGTCTTAACGCCGTTCAGATACACCTCGACCTCGTTGCCGCGCATTGTAATGTCATAGGAATTCCATTGATCCCAGGTATCGATAACAACCGCAGGCGGCAGGAAGTTCGGAATGCCGCCGGTGCGACCGCTCTGGTCGGGCCTATCGTCAAAGATATTGGCTTCATAGGCCGTTGAGTCGGTAATGGCTGCGAGATCCTGGATACGCATGAAGACTCCGCTGTTTGCCCCCTCGTGGTTCCAGAATTCAAGCTGAATCTGGAAATCGTCAAAAACTTCCTCGGTAACCAAGTGACTGATACCCGAAGCAGAGTCTGCAATAAATTCGCCATTTTCAATACGCCAGTTGGCATTCCCTACCATATTCCAGCTATCAAAACTGCCGGACATATCCATCCAGCCATCATCCATGGAGGCACAAGCTCCAAGGAAGAAAAAGGAAATTACGACTGCTGCCTTTTTTACGTTATTCATTGTTTTACTCCTGCATTAATTACTGGGCAATGAGATAATTGTACATTCCTTCAACATTTGGCTGCTGCCAGCCACCATAAGAACCCCAGTGAGAATATTCACTCATGGTAACCTCTGCCTTGATCCGCTCAAGGGACTTGCCTTCGCGCATCCGGGTTCCTACCTGCTCCTTCAATTTTTCAAGATACTCCCGATGCGCAGCCAGGTCTGCTAGCGAGCCAACTTCACCATGACCCGGCGCCACAATGGCTACATCCATTTGCTCAAGCGCACTAATGGAACCTATAACTCCATCTATGTCGGTACCCACCATATCCTGGAAAGGCAGTCGATTGACTGAAATTGCATCCACGCCGAACAAAACGCCGGCGTCCGGAAAGACCATATAAATCAGGTTATCGGAATGACTGTGTCCCAGGTAATAGAGGTGTACACTCTTGCCACCCAGGGTCAGCGTAAATTCGTTAGTAAAGGTGATATCGGGCAGCTCAATTGGATAATCACTAGTTTCAATATGCGGCACTGCATTGGCATGAGCAACAATAGTCGCCTCGTTAAAGGCGGCGCCACCGCTGACATGGTCCCAATGATCATGACTGTAGAGCACATACTTGACCGGCTGACCAAAACGGGACTGTATTTCTCTGTTCAGCCACTGGGCCGCCTCAGGACTGATCGGGTCTGTGGCGATAACCCCTTCAGGGGTCACCATGAAAACAGAATAGTGAGCATCGTTCTGAAACCTGTAAACATCTCCCGCAAGGTGCGTTATCGAGCGTTCGGTTTCAGCGGCAGTGGCTGAATAAATCCAGCCAAAGAGCAATAGGTAACGGTAACCGGCTGCTAGTTTTTTATAGCGTTTTAACATAATTTCCCCTCCCCTCGGATATTCAGCAATTTGGGCATAGCCATGCGCGGCAAGTCAAGCTGGTCGGCTTTTTCTCTCACTTAGCTTCCTACTTCACATTATTAGTGCTTCTTTGTGGACGCTTAGGGTTGAGACCGCTATTCTTCAGATGTTGGTAACAATCCTCTTATAAAAAGATACATGCTTTATTCAAGCACAATCGCTGATTTTTTTGCTACCTACCCACTTGTACCGGCGGCAATTGCCCTGTTATTCGGCCTAATAGTAGGTAGTTTTCTTAACGTGGTTATCTACCGGCTTCCGACAATGATGGAAGCTGGATGGACCAAACAGTGTTGCGAACTCCTAGAAATTGAGAATCCAAAAAAAAATGAGTCCGTGCATGATGTTTTCAATCTTGCGGTGCCCAATTCCCACTGTCCCAACTGCGAGCATGAGATATCGGCTCTGGAAAATATTCCCGTAATCTCCTGGCTGCTGCAAAAAGGGAAATGCCGGCACTGCAGCGCTCCTGTATCTGCCCGTTATCCTATTATTGAAACAGTGACAGCGGCTTTCACTGTCCTTGTAACAATTGAATATAGCTATTCCTGGCTTACGCTCGCGCTGCTGGTCCTGACCTGGGGACTAATTACCTTGACTATGATCGATGTGTATCATCAGCTTCTTCCGGATGAAATTACCCTGCCACTGCTCTGGCTTGGACTCCTTGTAAACAGCTTTGGGCTTTTGGCATCTCTTGAGGATGCCGTCTGGGGAGCCATGGCAGGATACGGCATCCTCTGGGGAATCTACTGGCTCTTTAAACTCCTGACCGGTAAGGAAGGTATAGGTTATGGTGATTTCAAGCTGCTGGCTGCACTTGGGGCCTGGCTAGGCTGGCAGTCACTGCCCATCATTATCCTGCTTTCATCGTTTGTCGGCGCTGTCGTTGGCATTGGGTTAATCGTCATCCGCGGAAAAGACAGGAATATCCCCATTCCCTTCGGCCCCTATCTCGCCAGCGCCGGCTTTATTGCCCTGGTCTGGGGCAATGAGCTGACTGCTCTGTATTACAGTATTTACCTGTAAGCGCTGAACAACATCTCCATGAATCGATCCAGTCAACATTCCAGGTTCGTCGTTGGACTTACCGGAGGCATTGGCAGCGGCAAGACTACGGTGGCCAACCTGTTCAGCCGTCAGGGAATCGAGATTATTGACGCCGATGAAATCTCACGAACACTGGTCAAGACAGGAAGCCCTGCACTGGAAGCCATAATCAAACACTTTGGCAGCAGTATTACTGATGCCGAGGGAAACTTGGACAGGAAACAACTAAGGGAACTCGTTTTCGCAGACAACGCTGAAAAAGAGTGGCTTGAGAATCTGCTGCATCCGCTTGTCCGGCAGGAAATACAGCGGCAGGTCGCAGCCAGCAGTAGTCAGTATGTCATTATCGTCGTGCCGCTGCTTCTCGAATCGGAGAATTACAGCGACGTGGACAGGATACTGGTCATAGATGTTCCCGAAGACGTTCAGCTTGAACGAATCAAGAAGCGAGACGGCAGTTCGGAGACACTGGCAAGAAGTATGATGGATGCGCAAATGAAAAGGGAAGGGCGCCTTGAAAGCGCTGACGATGTCATCTCAAACAACAGTAGCATGGACTCGCTTGAGAAACAGGTCAAGAATTTACACCATCAGTACCTGCAACTCTCGGTAAGATGATTTATGGTGTATTAGCCCAGTAGCCATCACTGCTTAAAATAATGACCAACAAAACCACAAGTATTCGAAAAATGAACTGCCCTACCTGCCAGAAGACCATCACCTGGTCAGAGGAGTATTCCTTTCGGCCGTTTTGCTCGAAGCAGTGCCAGCTGATTGACTTTGGTGACTGGGCCAGTGAGCGAAATGCGATTCCGGCCGAGGATAAACCGGAAGATTTTAAACTGGATGACCTGGAACCGGGGATCAGTGGTTCTGACTTTGAGAGCCCAGAAGGATTCTGACCTGGCTGATTATTTCTAAATTGGCTTCTGGAAAGTCGTGGTGATCAAATTCATCCACAGTGATCCACTTTACCGGCTGGCCTTCACATCCGGTCGCCTGCCCGGCAAACATGCTGACATACCAGACATCCAGCAGGACTTTTTTATCGCCATAATCATGGTGAATTTTCAAAAACGGTGAGGATTCCCGGACTTCGATATTCACCTCTTCAGCGAGTTCCCGGGCAAGCGCCTCCCTGACCTCTTCACCAGGCATTACCTTGCCGCCGGGGAATTCCCACAATCCGCCCTGATGCTGGTTGTAATGGCGCCTGGCCACCAGAACTTCACGATCACGGTTGACCACGACACCCACGGCCACATGTACGGAAGAGGTGACTGGTATATCAGGTTCGGTATTCGGCATTAATAGTGACGTATTCGTGGGACAAATCACTGGTCCAGACTGTTTCTGCATGTTCACCCCGACCCAACGTAATCCGAATGGTAATTTCTTCTCTGTCCATGACAGCCTGGCCCGCCTGCTCGGTATAACCCTTCGCCACCGCGCCATTCTCCACGATGCAAACATCATCAAGATAGATGGCGACCCTGGCTATATCCAGATCTGTCAGACCCGCCCTGCCGACAGCCGCCAGGATTCGGCCCCAGTTAGGATCGGATGCAAACAGCGCTGTCTTCACCAGAGGTGATTCGGCCACGGTATAGGCCAGCCTGAGACATTCATCATTACTGGCACCGGATTCAACTCTCACAGTAACAAACTTGCTTGCCCCTTCGGCATCACGCACTAGGCCCTTGGCTAGGTCTACAAAAACATTTTCCAAGGCATTGATAAACGCGCTGCTCTCCAAATTCACTTTTACACCGCTTTTGCCCGTGGCTGTCAGCATGCAGCAATCATTGGTTGAAGTATCGCTGTCCACCGTAATCCGATTAAAGGACTTGTCCGCTGCCTGGACGAGCATCGCCTGCAGGTCGTCATTCGCGACTTCCGCATCCGTGAAAACGTAAGCCAGCATAGTGGCCATGTCAGGTTTGATCATGCCGGCACCCTTGGCAATACCGGTTATCGTGACGGATTTACCCTCCATCTCGACTTTTTTTGAACATGCTTTGGGGCGGGTATCTGTCGTCATGATCCCTTTTGCACAATCAAGCCAGGCATCGTCTGTAAGGGAATTGAGAGCGCCGGGGAGCGCAGCAGAAATTTTTTCGACCGGCAGAGGTTCCCCAATCACTCCCGTGGAAAACGGCAGCACCGTACTGTCCGGTAGATTCTGTGACTGTGCTATTTCGCGGCAAACATGGAGGGCGTCGTCGAGTCCTGACTGACCCGTTCCGGCATTAGCATTACCTGTATTAACAACAAAATAGCGGGGGATGTTTTTGCTGAGGTGCTGTTTACAGAGCACAACAGGGGCAGCGCAGAACGCATTGGTGGTGAAAACGCCGGCCACCCTGGCTGTCTCGCCGAGATCAAACAGCACGCAGTCTAAGCGACCAGGAGATTTAATACCGGCAGATACGGCCGCCATTGTAATTCCCTGAACCGGATAAAGCGTTCCCGTTTCTCCTGACCCGACAGCCATAGCTCTATTCTCCAGCCTAGTTTTTAACCGAGCTTACCGTGACACTGCTTGTATTTCTTGCCTGATCCGCAGGGACAGGGCTGATTACGGCCCACTTTCACCCCATCCCTGGTGTAGGGCGTTTGAGGTTGTGCCTCTTTCGGCTGCTCCTGCTCACCACCGGAGTTCATGGCACTCGCCTGCTGGTGAACCAGCGTGGAATGTTCTTTCTGTGCTTCCTGGATGCGCCGCTGCTCGATGGCATCAGCAGACTCATCCCTTTTAATCTGGACAAGACTGAGGAACTTGATTACCTCGTGCTGCAAATTTGAAAGCAGTTCCTCAAACAGGGCAAAGGCTTCGCGTTTGTATTCCTGCTTGGGATTCTTGCCGCCGTAGCCGCGCAATCCAATACCCTGGCGCAGGGAATCCATCTGGCCAAGGTGCTCCTTCCAGAGCGTATCCAGGATCTGGAGAGTGATCTGCTTTTCAAACACGCGCATGTTTTCACCGACCTCGGCACATTTTGCGTCGTAGGCTTTTTCAACTTCTTCCAGGATCCGTGAGCACAGCGAATCCTCATAAAGGGTTTCATCATCATCCAGCCACTGCTGAACGGGGAGTTTCACCCCGAATTCCCCTTCCAGGGACTGCTCAAGGCCAGGAATATCCCACTGCTCTTCAACACTCTGAGGCGGGATATAAAGGCTGACATGGTCATAGACCACATCTTTGCGCATGGTCTTGACGACATTGCTGATGTCCTCAGTTTCCATCAGTTCATTACGGCGCTGGTAAATAATCTGGCGCTGGTCGTTGGCCACGTCATCGTAGTCAAGCAGCTGTTTACGAATATCAAAGTTGCGACCCTCGACTTTGCGCTGGGCTTTTTCAATAGAGTTGGTGACCCACTTGTGTTCAATTGCTTCACCCTCGCCCATGCCCAGTCCGCGCATCATGTTGCTGACACGTTCAGAGGCAAAAATTCGCATCAGGTTGTCATCCAGGGACAGGTAGAACCGTGAATAACCAGGATCGCCCTGGCGGCCGGCACGGCCACGCAGCTGGTTGTCGATACGGCGGGATTCATGGCGTTCGGTACCAATGATGTGAAGACCCCCAGCCTCAATGACCTGGTCATGGCGTTTCTGCCACTCTTCCTTGATTTTATCGACCTGCTCAGGCGTCGGATTGCCCAGTGCGTCCACCTCGGCCTCCCAGCGGCCGCCCAGGACAATATCCGTACCACGACCCGCCATGTTGGTGGCAATGGTCACGGTACCGGGACGCCCGGCCTGGGCAATGATTTCCGCTTCCTGTTCGTGGTACTTCGCGTTCAGAACGTTGTGTTTAATTTTTTCCTTGCTCAGGAATTTCGACAGGATTTCTGAGGTCTCAATGCTTGCGGTACCCACCAGCACAGGGGCGCCGCTATCACGGAATTCCTTGATGTCCTCAACGATTGCCTTGAATTTTTCCTCTGTGGTCAAGTAGATCAGGTCATTGGCATCATCCCTGACCATCGGCTGGTTTGTAGGAATAACCACAACGTCCAGGCCATAGATCTGGTGAAACTCGAAGGCTTCCGTATCCGCTGTGCCGGTCATTCCGGACAGTTTCTGGTACAGCCTGAAATAATTCTGAAAGGTGGTTGAAGCCAGGGTCTGGCTTTCATTCTGAATGGGAACCCCTTCTTTCGCTTCGATAGCCTGGTGCAGGCCCTCAGAAAGTCTGCGTCCCGGCATGGTGCGCCCGGTGTGCTCATCAATGAGGACAATCTGGTTTTCCTGGACAATGTATTCCACTTCCTTGTTGAACAGGTAGTGTGCCCGCAAGGCAGCACTTAACTGATGCAGCAGTGTGAGGTTGGTGGCGGCATACAGGCTTTCACCCTCCTCCAGCAATCCCCTGGACACCATCAGGCCTTCTACCTTTTCATGACCCTGGTCGGTCAGCTCCACCTGGCGGCTCTTTTCATCTACGATGAAATCACCATCCAGGGGCTCATCACCTTCCATGCGTCTTTCAATGAGAGACTTTTCCTCGACCTTGTCGACCTTCTTTAACAGAGGGACAAGGGCATTGATATCCGTATAGCGCTTCTGGCTGTTCTGCACAGCACCGGAAATGATCAGCGGCGTTCTGGCCTCATCGATCAGGATGGAGTCGACTTCGTCGACAATGGCAAAGGCCAACTGTTTCTGGAACTTGTCCTGCAGACGAAAAGCCATGTTGTCTCGCAGGTAGTCAAAACCGAATTCATTATTGGTGCCATAGGTAATATCGGCCTGGTAAGCCGCCAATTTCTCTTCGGGTCCCTGTCCGGGAACCACTACACCCACCTTCAGGCCGAGAAATTCATAGAGCGGCGCCATCCAGCCGGCATCACGTCGCGCTAGGTATTCGTTGACGGTCACCAGGTGAACACCATTGCCAGTTAGCCCGTTCAGGTAGGCAGGCAGCGTGGCAACGAGGGTCTTTCCCTCACCGGTGCGCATCTCGGCAATCTTGCCTGAGTGCAGCACCATGCCGCCTATCATCTGCACATCAAAATGGCGCATGCCCAGGGTTCTAACACCGGCTTCCCTGACCACCGCAAAGGCCTCGGTCAAAATCTGATCGAGACTCTCGCCACCCTCATGCCGGCCCCTGAACTCGGCGGTCTTGGCTTTCAGGTCATCATCACTGAGGGCCTGGATTTCAGGCTCAAGCGCATTGATCCTGTCCACTACTTTTGAGAGCTTTTTGATTTCTCTCTGGTTCTTACTGCCAAATAATTTTGCAAGCATAAGTCGAATTGTCAGATTGATTACTTTACAGATATAAGGGCAACAGCGGCGCCCTCAAGACGGCACCCACCAATTAATGCAAATTGACGGGATTTCTTATGAAGATTGAAATTATCGGCTGGTGCGATGTACGTAAGAGGAAGGGTCGACAACGCGACCATTCTTGTGCACTTCAAAGTGCACGTGGGGTCCGGTAGAGCGACCGGAATTCCCCGACAGGGCCACTACCTGGCCCTTTTTGACGATATCTCCTGGTTTGACCAGGAGTTTCTCATCATGGGCATACAGCGTTTCATAGCCATTGCCATGGTTGATCTTGACCATCTGGCCATAACCCTGCTTTTCCCCGGCGAAGGTCACTACGCCTGAGGCGACGGCTTTGACATCCACACCGGTTTTGCCGGTGGCAAAATCAATCCCATGGTGCCAGGCAAGTTTACCGGTGAACGGATCAATCCGGCGGCCAAAAGGTGATGAAATCCAGCCCTTGCTGATCGGACGTCCTGAGAGAAAGGATTCGGACGCTATTTGCTGTTCAGCCATGAGGAAATCAAGCAGTTCTAGCTGCTGCTGCTTGTCTTCTATTTCCCTTGTCAGGTTATCGAGAGTCTGCAGAAAATCAGGCATCTGCATGTCTTCAGCTTCGGCTTCAATGGGTCCACCCATGGCCGGGGGCTGCGTAAAGTCGAACTCACCATCATCGAGGTCTGACAATTCGGTCAATCGATGTCCAAGCGCATCAAGGCGCAGGAGCCGTGCCTGAAGGTTGGCGATTCGCAAAGTCAGCGCTTCAAGTTGGGCCAGGGTATCTTTGCGAATCTCCTCGATTTCTTTCCGCTGGGATTTCAGGTCATCCATCCAGGCCTGAGTGGCTTCATCCCTGTAGAAATCAGCATTCCTGGTGGCTGAAAAATGGTAACCGTAATAACTCACCACCACAGGCACACCCAGCAGGCAAATAGACAGTGCTAATCGGGCCCAGCGGTTTAGGACCAGTGACTTGGTCTGGCCATGCTTCTGATCAATAACAATTACTTTCATTCAGGATATAACGCTTTTAACCTACAGATAAATCAGAGTTTCAGGCTGATTTAATGCCGGATACACGATTCGATTAGAGCATATTTAGATGGAAAAAACAGGCCTCAGGTAGGAAATTGGGGCATCATCCTCTTGGTCAAAAGTGACGATTTCCCAGCTTTCTTCCTCGGTAATTAGCTTGCGCAACAGGGCATTGTTGAGAGCATGCCCGGATTTGTATCCCTGGAATTCACCAATCAGTGTTTTGCCCAGCAGGTAGAGGTCGCCTATGGAGTCCAGTATCTTGTGTTTCACGAACTCATCCTCGTATCGAAGTCCGTCTTCATTCAACACTTGGTAGTCCCCGACAGCAATGGCGTTATCCATACTGGCGCCCAGGGCAAGGTTTCTGTTCCTAAGTTCCTCGAATTCATGCATGAAACCGAAGGTTCTGGCACGGCTGACTTCTTTTACAAACGATGTACTGGAAAAATCCACAAAGGCTTCCTTTGTATATTTCCGATGGACAGGATGATCATAAAGAAGGGTGTAACCGACCTTAAAGCCGTTAAAGGGGCGCAGGCTAACTTTCTTGTCACCCTGCTCCACGGTCACTTCCCTGGTGATCCGGAAGTATTTCTTGGGAGCTTCCTGTTCTTCTATTCCTGCAGACTGGATCAGGAAGACGAATGGGCCGGCACTGCCATCCATGATCGGCACTTCTGAGGCACTGACATCAACATAGGCATTGTCTATACCCAGTCCTGACATCGCTGACATGAGATGCTCGACCGTGGAAATTCGAACATCCCCCTTCATTAACGTGGATGACAAGGTGGTATCACCCACGTTTTCTGCCAGAGCGGGAATCTGGACTACCGGGTCAAGGTCTACTCTAGAGAAGACGATTCCGGTATTGACGGGTGCGGGCTTCAGGGTCAGATAAACCTTCTGTCCTGTGTGCAAACCAACACCGGTTGCCTTTATAACGTTCTTTAAGGTGCGCTGCCTAATCAATGCTCATTCTCTTGTCTGTTTATTGTTAGCAACCCTGGGATTAGGGGCCTGAAAAACAGGATTTCAGTTCTCCCTTGATTACGATCAAATCCCCAAAGTCACTTTTGCGACTATTATTTTTTTGAGCAATTACTTTCAGCAGTCGTAGCCTGGCTGAAGGAAATTTACAAGTCTTGCGGAAAAAGCGAATCTTAGCAAAAACCTCGATTTTCACCAATAGCCAAAACATTTCTGCACAGCCGTTCCAGAACCCCAGAAAGCCCCTGGAGGCCATCCTAGTCTGCCTGTTTTCGCAGAAAAGCTGGAATATCCAGGTATTCCATGTCGGAATCAGCACCAACCGCCTTTTTCATAGGCTGAGCCTCAATTTTGGGCTCTTCATCCTCGGCTCTGATCCTTGCAGCTTCTTTCTTGCGCAGTACAGCCGGCTTGTCGAGATTATTGAAATCAGCAGGGGTTTTTGGTGCCTTGGCAGTATTATCAACAACCTTGGTCGGCTTATCGATCTGCATGCCGCCAAGGCCTGTAGCTACTACTGTTACGCTGATATCGTCCTTCATGGATGGATCAATAACGGTACCCACAACCACAATGGCCTGTTCCGAAGCAAATTCCGAAATCGTGTCACCAACTTCTGAAAACTCACCGAGTGTCAGGTCTTCACCTGCAGTAACGTTGATCAGAATGCCTCGGGCGCCCTGGAGGTTCACATCTTCGAGGAGCGGGCTGCGAATGGCCGCTTCTGCAGCTTCTACTGCCCGGTTCTCACCTCGCGCAAAACCCGTGCCCATCATGGCCATGCCCATTTCAGACATTACCGTGCTGACATCGGCAAAGTCCACGTTGATCATGCCCGGACGCATAATGAGATCAGCAATACCTTTGACCGCGCCAAGAAGCACGTCGTTGGCCGTGCCAAAGGCGTCAAGCAGTGTTGAGCCCTTACCCAGCACATCCATGAGTTTTTCGTTGGGTATGGTAATTAGAGAGTCGACATGTTCGGCAAGTTCCCTGATGCCCTGCTCCGCAATATTCATGCGCTTGCGACCCTCAAAAGAGAACGGTTTAGTAATCACCGCGACGGTCAGTATCCCAAGCTCACGGGCAATTTCAGCGACTACCGGCGCGGCACCAGTACCGGTTCCGCCACCCATACCTGCCGTGATGAACACCATGTCGGCTCCTATGATAATTTCACGGATCCTGTCACGGTCTTCTAGTGCTGCTTGGCGGCCGACATCCGGGTTTGCCCCGGCTCCCAGCCCCTTTGTGACATCACCGCCAAGCTGCAGGTTTAACTTAGTATCCATCTTATCCAACGCCTGAGCATCAGTATTGGCACAGATAAACTCAACACCCTCAATGGTGTTCTTGATCATGTGCTGAACGGCGTTTCCACCGCCACCACCGATACCTACCACCTTGATTACTGCACTTTGTGCAACGTTATCGATTATTTCAAACATCTTAACCCCCTTGGGATTGTCCACCTTGATTTAGAATGCTTTCAAAACATACGATTTCGAAATCACTCTCTAAAAACTAAAACACTGATTGCTCAGTCTTCACCCTTAAAAATACTTTTCACTCTGTCCATCAGGGTTATTCCCATCCCCCTGGATACACTTCCTTCGCCTTCATGTGCATGCTGAACTCCGTAGAGCAGTAATCCCACTGCTGTTGAGTAAGTCGGATTGCGGACGATGTCTACGAGACCGCTAACTTCAACCGGCATACCGATACGCACCGGCATGTGGAATATTTCCTCGGCCAGTTCCGTCACGCCTTCCATCTTGCTCGTACCACCAGTGAAGACCATTCCTGCAGCCAGAAGGTCCTCATATCCGCTTTGCCTGATTTCTGCCTTAATAAGATGGAAGAGCTCGTCGTAACGCGGCTCAACCACATCAGCCAGTGCCTGACGCGACAACTCCCTAGGCGGACGTTCGCCCACGCTTGGTACCTTAATCATGTCATCCGGGCTGGCCAACTGGGACAAGGCACACGCGTACTTAATCTTGAGCTCTTCGGCGTGCTCCGTGGGTGTTCGCAGTGCCATGGCAATGTCATTAGTTACCTGGTCACCGGCGATGGGAATGACGCCCGTATGCCGAATAGCTCCCTCTGTAAATATAGCGATATCAGTGGTGCCACCGCCGATATCCACTAGGCATACACCCAGTTCCTTTTCATCCTCGGTGAGCACTGAATAGCTGGAAGCCAGCTGCTCAAGAATGATCTCGTCAGTTTCCAATCCACAACGCTTGATACATTTCTCAATATTCTGGGCGGCATTGGTGGCACAAGTGACCAGGTGAACTTTCGCTTCCAGCCTGACGCCTGACATGCCCAACGGCTCCTTGACCCCTTCCTGTGAATCAATGATGTATTCCTGCGGCAGGATGTGCAGGACTTTCTGATCGGCAGGTATAGCCACGGCCTGGGCAGCATCAATAACCCGCTCAATATCAGTCGGGTACACTTCCTTGTCGCGGATGGCGACAATGCCGTGGGAATTCATACTGCGCACATGGGAACCGGCAATCCCGGCGTAGACTGAATGAATCTGGCAGCCGGCCATCAATTCAGCCTCCTCGACGGCGCGCTGAATAGACTGCACGGTCGACTCAATATTGACGACGGTTCCTTTCTTAAGTCCGCGTGATTTGTGCCTGCCAATACCAACGATATTGAGCCCACCCTCCGGGTTTATCTCACCAACGATGGCAACGACCTTAGAGGTACCAATATCGAGCCCCACAATCATGTTTCCACCACTCAAGTTACTCATGGCAAGCAACTCCTTTTTGTTCATCTGTTGAAATTTAGTCATAGTGACACAACCTCTTCAGCGTTATGTAATTTGTTTCTGACAGCAATGCCGTTTGCATAACGCAGGTCAATCGCATCAACATTTGCCATCTGTTCTATAAAAACCGGATCAACGAATTCGACCAGCCGCTTAATGCGCTCCATCACTCTTGACTTACCCACGTTTATTTCTACTCCGTTACCAAGCATCACTGTCCAGGCATGACGGTTATCGAGCATTAATTCGCTTATTCTCAGCCCCAGGGGAAAGAGCAGCTGGTTAAACAGCAGGTACTGCTCCATAACCTGTCTTTCTGTACCAATCGGGCCTGAAAGGATGGCCAGCTGTTCAAGACCAATAATGTTTGAGGGTTCAAAAATCACCCCGTCCTGGTTCAGCAGATGGCGTTCGCCCCAGCGGGCAATTGCCTTTTCCTCGACCATGTTGAGCACCAGCGTGTCTGGCCATTCCTTACGGATGGTGACTTCACTTACCCAGGGCATGTCCTCTAGAGTCTTTTTGATATCAACCAAGTCAACCATCACCATGCTTTCAATGATGTATACATTTACAGCTGAGAGCACTTCTTCCTCTGAAATAAAATTGATGTCACCCTGAATGACAACATGCTCAACCAGCTGGTTGCTGACTTTCTCGAAAACGCGGGGTGTTGAGAACAGCCCGAGGCCAAGCCCGCTGAAAAGCACCAACAACATGATCCATTTCAGGACGACCGCCTTGTTAAGCTTTCTTTGCTGCGCCTGCTTCCTGACGCTAGCTCCTGCCGTCCTGAAGCGTCTTTTATTACCGGGAGTCAGAAGCTGCATAAGTTAATCCCTCTCTCGGTCAGCCTGGCTGCTTGCCAAAATTTGCAAAACAAGTTCATCAAATTCGATTCCTAACGCATTCGCCGCCATGGGGACGAGGCTGTGATCAGTCATACCCGGAACCGTATTCACTTCCAGAAGCCAGAAAACACCGCTTTTATCACGCATGATGTCAACGCGCCCCCATCCGCTGCAGCCAAGCGCGTCATAGGATTGGCGGGCCAGTAAGGCAATTTCTTTTTCAGCTTGCTGGTCAAGATCACTGGGGCATGAGTACTGAGTATCATCAGCAAAATACTTAGCTTCGTAGTCATAAAATTCTCGTCCGGCCTTCATCCCGACAGACGGAAGAGTGTTATCGCCGAGAATCGCCACCGTGTACTCGGGGCCATCAATAAACTCTTCAGCGATAACAACATCGTCATACTTAGCGGCGAGGAAAAAGGCTTCCTTTAGTTCCTCACTGTCATTAGCCCTGGAGATGCCAATACTGGAGCCTTCCTTGACCGGCTTGACGAACACCGGCCCCATTGCCTTCATCACCTGCTGCCAGTTAGTACCTTCATCAAGCAGGACGAACGCCGGTGTACTCAGACCCAGGTTCTGCCAGAGTCGCTTGGTACGAACCTTGTCCATTGCCAGCGCCGAGGCCAGAACACCACTACCTGAATAGGGGAGTCCCATCAGCTCAAGGGCGCCCTGTATTTTTCCATCCTCTCCGGTTCTGCCGTGAAGCATGATGATGGCCCTATCAAATTGCTGCTTTTCCAGGACTGTAAAAACATCTGACTCGGCAGGGTCGACGGGCTCCGCATCGACACCGCTGCGCAGGAGTGACGCCAGCACTGCCTGACCACTAAGCAGCGAAATTTCGCGCTCCGCAGAATTACCACCCATCAGCACTGCCACTTTCCCGCATTCGTCACTGGATAAATATTCATGCATCTCCCAGCCCATCCCTGTCCAGCTCCCGGGCCAGCAATCCGATACTGCCTGCTCCCTGGGTTAGAAGAATGTCATCATCAATTAACAGGTCACTCAGTACACGCTTAATCTCCGACTGGTCCTTCACAAAAACCGGATCCAGTTGTCCACGCTGCCTGATGCTTCTGCAAAGGCTTCGGCTGTCGGCACCCTGTATTGGCGCTTCACCTGCTGAATACACCTCCAGCAGCAACAGCAAATCGACTTCCGAGAGAACATCAACGAAGGCGTCATAAAGGTCGTGTGTGCGGCTGTAGCGGTGCGGCTGGTAGATCATGACCAGGCGCTTTTCCGGCCAGCCTTCCCTGATCGCGCGAATATTGGCCGCCACTTCGGTAGGATGATGGCCATAGTCATCTACCAGCATGACCTTACCGCTTTTGATTGCCAGGGGCTCCTTGATATCAAACCGTCTGCCGACACCTTTGAAACCGGCGATACCTTCTACAATGTCGTCTTCACTTATCCCTTCATCGGTAGCGACAGCAATGGCCGCCGTGGCATTCAGCACGTTGTGAATACCGGGCATGTTCAGGGTTAGGTCGAGCAGTTCTTTCCTGTCAGGAAGTTTCAGCTTAAAGCGTGTAACCCTGCCCTTCTGCTCGACATCCTTGATGCAAAAGTCAGCAAAATGAGACTGGCCGTAGGTAATAACAGGCCTTGAAATCTTGGGCAGCAGTTCCTGGATGACCGGATCATCTATACAGACGACTGCCAGGCCATAGAAAGGCAGGTTATGCAGGAACTCTATAAATGTATGTTTGAGTTTTTCGAAATCACCGCTGTAAGTCACCATGTGGTCTTCATCCACATTGGTCACCACGGCGACCAGCGGTTGCAGGTGAAGGAAGGACGCATCACTTTCATCCGCCTCGGCAACAATAATATGACTGGCGCCCAGCCTGGCATTGGTACCGGCTCCGTTGAGGATGCCACCAATGACATAAGTGGGATCAAGGTTGCCCTGAGCCAGCAGTGTTGCCACTAGGCTCGTGGTGGTGGTTTTACCGTGCGTCCCGGCGATAACAATCGCATGGCGATAGCGCATCAGTTCTGCCAGCATTTCGGCACGTCGAATAATCGGTATACGCTGGCTGATGGCAGCTTCAATTTCGGGGTTTTTTTTGTCGATTGCAGAGGAAACCACGACAACATTTGCCCCCCCGACGTTATTGGCGGCATGACCAATGGTGACTTTCGCACCCAGGCTCTCCAGCCTTTCCGTGACCACTGACGCGGAAAGGTCAGAGCCCGTGATTTCGTAACCTTGGTTCATCAACACTTCGGCAATACCACTCATGCCTGCACCGCCGATGCCGACAAAATGCAGACGGCGGATACGGCGCATTTCAGGAATCATGCTCCCTGCTCCCATGATGAGATTCGTCTCAGGCATGACAAACCTCCAGGCAGATATTAGCGACAGTCTCGGTGGCATCAGGACTACCGGCCTGGCGTGACTGTTTAGACGCCTGCTCCAAGTAGTTCGCATCCAGCATGAATTTTTTGACTGCCGCCAGCAGGCTATCCGGGGTCAAGTCTTCCTGCTGAATAACTTCTGCCGCACCTGCCCTCAGGAGGTAATCTGCATTTATAGTCTGATGGTCATCAACCGCGTAAGGGTAAGGAATGAGAATAGATGCCAGGCCAGCGGCGGCAATTTCTGACACTGTCATGGCCCCGGCACGGGCAATGATAAGGTCGGCCCACCGGTATGCGCTGGCCATATCATCGATAAAAGCCTTTACCGAGATCGTCTCTGTCAGCCCCATCCCGTTTTTCTCGTAAGCAGCCCTGGTTTCTTCTAGGTTTCGGCTGCCGCACTGGTGCCTAATTTCCGGTCTTTCTTCGATATTCATCAAGGCCAGCATCGCTGGCACTGCCCGATTTATTGCTACTGCCCCAAGACTGCCGCCAATCACAAGAATACGCAGGTGCGCATTTCTTGAATTCACATCTTGAGACAGGTTAACAATGTCCTGCCTGACAGGGTTGCCTACCACGATGGTATTGTCAGCCTTGATGAGTCCTTTCATAAAACTGTTGCCGCTAAGCTCTCTCTTGCGGGCAAAGGCGCCTGGAAAGGCTTCCATGACAGTTGAAGCCAGTGGAAAGAGCAGCTGATTGGTTAGTCCGGCAATGGCGTTTTGCTCATGAATAAGCAGTTTCTTTCGCAACAGCCAGGCGGCCAGCCCTCCTGGCCCGGAAACAAATCCGCCCATGCCCAGAACGCAGCTCGGCTTGACTTGCATTACCTTGACTAGTGACTGCACGACGGCGGCAGAAAGCACAATCGGCGCCAGCAGTTTGCGTCCGAGACTGCTACCTCTCAAACCCGAAACGGATATGTAGTGAAGCGGAATACTGGTCTTGGGAATTACTGTTGCCTCCAGGCCCTGGCGTGTGCCCAGCCATTCCACCTGTACGCCCTGCGACTGCAAGTATTCAGCGATGCTGAGCGCAGGGAACACGTGTCCACCCGTACCTCCGGCCATAATCAGTATCTTCTTGTTGGCGTTATCACTCATCACTGTTTTGCTAAGGCCACAACCGCTGAATTTCTTGCCATGGGCTTCCGGCTTTCCATGTCGATACGAACTAGGAACGCCACCATGGCGATACACGTAAGCAAACTTGACCCACCGGAACTGACAAATGGCAGTGTCAGCCCCTTGTTGGGCAGTAAACCAATATTGACGGAGACGTTGATCACGATCTGGCCGATAAAAATAAAAGCCAGGCCATAGGCCGCGTAGGCAGAAAAAAAATTACCATTTTTCTCGCTCTTCCTGGCCAGCTTCAGTATTCGGTAGATAAAAGCCGCAAACAGCAGGAGAAGTGCAAGGACGCCAATCACACCAAGTTCCTCGGCGATAATGGCAATGATGAAGTCAGTATGCCCATCGGGCAGGAAGTACATTTTCTGAATACTGTTGCCGAGCCCCATGCCAAACCACTCACCACGCCCAAAACCGATCAGAGCCTGGGCCAGCTGGTAACCAGAATCAAAAACGATATCTTCATGAAAAGGATCATTCAGGGCTTGCAGGTACGACATGACGCGACGCATGCGATAGCCCGAGGTGAATATCAGGGCCGCACCGGCTCCTGCCAGTAGGAAAGCGGCCAGCAGGAAATGCCACAGCCTTGCACCGGCTAGAAACAGCATGGCCATAACTGCAAACATGATGACCACGACGGCACCAAAATCAGGCTCAAGCAACAGCAGGGCTACTGGCAGCATCATCAGCGCCAGGGGCACAGCAAAACCCTTGAGGCTGCCGCAAATATAACCGTGATGCCTGCTCAGCAAGCCCGCCATAAAGAAAACGATGCAAATCTTGGCCGGCTCCGATACCTGGAGAGTCATAAAACCGAGATTGATCCAACGCGTTCCGCCTCCTGCGGTATGCCCCACCCCAGGAACCAGGACCAGCGTCAGCATTAAAATAGCGAGGGCAAACAGCAGGTTGCTGCCCCGCTCCCACCAGCACACGGGTATGTTGATGAGTATTGCGGCTCCTATCATGCCCATGAAAATAAAAATGACCTGTTTCTTGAGGTGATAAAACGGGTCGTCATAAAGGCTTGCCCCGATTTCCACCGATGCCGAGGTCATCATGACCACCCCGAACATGAGAATTAGCAGCGTGAAAATAACCAGCCATGGATCCAGCATGGGCTCATTCGCATGTTGACGTTGCATGACAGCCTGCATAATCAGTGCAACTCCCTGACGCATTGCGTGAATACATCGCCACGCTCTTCAAAGTTGCTGAACATGTCAAAACTGGCACATGCGGGTGACAGTAGAACCACATCGCCGGCATCTGCCTTTTCGTCGGCCAGGCTCACCGCCTCTTCCATGGAAGACACGATGAGCGTTACTACTGAGTGCTCTATTGCTTCTTTTATTAATGCTGCATCTTCACCAAAGAGAATGGCCAGCTTCGAGTGCGCTGAAAGAGGGTCATTCAGGGCAGAAAAGTCAGCGTCTTTGCCCTGGCCACCAGCCAGAAGAATGATCCTGCCTTTTCCTGCGAGGCCGTTGATGGCAGCAATACAGGCTCCCACATTGGTGCCCTTGGAGTCGTTGTACCAGTTGACACCTTCCCTATCGGCAACCCACTGACAGCGATGTGGCAGGCCTTCAAAAGTTCTCAGAGTATTCAGCATTGCCGACATCGAGAAACCCGCTGCATGCCCGAGTGCCAGCGCTGCAAGTGCATTGGCCACGTTGTGTGAACCCGGGATCCTGAGTGCAGATACAGGCATCAGCGGCGAATCATTAAAAGCAATGAATCCTTTACTGACATTAAACTCGGCAGACTCCTGCTCAAACGAGAAATGCCACTGCTTCACGTCTTCAGGCAGTTCAGCGCTGCTCATGGGGTCGTCATCATTGATAACCGCCTGCCGGCAAGCCTCAAAAATTCTGTGCTTGGCATTACGGTAAGCCTGCATGGAGTCATACCTGTCCATGTGATCAAGGCTCATGTTAAGCACGCTTGCCACTTCGGCACCCAGGTCTGACGTTGTTTCCAACTGAAAGCTTGACAGCTCAAGTACATAGAGGCTGGCAGGCTGCTGCATCAGGGCGTCAAGCACTGGCAGCCCTATGTTGCCGGCCACGGAAACATTCAAACCGCCCGCCCTGGCCATCTCGCCTACCAACGTGGTCACGGTGCTTTTCGCATTCGAGCCGGTGATGGCAATAACCGGTGCCTGCACTTCCCTGGCAAACATATCGACATCACCGGTTACCGGCAAACCGCTATCGATGGCTTTTCGCAGTACCGGCATTTGTTGGTCCACGCCTGGACTGACAATCAACTGGGCAGCATTCATAAATGTCTCTTCATTGAATGGGCCGAGTTCGGCTTCAAATTCAGGACATTCAGTCTTCAGCTGTTGCAGTCCAGGCGGATTCTGTCGGGTATCAACTACCCTGAATTTTTCATTGCGGCTGGCAAGGAAACGCGCACAGGAAAGCCCGGTCTTTCCAAGACCGACAATTACTTTCATTTTGTCATTTGCCATGCGCATCAATTGCTGCAGCCACTCTCGGTTATCGTAGTTTCAGTGTTGCCAGCCCGAACAACACCAGGATGACCGTGATAATCCAGAATCGGACGATGACTCTGGGCTCCGGCCAGCCTTTTAATTCAAAGTGATGGTGCAGAGGCGCCATGCGAAAAATGCGCTTTCCGGTTAACTTGAAAGACGCCACCTGCAAAATCACAGAGAGCGTTTCCATCACAAAGACACCGCCCATGATGATTAGCACTATTTCATGACGAACAATCACGGAGACAACGCCGAGCGAGGCGCCAAGGGCCAGCGCCCCGACATCACCCATGAAGACTTGGGCCGGGTATGTATTGAACCAGAGAAAGCCGAGTCCTGCCCCCGCCAGCGCGCCGCAGAAAATGCCTAGCTCACCTGCGCCATCTATATAGGGAATATTGAGATAGTCAGAAAAAACTACGTTACCGGTCAGGTAGGCAACAATGCCCAGTGCCGCGGCCACCATGACCGTGGGAAGAATAGCGAGCCCATCAAGCCCATCAGTCAGGTTCACGGCATTGCTGAAGCCGACGATCATGAAATAGGCAATGACGATATAGAACGGCCCAAGTGCTAGCGCAAAATCCTTGAAAAACGGGACAAACAATTGCGTGTCTGCAGGCGCAGCGGCGATGCTGTAAAGGTAGACTGAGGCGCCCAGTCCAATCAGTGACTGCCAGAAATATTTCCAGCGCGGTGAGAGACCCTTAGGATTCTGCTCAAAGATCTTGCGGTAGTCGTCCACCCATCCCACAGCACCCGAGGCTGCAGTGACAAGGATCACCACCCAAACGTAGGGATTTCTGAGATCGCCCCACAGCAGGCAGCTCGCAAGGATGCTGATCAGAATTAGGGCGCCACCCATGGTCGGCGTACCCGCCTTGCTGAAATGGCTTTCTGGACCATCATCGCGAACAACCTGTCCAATCTGGTGATGGTTCAGGCGCGTGATCATGTAAGGACCAATAAGCAATGACAGGGCCATCGATGTTAGGATCGCAAGAATTCCCCGAACTGTCAGGTACTGGAAAACCTGGAAGTCAGGATTGAACTGGAACAGATATTCGGTCAGGAATAGCAGCATTAGAATGGACTCTCCCCTGTTTTATCCGTTGTCTGGAAATTGGTTTTCATTCAATTTCCTCCCTGATCTGGGCTACCAGCTCCTCCATGGACTGACTTCTCGAACCCTTCACCAATACCGTTGTCGATTCGTCCAGCAAGGGCGAAATCAATGCCAGGAAACCGTCACGGTTTTCAAGGAAAACACCGCTTTCGCCGTAGGCCTCAACGGCCATTCGACTCAATTCCCCCACGGCGATGAAAACGTGCACGCCCTGTTCACGGGCATAAGCCCCTATTTCGCGATGACCTGATTCCTCTTCAGCACCAAGTTCGGCCATGTCACCCATAACGACTATGGTCTTACCCACGCTATTGGTAAGCACATCTATCGCCGCACTAAAAGATGAAGGGCTGGCGTTATAGGTATCATCAATCACTGTAGAGCCGCTAATGCCCTTTACTATGCACATGCGGCCCTTCACTGGCGTGTACATTTCAAGCCCTGCTTTGACATGTTCAAGTTCCGCGCCTGCCGACATAGCCATGGCGGCAGCTGCCAGGGCATTGCTGACATTGTGGTAACCCGGCACGGTCAGACTGATTTCTGCATTGCCCTTTTGGGACTCCAGCACAAAGCGGATACCTTCGAGCGCTTTCATTTCTATATTGCTCGCCCGGTAATCTGCATCGGGCTTGCCATGCCCGCTAACCGTCACAACGGTGCGATTGCCTGCCTGCTGATTGATCTGTTCTATGAACTGCGGCGCATAGGCATCATCAAGATTCACAATGGCTATGCCGCCTTCCTCGATACCCTGCCAGATTTCACCCTTGGCCCTGGCCACACCATCAAGGTCGCCAAAACCTTCGAGATGTGTCCCGGCGATACAGGTAATGTGTCCAATGCGTGGCTGGGCCAGTCCTACCATGTACGCAATTTCGCCTGGCCCATTGGCGCCCATTTCAATCACGCAAAAATCATTGTCTTCATCAATTCGGGACAGGCTCAGCGGAACACCCAGGTCATTATTGAGATTTCCCTGGGTCATCATGACGTTACCGCATTCGCCCAGAATCGAGGCCGTCATTTCCTTTACCGATGTTTTACCCTGGCTCCCGGTCAGCGCAATGACGCAGGCACTTGCCAGTGATCGATTAAGATTGCCGATTAATCCCAAGGCTTTGTGTGTGTCGTCCACTTTTAGCATGGGCAGTGTTGTTTCAACATCTTCACTGACAACCACAGCACTGGCTTTCTGCTCGGTGGCCCGTGCTACGAATTCATTGCCGTTAAAATTCGGACCCTTGAGAGCAACGAATAGATCACCCGGCTGAAGGGTTCTAGTGTCGATAGAAACAGCAGAGAAACTAGCATCACCGGAGAGAACCCCTCCGGTTTTTTTCTGCACTTCCTGCAAACTCACTGTTCCGATCACTTTATGTTCCTGTACCTACTACTTATCTTTAAAACGCTTGTTCAGACTGACCCGTGCCTGCTTTACATCACTGAACACCATGCGACTGCCGGCCACATCCTGGTATTCCTCGTGTCCCTTGCCGGCAATCAGTACTACATCCCCTTCACTAGCGTGGCTCACGGCGTAATCAATTGCCTTGGCCCTGTCGCTTTCCACAACCACTTCAGCTTCACCACTTAACCCGGCCTGGATATGCCTGATAATTTCGGAGGAGTCCTCGTTGCGGGGGTTGTCATCAGTAATGATCAGCTTGTTTGCACCCTTCTCGGCGATCTCGGCCATGAGAGGTCTTTTGCCCTTGTCCCGGTCACCACCGCAGCCAAACACGCACCAGATATTGCCTTTGTAGTGCTGCTTAAGCGCAGCCAGAGCATTTTTCAGCCCATCAGGTGTGTGGGCATAATCAACAACAACAGAGACTGGGTGGTCATTAAGTATTTCCATCCTTCCCTTGACCGGCGTGACTTTAGAGACGGCTGCCAAAGTTTTTTCAAAGTTAAAATCTGCTTTTTCTGCCTCGGTTGCCATAACTGTTGTAAGCACCGCAAGCAGGTTGCTGACATTGAATGATCCCGCTAGGGCGCTGCCGAACTGTCCTTCACCCCATGGCGTAACCACATCCATAGAAAAACCCGAGCGCTTGAATTCAAGCGCCCGGGGAAACACATCTGCTTTGGGGTTATGCAGACTGTAGGTAAAACTTTTTACATTTTTGGCCAGGCTGTTGAGAATCTTCGCACTGAACATGTCATCCATGTTAACCACGGATATTTCAAGATTCGGGCTGAGAAATAATTTACGCTTTTCATCACCGTAGACCTTCATACCACCATGATAATCAAGATGATCACGACTCAGGTTAGTAAAAACGGCAACATTGAATTCGCTGACGTTGACACGGTTCTGACTGAGTCCGTGAGATGACACTTCCATAATCATCTGGTCAGCGTTTCTAAATCTTATCTCTTCAAAAATAGTTTGCACCTTGATGGCATCAGGCGTTGTGCCAGGCCCTGTCTCATCATGGGCATAAGGTTCACCGTAAATGCCGTTTCCCAACGTGCCGCTGATGCCGCACTTGTACCCAAGACCGGAAAAACATTCACCGATAAACTGGCAGCAGCTGGTTTTACCGTTGGTACCGGTAATCCCCACAAGCCAGAGGGCTGCTGCCGGATAATCAAAAAACCTGGCTGCAATCTTGCCGATCTTGGTGGCAAGTTTTTCTACCGGAATGACGGGCACCCCTTCCCTGATTTCTATTTCATTCCAGGTTTCGTCTGCCTCCACGATTACTGCAGCTGCTCCATTCGCGATAACAACATCAACGAACGATCTTCCATCATTGCTTGCACCCTTGTAGGCCAAGAACAGGTCACCCTGATCAATTCGCCGTGAGTCGTTTTCTATACCGGTCAACTCAACATCCATGCTGTCAGCAATGCTGACTTCCTCAGCCAGTAATTCTGAAAGTCTCATCTGTCTCGCCATGATTTCTGCCGTGTTCACAAGTCTCTCCATTGATTGGATTGATTATGGTCGGGCAGCCTCCCGGTCATACTGATCTGGCTGTTTACAGAGTTTTCACTGTCCGGCGGCACATTTAGAATGCGCATTGCCCCTGCTGCTATCTTTGAAAAGACTGGTGCTGAGACCTGGCCGCCGCCGTATTCTTCGCCCTTGGGCTCATGGATTGTCACGACAACAACAATCTGGGGGTCTCGCGCGGGGACGAATCCAGCAAAGTAGGAGTTGTAGTTTTCATTGTCGTACCCGCCGCCAACGTTGTAGTACCAGGCTGTCCCGGTTTTTCCGGTCACCTGGTAGGAAGGGATAGCGGCGCGGATTCCGGTGCCGCCAAGTTCCGTGTTAACTACTGTCTCCATCATGGTGCTAACAGTGACAGCAAGCTCTTCGCTGAGGACCCGGTTACCCGTCACAGGGCCATTAGTCTTTAACAGCGTGACAGGCTTTTTGATGCCTTTATTGGCGTAAATCATATACGCCTGCGCAATTTGGAGGGGGGTAACCTGGAAGCCATATCCATAGGCCAGGGTTGCGATATCGGATTTACTCCAGCGCGAATGGTTGGGCAGTACACCGGAAGTTTCGCCGGGAAAGCCTGTGCCAATTGCAGTTCCAAAGCCCACCCGGGACAGTACGTCGAGCATCTGCCCCTCACCTATGGCGAGGCCAAGCTTGATGGCGCCGACCTGGCTGGACTTGGTGATGATTTTTTCAAGATCGACTTTCCCGTAATTCACAGGATCTTTCTTGGTCTGCCCATCAACCATGATGTAGCCCGGACTGGTATCGATAATGCTGGTGGTATCAAAAAGCCCACTTTCCAGCGCTGCAGTTATTGTGAACGGTTTGACAGTTGAACCCGGCTCAAGCAAATCCACGAGAGCCCTGTTGCGCATAGCCTCATCGGTCAGATTAATGCGGTTATTAGGGTTGTAGGACGGCTGACTCACCATGGCGAGCACTTCACCGGTACCGACATCAACCACGACCGCTGTGCCTGCCGAAGCGCGCCGGTGAGTCACTTCCTCTTTAAGGGCCTTGTAGGCAAGGAACTGGATGCGGCTGTCCAGGCTGAGCACCAGGTCTTTTCCAGGCTCAGCTGTTTCATTAATTCTGACCTCACGAATGATGCCGCCGCGACGATCCTTTAGAACCTGTTTTGAGCCGGGAGTGCCCTTCAGCCATTCCTCGTAAGCAAGCTCAAGACCCTCCTGGCCAACATCATCGCTGTTGGTCAGTCCAATGACATGGACAGCAACTTCTCCGAGGGGATAAAAGCGTTTGTATTCCTCCTGCGCGTAAACGCCGGGAATCCTCAGGTCCAGTATGGCCTGTGCATCCAGTGGCGGCAGGCGGCGCTTGATGTACATGAATTCCCGCTCAGCGTTTTGCTGGATCCGGTTCCACAAAACATCTGTATTAACATTTATTGATGCCATGGCCGGCACAAGCTTATTCCAGGCTTCGGGATTTGGCAGAATTTCTCGGGGGTTGAGCCAGAGTGATTGCACGGGTGTGCTTACGGCAAGCGCCTGCCCGTTTCTGTCAACAATATTGCCCCGGTGAGCATTGATGAGGTCATTGCGAACAGTGCGTCGGTTTCCCTGCTCCTGCAGCACTTCGTTGTTCAGGACCTGCAGGTCCAGGATTTTCCAGGTGATGATACTCAGAAGTGTGATAGCTGCCATGGAGACAAAACAGAGTCTCCAGAGGGGCTGTTTATGAATTACGTAAGTGTCAGTCACCTGTCACTACCACCACGTTCTCCACGGTCGGGATTTTCATGCCCAACTCAGCTATTGCCAGGTTTTCAATACGGCCTTGTGCGACCAGGCTGCTCTGTTCAAGCAGCAGCTGCCCCCACTCGACCTGCAGGTTGTTCCTTTGCCTTTCCAGCTGCCGCAGTTCATTCAGCAGGTAGCGGCTCTTATGCGTTGAGTAAATGACGCCGGTGGCCGAGACAGTGGTCAGCATGAGCAGAACGACCAGGTGCGCCATGGTCTTCAAGGTAATCGGGCGACTTTTTACTTGGGTTTTGCTCTTTATCACCATGGTTTATGCTGTTTTTTCAGCAACCCTCAGCACTGCACTGCGTGCACGTACGTTGTCTTCCAACTCACCAGAATCAGCTTTTAAAGGTTTGCCTACCCGCTTTAACGCCGGGTTTAGCTGGGACTGGGTAACCGGCATATCCCGCGGATAGTCATCACCCTTTTCCTGCCTGCTGATAAACTGTTTAACCAGTCTGTCCTCCAGCGAATGAAAACTGATCACCACCATTCGTCCGCCGGTCTTGAGCACCTCAACGATTCCAGCCAGGGCCTTTTCAAGGTCCTTCAATTCACTGTTGATAAAAATTCGAATTGCCTGGAATGCTCTTGTTGCAGGGTGCTTGTGTCTTTCCCAGGCCGGGTTGGCCTGTTTGATCAGCTCCGCGAGCTGCAGTGTGTCTGTAATAGGGCGCTCTTCTCTTTCGCGGGTGATAGCCCTGGCCATACGGCGCGAGAACTTTTCTTGACCGTATTCAAAAATCACGTTGGCAATTTCTTCTTCTGACGCCTCTGCCAACCATTGAGCTGCTGTCTGCCCCTGCCTGGTGTCCATGCGCATATCGAGGGGGCCTGGTTTTGAGAAACTGAAGCCGCGTGCCGCAACATCAAGCTGGGGAGAGGACACACCCAGGTCCAGGAGGACGCCGGCTACCTTGCCGCTGACACCGTAGGTATCAGCGAGCTCCTCTATGCCTGCAAAGCTTTGATGCGCCACGATTACTCTCTCATCCTGCTCCTGCAATCCAATCGCTTCTTCTATAGCTTCCTGGTCTTTGTCGATGACCAGCAGCCTTCCTGCTTGCGACAACCGCTCCAGAATGAAGCGGCTGTGTCCTCCCCTACCAAACGTCCCGTCGATGTAAAAACCGTCTGGGTCGGTTACCAGCGCATCAACTGCTTGTTCCAACAAAACAGATTGATGCGTTAATTCCGTCACTACAGGGACAGACCTTTTATCTCTTCCGGTATTTCTTCTTCTGAAGGCTCCTGGTTCAGCCAGCTTTCACGCATGGCATTCCATGCATCTTCATCCCACAACTCAAATTTCTTCCCCTGCCCCACCAGGACTACTTTCTTTTCAAGAGCCACATAAGATCTAAGGGTTGGTGGCACGAGGATTCTGCCGCTGCTGTCCAGCTCAACGTCAGTAGCATGACCAATGAAGAGTCCTTTGAGGCGTTTGCTTATGGCGGAATAGCTCGGCAATGCTTCCACCTTGCGCTGGATTTCTTCATACTCATTCAGAGGATAGATAACGAGACATTCACCATCCGTGGCTTCGATGGTGATAACCATCTTTCCGTGGCAATGATCATCAATAGTGCCCCGATAGCGAGAAGGAATGGCCATACGCCCCTTCGCATCGAGATTTATTGAATTCAATCCACGAAATAACACTGTTTTTACCTACGCTGTGTGTTAGCTGTTCTGTATTTATTGTTATGGAAAGAAAAACTGCAGAAAGGAGTCAGGTTTTGGGATGGAGCATCGCTAATCTCCATACGTACCCATAAAAACCCACATTCTGCTACTTCATGCCACTTTCTGCGCACTATAGGGAGAGAATTCCAACAAATCAAGCACTTAATGGGCCTATTTTGAGTGGAAAATGAACCTAAATGCGTCGAAAAGCGTCGAAAATGCTCAAAAATGGCTTAAGAAATATTTGGGAATATTTAAGATTTACATGCAGCTATGGATTAAACTTAAAGTAATATCTTAAGTTTTTTATGACCTTGAATTTTTTTGGTTTTTTTTGAGAAAAGTCCGTTTTCTCTGGATCTGAGAAGGGGCTGACTGGTTCTTTGCTGCAATGTGACACTGCACTGGAGGCTTGACACAGATCATGAGCTTATATTTGTTGGTTCAAGATTTCAAGCTTTAGTTCGAAATGCCGAAAATTAGACTGTTTCAAGAATAAATTAGTAAACCGAAGACCGTTTTTGTTTATCGAAACCAGGGATAATCTCGCGCAAAGTAGGCACTTACTGCCTGCTTTCGCGGAAGAGAAAAATTCAGGGGTGAATTTTGCGATAAATTAGAATGAAGAGTTGGCCATAAGCCGGGTTCTGTCGAGGGCAATCATTCATCTGGGCAGTCTGTCACCAGTCTGCTCAAGCAGCCTACCCGAATCCAGTGCGAGCCACACCATTGGATCCCTATTTGGCCTTGCTCCCAGTGGGGTTTACCTCGCCATGGCGTGTTACCACCCATGCGGTGCGCTCTTACCGCACCATTTCACCCTTACCCTCATGCCGGTTAAGGCATGTAGGGCGGTATATTTTCTGCTGCACTTTCCGTAGGCTCGCGCCCCCCAGGCGTTACCTGGCACTGTGCTCTGTGGAGCCCGGACTTTCCTCTGCTGTTTAAAAACAACAGCGATTGCCTGGCCAACTCATGGCAGCAGATTACTTAATTACCTTTTTGGAGTAAATAGACAGTTCACTGATTTTTTTAAACCGTTTTCAGAAACTTTTTACAAAATATTTTTTTCAAACTCACTTGTGCTGACTGTCGTCTTTAATCACAAAGCCGACTTGTTCAGAACAATTTTTTTAAACAAAAGTGCTTTTAAAATAATGGCTAAGAATTCATGAGGGCATGATTTGAAAACTTCTATCAAGGTGAACGTAATTTTAGACACAGCTCTTTTTTCATCGCTATCAATGGCTATAACAATGCCAAGGGTTTCACAAGAAAAACTGGAGCAGGTTTGCCTAGCGATTGTCTACTATAATCCGGAAGCCCTGACCAAAGAAGTTAATGAGCTGTACCCGCCAGGTACCGAAAAGCGTAGCCTAAGGGCGGTCACCCAGGATCTGGTCTGCAATGGCTACACGGCTGAAGAGTTTACACGGGTTAAATTTTCTGAGGCAAACACTGAACTGCTGGCTGAGAAAAGCGCATCATAATCAGCGTGAGTGAAAACAGAGAGCCAGGAGGCAAGCAATTAACCCCCTGGCTTTCTATTCATTTACGGGATTTTTTCAGCCCTTCGTTGTAAAAATCTTTTCTTTTTAGCCCAGTGACTTTTGCTGCTAATGATGCTGATGTCTTGAGCGGCAGCTCTTTCAACAGCAAGTCAAAAATCTTTAATGCCTGGTCATCAATGGCTGACTGTTTATTGCCATTACCGGCTAGCACGAGCACAAACTCTCCCCGTTCCTGCAGCGCTCCCGAGCTGGCTGCTTCCAACACCTGGCCGACTGAACTCCTTATCACTTCCTCGTGTGTTTTTGTCAGTTCCCTGGCGATAAATATTTCACGGTCCTCACCCAAAACCTCTGCAAGGTCAGCAAGGGCGACTGTAATCCGATGAGGCGTCTCAAACAATATAAGTGTCCGAGTTTCTTTTTCCAGTTCCCTTAGCCTGTTCTGCCTGGCTGTTTTCTTTGAGGGTAAAAAACCCTCAAAAACAAAACGGTCAGTTGGCAGTCCAGAAACAGACAGCGCGGCCAGTAAGCTGCTGGCGCCTGGAACAGGAATAATTTTCAGCCCTGCCTTATGCGCCTGGTTCACGAGGGGAAAACCAGGATCAGAGATCAGTGGAGTCCCGGCATCACTTATCAGTGCCAGGCTTTCACCCCGCTCCAACCGCTTGATAATTTTTTCAGACAGTGCATTTTCGTTATGTTCATGCAGGGCAATAAGAGGCGTTGTTACACCCAGGTGCTGCATCAGTTTTTTACTGTGACGGGTATCTTCTGCGGCTATGGCATCAACTTCTTGCAGAACCTGGACAGCACGATAGGTAATATCGTCGAGGTTACCGATGGGGGTCGCAACGATATAAAGACAGCCTTTTTCAACCGGGCTCATTTCCGGGCTTCCACTTGATATTACAACCTACGCTTGGCGACTGTTCCTCCGGCACCGCATTGCCGGCCAACGCGGCATCTATCGCAGCCCTGAGGTCCACTCCGCTAACCGGAATATCGTTGCCTGGCCGACTTTTATCCATTTGCCCCCGGTAAATAAGCGCCCTGTCTCGGTCAAAAAGATAAAAGTCCGGTGTACAGGCAGCATCATAAGCACGGGCAACCTCCTGGCTTTCATCCAACAGGTAAGGAAAATGGTAGCCCACCTCGGCGACTACCCTAATCATGTTTTCCATGTTGTCGTCCGGATAAGCTACAACATCATTGGAACTTATGGCGACAACAGCCACCCCTTTTGGCAGATATTCATTCGCCATGGCAGAAAACTCAGAACGGATGTGTTTAACAAAGGGGCAGTGGTTGCAGATAAAGGCAACCAGCAGTAACTCGGCATTGTTAAAATCTGCGAGTGAGACAGTTTCGTGATTCGTTGAGGGAAGAGAAAAAGCCGGTGCCTTTGTTCCCAGTGGCAGCATGTTCGATGGAGTTAACGCCATGATTCTTCCTGTATTCCATAAACAAAAGGGGTGACAATGTTGCCACAAGTGATCGAGGATATACTATCCTAATCATGATTATGACCATGAGCCTTCAATTCAGACCAGCTGAAGTAACAGCGGGCATGCGGTGGGTATTAATACTGCTGATAATGCTCCTGTCAGGCTGTGCATCAACGCCAAACAGCGATAATGCCAGCAGCATTTCCAGTCTCAGCAGCAGCCAGCTTAATAGCGGTGAAGCTGCCTTACAGGCCCTGCTTTCCCGGGGGGTGGCCGCTACCAGCCCTGAAAAAGAAAGAATAATGTACCAGGCAGCCAACATGCTGGTCAGTATGGAACGAGTCAATGATGCACTTGAACTGCTTGACTCACTGGATACCCGTCCGGCTCCACTCGAGCTGGCGCTTAATATCATGATGTTGCGAGCTCAGCTCTACCTAGAATATGGCCAGTCGGAGCTTGCGCTGCAGATACTGACCAATTCCCGTTTCGATCAACTGCCGCAACTCCCAGACAACAAGCAAATGCCAATCCGTTTGCTGCGTGCCGAGCTTTATCAAAAAACGGGTGACATGCTTGCCAGTGCCAGCGAGCGAATTCATGCCGATCAAATTATTCCTGTGAGCATGATTACGCATAACCATGAAAACATCTGGAATACGCTCACCGCCCTCGATGCAGACACATTGACGTCATTGGCCAACAGCGAGCGCCGTTATGAATTCCAGGGATGGTATAAGCTTGCAGTAATCGGCAAAGCCTACCAGTACAACCTTGACCGCCAGCTTGCTGAGCTGGAACGCTGGCAGTCCACCTGGACAAGACATCCTGCCTTGGCTTACATGCCTCAGGCACTCAAACTGGTTGAGACCATGGCTGCGGAGCGTCCCCAGACCATTGCTCTTTTACTGCCGATAGACTCGCAGCCTGGCATCGTGATCCGTGATGGTTTCATGAGTGCTTACTACGACGTGATGCAGAGTGGCGGGAAGGTCCCGCTTATCCGTGTTTATGAGACGTCAAAAACAGACAGTATCCTCAGTGTCTATAACCGGGCCGTGGCTGAAGGTGCAGAAATGGTTATCGGGCCACTTCTAAAAGAAAACGTTGAAGTGCTTCATAAGGAACGCGGACTGCCGGTGCCCACCCTAGCCCTTAATAATATTGAAGGCTCAAGGCCTCTTTCTGACAACCTATTCCAGTTTGCACTGTCTCCAGAAAACGAAGCCATTCAGATTGCCGAGCGGGCGTGGCAGGACGGACATCGCTATGCCGCTATTCTTAGCCCCGCTATCACGTTGGATGATTTCTACGAAAGGAAGAAGCAAAGCTTCAAGGCACACTGGTTGGCACTGGGCGGACATATCGTCGCGGAGGAAGCGTTCAGAGAGAATTACACCGGTGTTGTATCAAGTCTGCTGGACATTAATGACAGTCAAACACGAATGAAAGCGGTCAGCAACCTGATCGGCGAGGAACTGGTTTTCACCCAGCGTCGCCGCCAGGATATAGACATGATCTTTCTGATCGCTGAGCCTGGACCTGCCCGACAAATTAATCCGACCCTCGCCTACCTCTACGCTGGTGACATTCCTGTATATGGCAGTCAGGATATCTATTCCGGCCTGCCAAGGCCGCTGGTCGATAATGACCTGAACGGTGTCGTTTTTGGGGACAGTCCCTGGCTGTTGAGCTTTGAGGATGAATTAAAAGCCAAGGCCACTCAGCTCTTTCCACAGAACAATGCACTGACTCTGCGTCTACAGGCTTTTGGTATAGATGCCTTCAGGCTGTATCCAAGACTGAAACAACTGCAGACCGCTCCTGACAGCCAGATTTATGGCGCTACGGGCCTGCTGCGGCTCACCGATAACAATAACATTATTCGGGAACTTACATGGGCGAGGGTTACTGACGGCCTTGCTCAACTGGATGCAGCTTCACCCTAGCCTTAAGCAACGTGGGGCCAAGAAGGGTCCCATGATTTCCAGAATGTGCGACTTCATTCTAAGAAAACACAGCCCAGGCAGCGGCGCCTACTATAAAAAAGCTAGGCGCTATCTTACCAGGCGCGAGCTGAAAACCCTGGCCTGTAATTATCATTGCCGATTCGGGGTAGTTGATCTCATTGCCATGAACAGGCAAACCCTGGTCTTTGTAGAAGTGCGCTATCGAACAACCGCACTATACGGCTACGCCGTTGCATCCGTAACAGCGAAAAAACAGGCAAAAACCCGCCTTTCTGCCAAACATTACTTGCAAAAAGACAAGCATGGCAACAGAATGCCGTGCCGGCTAGATGTAGTCGGTATCGAATTAAATGACCGCAAACTGAATTACCGCTAGATTAAAAATGCTTTTCAATCAGAACCTCATTTATAATATTTACCACTTATGAGCTACCAGGACCGCGTCAAACAGCATTTCGCCGCCAGCATCGAAACCAAGATGCAGGCCATGGAAGCACTGACCCCTTTCATTACAGAAGCAGCCGACGCCATGGTTCAGGCGCTGACCCAGGAGAAAAAGATTCTAAGCTGCGGTAATGGCGGATCTGCAGGCGATGCACAGCACTTCTCTGCAGAACTGCTAAACCGTTTTGAAATGGAACGCCCACCCCTACCTGCCATTGCCATTACTACCGACACATCAACACTGACCTCTATTGCCAATGACTACTCCTACGAGGAAATCTTTTCCAAACAGGTGCGCGCTTTAGGCCAGTCCGGCGATATCCTGCTTGCCATTTCTACCAGCGGGAATTCGCCTAATGTCATTAAGGCAATAAAGGTAGCGCATGACCGCAGCATGATTATTGTTCAGCTGACCGGCAAGGGAGGCGGTAATATGCGCGAACTGTTAAAAGAGGGCGATATTGAAATTTGTGTGCCTTCAACAAGCACTGCACGTATCCAGGAAGTACATTTGCTGGTAATTCACTGTCTTTGTGATTTGATCGACACCCAATTATTCGGAGGGGAATAAATGTTATTGCTTCGCTTTGGATTTTTGCTCACGCTAATCGGATTTATCAGCAGCTGCGCCTCTGTGATAAGTGCTACTACCGGTAATGAAGGCATAGAGGAAAACCGCGGCAGTCGTTCAATGGGCGCTGTGGTTGATGACAACAGCATCGAGACCGTCATCAAGGTCAACCTGAATGCCGCAGACGAACAGCTGAAAAAAGCACACATCAACGTAGTCAGTTTTAACGGTACGGTTCTGCTAGTCGGGCAGGTCCCTTCCCAGGACATTAAGAACCTAGCCACACGCGTTGCCAGAACATCGAGCTCCCGCGTCAAGGAGGTCTACAATGAACTGGAGGTTGCTGGCGCCACTACCTTCCTTTCCAGGAGCAACGATGCCTGGCTGACAGCCAAGATCAAAACGCTGATGCTCGCTGATGCTGAGGTCAGCGGGATGAGGACCAAGGTCGTCACCGAAAACGGCGTGGTTTATCTTATGGGATTGCTTACCCAGGAAGAGGCAAATACGGCAGTCAATGTGGTAAGCAACACCAAAGGAGTGACAAAAGTAGTCCGCGCCTTTGAATATATTAATTAATTTTTGCTTCTCCCTTATGCTGTAGCTATTACGATCAGCATCTCTTCGTAAAAAAGAAAGCCAGCGTTATCACTTACTCTACTTGCTAGCTTTCTTTTTTGCCTACATCTGCTTTCGCTCGTCACGCTTCCAAAATTTGAACATTATTAGATGAACAAAGTTCGCCTTGAAGACACTAGCCCTCCCAATAAAGCTACGCGCAGGTAGCGTCGCGAGCGAGAGCCAGGCAAGGCAAAAGTTTTTTTCGAGCCTGGGGATAGTAGTGAAGCCACTTGAGCTGTTCGGGAATAACTTTTAACACTGCCTGGGTGAGCGCAGCAGCTACAGAATAAGTATTCCCGGACCCTCAGGACTTCACTATTCGAAGCTCGGGTCTACTAGAATTGGACTTTTCTGAATCTTTCTTGGCGGGCTTCTTCGGCCCAGGACCGGAAGGCTCGGGGATGGGATCATCGGTGTCGAAGATCATGCCTTGCCCATTCTCCTTGGCATAAATACCAAGTACGGCGGGTGTGGGCACATAAACGCGGGTGGGGATGCCTCCGAAGCGGCCATTGAACTCTATACCGTTATTGGTAATGGTCAGGTCTTGAACCGCTACCGGGGAAATATTGAGTATAATCTGACCATCCTTTACATAGTTCTGGGGAACCTGGACATCCTTGGCGTAGGCATTAACCAGGATATAGGGCGTACAATTATTCTCAAGAATCCATTCATTTAAAGCCCTTACCATGTAAGGCCGATGAGAGGTCATTGTCATGGAGCGGATCCTCCGGGGGATCTACCAGCAGGGGCTATTCTCTACGTTTTCATTTCCTTCTCTTGCTCGGAAAGGCTCTCCTGGACGGATTCACGATCAAACAGGCGATCTCTATACTCTACTAGCGGCTTGGTAGTCTTGGTTTCCGGCAGCTTTATACCGATTTCCGACAGACGCCATAGAATTGGCAGAACACAGCAGTCAACTATAGTGAACTCTTCATTCATGAAGAATGGCTTTTCAGCAAAAATGGGTGAAATGGAAACGATGCTTTCCTTTAATTCTTTTCTTGCCTTATCCAGCTGGCTGGGAGTGCCGTCTTCTGCCTGAAGCTTGTCCACAATACCGCACCAGTCTTTTTCTATACGATGCATCCAGAGACGACTCTGGGCACGAGCCACCGGGTAAACGGGGAAAAGCGGTGGATGGGGGAATCTCTCATCAAGGTATTCCATCATGATATTGGGTTCGTAAAGCACCAGATCACGATCCACAAGTGTCGGCAGACTGTTGTATGGATTCAGATCTGCCAAGTCTTCCGGCTTGTCATTCTCATCAACATCGACAATATCAACAGTGACACCTTTTTCTGCCAGGACGATACGCACGCGATGGCTGTACTGGCTAGTTCCATCAGAGTAAAAAAGCATCGAAGAGCGTTTAGTGACAACTCCCATAAATTTAGTGCCTCAACAAGTTATTATTATTAGCGACAACCTACGAAATCAACAGGCCTGGTAAATTCTTAATGGCCTACGTCCTTCCAGTATTCACGATTCAGCAACCAGGCAAATACGCCAAGGAACGCAAGGAAAAGCAGAACATAGCCACCAATACGGTGACGATCCAGCCTTGAGGGCTCACCTAGGTAATATAGAAAGTTAACCAGGTTGTAGGCAAGCTCTTCAAATCTCTCTTCACTCAGAGAACCCGTGCCATCTACATGAACAAGATGGTCGCAGTGTTCTGCATCTTCACAGTGCTGAATTCCCTGGAGGCTTTCCAGAACATTCGGCATACCAACATTGGCAAATACACGGTTATTGACACCAAACGGCCTGGTGTTGTCTTCATAAAAACCAGTCAGATAACCATAAAGCCAGTCTGTCCCGCGGGCTCTTGCCACCAGGGTCAGGTCAGGCGGCGCAATACCAAAGGCACTGTTACCAATATCTTCGGACATGGCGCTTTGCATCAGGTCGCCAATGGCTACGTCTTCATCGAAGATCATATATTCTTCCATGAGCTCTTCTGGGATACCCAGGTCTGCTGCCACGCGGTTATAGCGTGAGTACTTCGCTGAATGACAGCCAATACAGTAGTTCATGAAAGTCTGCGCTCCAGCCTGCAGTGATTCCTGGTCATGCAGATCCATATCCACATGCTCCAGTTCAACTTCGGCTTCAGCTGCGACAGACATGAGAGGCAATACAGTCAGACCGGCAATCAGTGCCAGTGCCAATACAAGCTGGGGAATGCTAATGAAACGTCCCGTCACACGCTCCGGCGGCAACTTAGTCTGCTCCTTGCGTGTGTACCAGGGCATAAAGATGAAGTAAGCGAAGTACAGCACAGTACAAAGCTGCGCCAGTTTTGCCCTGGAGTCGGTTGGGCTCCAAACGCCCAGCACACCCAGGATGATGAAGCTTACGACAAAGATCATCAGCGCAATACGGCTGTACCAGCCTTTGTAGCGCATGGATTTGACCGGGCTCTTGTCGAGCCAGGGCACAACAAAAAGAATCGCGATGGCCGCTGCCATTACCACCAGTCCCCAGAACTTGGCATCAAGACCAAAGAGCGGATAAGTCACGGCGCGCAGCATTGAGTAGAACGGCGTGAAGTACCATACAGGTGCGATATGTTCCGGCGTCTTTAGGTTATCGGCTTCAGTGAAGTTCGCATATTCTAGGAAGTAGCCTCCCATCTCAGGCATGAAGAACAGAACGAAACAGAACACGAACAGAAAGACAACCACGGCTACAAGGTCATGAACACTGTAGTAGGGATGGAAAGGAATACCATCAAGCGGAATGCCCTTCTCGTCTTTGTTTTCCTTTATCTCGATACCATCAGGATTGTTTGAACCCACTTCGTGCAGGGCCAGAAGATGAAGAAAAACCAGGAAGACCAACACTAGCGGCAAGGCAACCACGTGCAGGGCAAAGAAACGGTTCAGCGTAGCGCCAGAAATTAGGAAGTCACCCTGGATCCAAACCATCAAGTCTTCACCAATAAATGGTATGGCACCGAAGAGGCTAACGATTACGTTGGCGCCCCAGTAAGACATGTTGCCCCAGGGCAGTACATAGCCCATGAAACCTTCCGCCATAAGTACCAGGAAGATAGTCATACCAAATATCCAGATCAGCTCCCTTGGTTTGCGGTACGAACCGTACATTAGGGCACGGAACATGTGCAGGTAAATGACGGCAAAGAACGCAGAAGCACCTGTGGAATGCATGTAGCGCAGAATCCAACCATAGTCGACATCACGCATGATGTACTCAACAGACGCAAAGGCGCCGTCCGAGCTGGGCACATAGTTCATGGTAAGCCAGATACCAGTCAGCAACTGGTTGACAAGTACCACCGTGGCGAGGATGCCGAACACGTACCAGATGTTAAAGTTCTTCGGCGCATAGTACTTGGTCATATGCTTTTCGAGCGTCTTGGTGACGGGCAGCCGAGCATCGATCCAGGCCATCAGGCCGTTTTTGTTTTTCAGTTTAACAGCAGGTGAATTATCAAAATCAGACATCAGGAATCTTCTCCATCCAGGCCAACAACTATGACATCATCGCTCTCATAGTAGTGGGGTGGCACAACAAGATTATCGGGCGCGGGTACACCGCTATATACGCGTCCTGCCATATCAAACATGGAGCCATGACAGGGGCAGAAGAAACCTCCCTGCCATTCCGGGTCGTAATCCTGCGGTTGCACTTCGGCATTCAGGATTGGTGCACAGCCAAGGTGTGTACAAAGACCCACCATGACCATTATTTCAGGTTTGATGGAACGGTATTCATTTTGACAGTACTCAGGCTGCTGGCCGCTTTCCTCTGAATCAGGATCTGCCAGGTGGTCAGTCCTACTGGCAAGGCCTTCCAGGACAGATTCATCTCGACGGAATACATAGACGGGCTGGCCGCGCCAAGCAGGCATTGGGCCAAGCAGTTCGCCGGGGCTCAAGCGGCTGATATCCACGACAATCGGAGCACCCGCTGCAAGCGCTCTTGCACTGGGTTGCCAGGAGCCTACGAAAGGGACGGCGGCGCCTACAGCGCCGGCGGCGCCGACAAGTGTAGTACTGCCAATAAGAAATTTTCTGCGCTTTTTGTTCACGACGTTTGAACTGTCGGCATGAGCTGTGCCATCACTCAAGTTGCGTTCTCCTTAATTTTTAAATGCTGGTAACTGCCTGCAACCGGTCAGCCGAATGGGCTAGAAATAGGGGCAATTGGCGGTGCGCGCATACTACTAAATCAGCCCATTTTTTTCAAGATGAGCACCCGCACAAAACGTCTCAAATCCTTGAAATCTAGGCAAAAAAAAGCCGGAAAATATATTCCGGCTTTTTCTTTGAATTTGCCTGTTTTATGTCTTGTTTTAAACCCTGAAAGAAGTCCGGATTAGGACTAGCAACAAATTCTTAACGCTTGGAGTACTGTGGACGCTTTCTCGCTTTTCGCAGTCCCACTTTCTTACGTTCAACTTCCCTGGCGTCACGAGTCACAAAACCAGCTTTCCGCAGTGGAGAGCGGTTTTCCTCGTCGAAATCGATCAACGCTCTAGTGATGCCGTGACGAATTGCTCCTGCCTGACCAAAGCTGCCGCCTCCTGCAACGCGGACATTAACGTCAAATTTTTCGGACACCTCAAGCAGTTCAAGCGGCTGACGCACGATCATGCGTGCCACTTCACGACCGAAAAACTGGTCAATCGTGCGATTGTTGATAGTGATATTGCCGGACCCGGAAGTCAGGAAAACTCTTGCTGTCGAAGTTTTACGACGACCCGTTCCGTAGTATTGAGTAGCTGCCATTGATCTAGTTTCTCTTTTTAGAAATCTTCGTGTTACGCCAAGTTAAGTTCAGCAGGATTTTGGGCACCGTGAGGATGCTCGGTGCCTGCATAGACTTTCAATTTGCGAAGCATGGAGCGACCCAGTGGTGTGCGGGGCATCATGCCTTTCACGGCCAGCGTTATAATGTCTTCAGGGGCTTTTTCAACCATTTCGTTGAAGGTGCGTGTTTTTAGTCCGCCTGGGTATCCAGAGTGCCTGTGATAGAGCTTGTCGGTAGTTTTCTTGCCGGTGACGCTTACTTTCTCAGCATTGACGACAACGATATAGTCGCCGGTGTCCACGTGTGGCGTGTATTCTGGCTTGTGCTTACCACGTAGACGATGAGCTATCTCTGCAGCCATACGGCCCAGAGTTTTTCCCTCTGCATCAATAACATACCAGTTATTTTCTGCAGTTTCCTTGTTCATTGAAATCGTCTTCATGGTTCGTTCCGAATTTTGTATCTATTGATTCCTAAAAATATGAAATTTTTGCCGGTTTTACGGGCTTTTTCTCCACTTTTTAATTAAGGCAGTATGCCTATTAGCGGTATACCCTAGGAAAAGAAGAGCGCGAATTCTACCGATGACACCCTATAGATTCAAGTATTCCGTGGCTTTTTTTATGATTTACAGGGCCTATTTCAGCAAGGTCAGATTCACACCGGAATCATGGCAATACTGGCCTCTGGCCGGTGCTCGTGACCCAGGTACTCCAGTGACTGCATTTCCAGCAGCCTTGAGCAGGTTCTTTCGAAAGTAAATGTCAGCTCATCGCCCTGGTACAGGGCCTCGAGCGGCGGCGCTGCCGAGAGGATCAGCTTGACGTTCTGGTCATAAAACTCATCCACCATGGAGATAAAGCGGCGTGCCTTGTCATCCAGAGATTCATCGAAAACGGGCACATTGGATAACAGCACGGTATGAAAAAGCTGTGATATTTCGATGTAATCTGCGGCACTCCTGGGCCCTGCGCATAAATCCTCGAATTCAAACCAGGCAATGCCTTCGGCGCTACGTTGGACAGTAATATCCCGGCCCAGGATCTCCAGCGTCCGGGTGTCCCAGGTGCTCATCCCCCTGCTGAGATTGTCAAAGCAGTCCAGCATTGCTTTATCGGCCTCATCTCCAAGCGGGCTGTGGTAGATCCGGGCATTCTCCAGTGTGCGCAGCCGGTAATCAGTTCCGCCATCCACGTTCATATCAGTCGTATGCACTTCCAGCAAGGCTATAGCCGGGAGAAATTTCTGTCGCTGCAGGCCACGTTCGTAAAGTTTGGGCGGAGGGATGTTGGAAGTGGTTACAAGTACAATCCCCTCTTCAAAGAGTGCCTCAAGCAGGTTGCCCAGAATCATGGCATCCCCGATTTCACTCACATAAAACTCATCGAAACAAAGCACATCGGCTTTTTCGCAAATCTCCCCGGCCACGAGTTCGAGAGGATTTTTCTGCCCGCGGTTGCTGTAAAGACTTCGATGCACCATTTGCATAAAACGATGAAAATGCATGCGCATTTTTCGCTCACCGGGCAGGCACTGGTAAAAAATATCCATCAGGTAGGTTTTTCCGCGACCCACTCCACCCCAGAGATACAGGCCCTTGATCTGACGGATGGCTTTTTTCTTTTTCCCAAGAAGGGAGCCAAACAGTCCCTCCGGTTCTTTCCAGCAATCCACTATCTGTCCGTACAGGCTCTCGAGGGCCTTAATAGTTTCTTCCTGTGCCCTGTCAGGCTGAATACTGCCCTGGGCCAGGTCCTGGGAGTAATGTTCAAATGGTGTTTGAGAATAAGACAAGGGAAAGTTACTTGGAGTGACAGGACAAGGGCACAATTATAGGTATAATCCTTTACATGTCTTCAAGTTTTATCCCGTCGAATTTAACACTGGTCACCCGACCTTATTTAACAGGAAGTTTGTCAGCATGATCTGGTTGACTGGACTACTTGCTTTTATCATTGGTCTTATCGTAGGCGCGGTCGTCTACAAACAGTTCAAATCTGACGAAGCCAGGGTCAAACAACTCGAAGAACAGCTCGAAGCACTCGAGCTGGAACACGAAGCCTACAAGCACAATGTTCACAGCCATTTCAACTCGACTGCCAACCTGCTTAACAACCTGGCCGACAGCTACAGGGATTTCTACCGGCATATGGCCGCAGGGGCCCAGTCTCTGTGCCCTGAATATATTTCTGAACAGCTCACGCATACCGCTCGTGAACAGGAAGCGCTCACGCGCGATACTTTTGCGGAAACGCCGGAAGAAGCGCCTGGCCCACCGCGGGATTATGCAGCCAAGTCGAGCCCAGACCAGAAAGGCAGTCTTGCCGAGGATTACGGCCTTGACAAGGTGGACATTTCACCGGAATCCATTCCCCGCATTACAGACTGAAAACTCCCGGTTATCCCGTGTTTCTTTCTTAACTTTCCCGCTTGGGACTCGTGACCCTGACGTGTATAATCTGCGCCCCGACTAAGCCCGGTCCTATATTGGACTGAATTAAATTCCAGAATCAACCATTCAACATGATGAATGAACACAGGCTTACACACCTCAAGCAGCTTGAGGCGGAAAGCATTCACATTATTCGTGAAGTCGCTGCCGAGTTTGAAAACCCGGTTATGCTCTACTCCGTGGGTAAAGATTCAGCCGTCATGCTTCATGTGGCATTGAAGGCCTTTTATCCCGGAAAGCTGCCCTTCCGACTTCTTCATGTCGACACCACCTGGAAGTTCAAGGAGATGATCGAATTCCGCGACAGCATGGCTGAGCGCCTGGGTCTCGATCTGATTGTGCATATAAACCAGGAAGGTGTTGAGGCCGGCGTTACTCCCTTTACGCACGGAAGCTCCAAGCATACCGACATCATGAAAACCGAGGCACTCAAGCAGGCACTGAACAAGTACAAGTTCGATGCCGCATTCGGTGGTGCCCGTCGCGACGAGGAAGCTTCGCGCGCCAAGGAACGTGTCTATTCATTTAGAGACAAGAACCATAAATGGGACCCAAAGAATCAGCGTCCTGAACTCTGGAATCTTTACAACGGTAAAATCAACCGAAGTAAGGAAGAAAGTATTCGCGTCTTCCCCCTGTCCAACTGGACCGAGCTGGATATCTGGCAATACATCCATCTGAACAATATCGACATTCCCTCGCTTTACTTTGCCGAGGAGCGTCCCGTGGTGGAATATGCCGGTACTGAAATCTGTGTCAATGATGACCGCGTGCCACCTGAACTGGCGGAGAAGGCGGTCATGAAGAAAGTCCGCTTCCGGACACTAGGCTGTTACCCCCTCACCGGGGCCGTTGAGTCAGAAGCCACCACTCTACCTGAAATAATCCAGGAAATGCTGCTGGCCACAACTTCTGAAAGGCAGGGTCGCACCATCGACAAGGACCAGGCCGGCTCAATGGAGAAGAAAAAGCGTGAGGGTTACTTCTAGATGTCGCACCAGTCTGACCTTATCGCCACTGATATCAATGCCTACCTTGCCCAGCATGAGCGCAAGGAACTCCTGCGCCTGCTCACCTGCGGAAGCGTTGATGACGGCAAGAGCACGCTGATTGGACGCCTGCTTTACGACACAAAGATGGTCTACCAGGACCAGTTGGAAGCTATCAGCAGTGATGCATCGAAATCAGGAGCTGCCGAAGCTGAGCTTGATCTTTCCCGCCTGACCGATGGTCTCCAAGCCGAGCGTGAACAGGGGATCACCATTGATGTAGCCTACCGCTATTTTTCCACGGCCAAGCGCAAGTTCATCATTGCCGACACGCCGGGGCATGAACAGTACACACGCAACATGGCCACTGGTGCGTCCAACTGTGAGCTGGCCATTATTCTCATCGACGCCCGCCATGGAGTGCTGACCCAGACCCGTCGTCATACCTTTATTGCCAAGCTGCTCGGCATCAAACACATCATCGTAGCCGTTAATAAAATGGACCTCATGGAATACAGCGAGCAAGTCTTCAACGATATTCGTGACGTCTACCTGGATTTCACCAGTGAGCTGGACATGGAAGATCTGACATTTATCCCAATTTCCGCGCTCAAAGGAGATAACGTCGTTCATTGCAGCGAAGAGATGCCATGGTATGAAGGCGAGACCCTGATGTGGATGCTGGAAAACGTGAAGATCAGCGCTGACCGCAATTTCGAGGACTTCCGCTTCCCGGTACAGTTTGTTAACCGCCCCAATCTCGACTTTCGCGGTTACTGCGGCACGATCGCCTCCGGCGTCGTCCGCAAGGGCGATCACATCACTGCACTGCCGTCTGGTAAAAGCAGCACGATTAAATCCATCGTGACCTATGATGAAGAGCTGGAGCAGGCTTTTACACCTATGGCGATCACTATCACCCTGGAAGATGAAATTGATATCAGCCGCGGCGACATGATTGTCCACTCTGACAACCTGCCAACCACCAGCGATGAATTCGTTGCCAACATTGTCTGGATGAACGAGAAGGCACTGCTGACCGGCAAGCAGTATGACTTTAAATTCAATGCCAAGAATACAAGCGGCCAGATTTCCAATATCAAGAACAAGGTTGACATCAATACGCTGGAAACCAGCCCGGCGCCCGCCCTGGAACTGAATGAAATCGGGTTGTGTGAAGTTGCTCTGAGCGACTCCATCTATTTTGACGATTACAAGACAAATCCCAGCACCGGCTCTTTCATAATTATCGACCGTCTCACGAACGTAACCGTCGGTGCCGGCATGATCGCTGACGCTAACGAGACCGGAAAACACATCAGCACGGTTTCGGCCCACGTCACTACCGAGGAGCGCGCCGCCCGCTACGGCCAGAAACCTGTCACCGTAATGTTCATAGGACTTTCGGGCTCAGGCAAATCAACACTTGCCCATGCGCTGGAAAGAAAGTTATTTGACATGGGTCGCGTGAGCACAGTGCTTGACGGTAAGCAGATGCGTCTGGGCATCAGCAAGGACCTGCCGCATGATGCAGAGGGTCGTGCTGAAAACCTACGCCGCAGCGCCTACATTGCAAGGTATCTTAATGATGCGGGTCTCATTTGCTGCGCAGCCTTCGTGGCACCAAATCTCGACTCCCGCGAACATCTCATGAGTGTCATTGGCGAAGAAAACACCATCGTGATCTACCTCAATCCACCGCTTGAAGTCTGCAAGCAGCGTGACCCTAGCGGTCTCTATGCCGCCGAGGAAAATGTTCCGACGGGAATCGTTCCCGGTGTCTCTTTCGAATACCCGGAGCCTGAAAACCCCGACCTGATTCTGCCTACCCATGAGCTCGACGTTGAGGACTGCATAGAACGTATAATCAACGTGATGAAAGAAAACGCAGTAATATAAAAAACCGGGGCAAGCCCCGGTTTTTTTATTTCTACTTAAAAACTTTCTCTAGAATCGCGATCCTACCGTTACGTAGAGGCTCGCCGGTTCACCAACAAAATAACGGTCTCCCCCAAACGAGCTGAAATCTGCACGCTCTGCATAATCCTCATCAAATAGGTTGGTGACACGGGCAGCGAAATACCAGTTATCTGAGGAATCATAACGATACCTGAGATTCACTAAGTCATGGCCCTCGTAACGATGCAGATTGGCTTCATCCGTGTAGTAATCATCCATGTGCACCCATTCAATGTTGAGGCTGTTCTGGCTGTTAATGTTCCAGTTCAGCTGCACATTACCCACGAGCCTTGGCGCCGTGTCCATATCGTTTCCGTCAATGGAAACCCGGACACCCAGTGGCGCGATATTGGCTTCATACTTGTGACGCGCATAGCTGGCTACCACTTTCAGCGACAGGTCATCTGTTAGTGAAAACAGCGAATCCAGTTCTATTCCTCGATGACTGGTCTCCCCGCCACTTATATTGTTTCGGGCACTGTCCTGGAATATCACGTCTTCCTTTTCCATCCAGTAGGCCGCTACACCGAAGGACATGTTGCCCCGGCTGGCACGGTAACCCACTTCAAAACTGTTGACCTGCTCGGAATCCAGATCAGCGACGGACTGATTTACCTGCAGCCTGTAGAGTTCAGTCGCCTGTGGAGCACGGAATGCCAGGGAATAGTTGGCAAAAAGTTGGGTGCTGGCATCAAAGTCATGAATCCAGCCGATTTGCGCGGTCAGATTGTCAAAATTATCACTGCGGTCTGAAGGCCGGCTGTATCTGCAGGTTCCGGAGGGGGAAATCGTATTGCTTGCCGGCTGGGAATGAGCCGAAGCCGCCAGCCTGCGTCTGCTTCAGTAAACCATCCGTGCTTTCCATATCAAGCCCGACGGTCCAGTTAACATCATCGCTGGAATTGAAACTGTATAAGGTTTGCAGGCCAAAGGAGTCGTGCCCGTTTTCTTCCAGTGGAGTACCTGGCAGGAAGTGCATTAGGAAAGTCATGTCCGTGTTACGGTAGTACGGCGTCACCATCCAGGTACCGTTTTCAGTATCACCTTCGATACGGGTGTGAAAACGAAAACTCTGGACGTCGCGGAACGCTTCCGGATTGGCATTTTCTCTTTTCTTTGCACTATCCTTGTAGGCGTTAGTACCCACCAGGAAACCTGCAGTTTCCTGGTTCAGGTTGGTCACTGCGAAAGAGCTGGATATGCGCACGTTGCCGCCATCATACCTATGCCCAACGTTCAGTTTCTGTTGATCGAAACCGGAGTCATCCTTGTAGCCGCCATCACTGGCGCCATTGAAATAAACACCGAACTGGTGCTCACCCTCTTCAGTATTAATCCCTAAGTTCAGTCGCCCGTATTCATTGGGGCCGGCATCTACTGAGATCACACCACCGGGCTTACCTGACAGTGCCGGGTTGATCACATTGATTGCTCCATGCAAGGCGTTAGCGCCAAACAAGACGCTGCCCGGTCCACGAATAATCTCTATGGCCTGGGCCTGTTCGGTATTCGCCTCGAACAGCTGGTTTACATTACAGAACCCGGCAGCACGCACTGGAATTCCATCCTGGGACACCTGGTAAGCGCCGCAACTGCCTGCACCGGTCAGAACCGGGGAGCGGATGCCCAGCAGGGACTCCTGCCCGTTACCCCTGTTGAATACGACACCCGGGACAGTATTCAATACTTCACCGATGTGAACCTGTTTGAAAGTATCCAGCAATTCCCTGTCCACTGCATGGATGCTGGAAGGGATATCCCCGATAGCTGATCCCTGCCGATCTGAAGTGACAAAAATCGTCTCCAGCATGTTGTCCTGGGCCATACTCGACCCCGACCAGGCCGCGGTCATACAGATCGCCAGTTGCAGTGGTCTGATTCGGTGATTAAATGTCATTCTCATACTCCCCCAAGATTCGGGTCTGTGCCTGGCTGTTAACCCAGGGTTCAAAAAAATTTGCTATATTCTGCACATTAATAAAGCTACACCAATGACAAAGAGCGGGAAAAAGCTGATTTTTTCCTGATGGATTTATCCCAGCCCTGTGAAATCCTTTTACATCAACAAAACTCGCGTCGATACTGACCGCCGGGTAGTTTTTATTGGCGGCGAAACTGTATCCCTGGAACCAAAAGTTTTCAAGGTATTGCAGTATCTCGCGAGCAATCCTGGCCGGGTGATTTCACACCGGGAACTCCTCGATACCATCTGGACCAATACCGTGGTTGAGCCAGGAGCCCTGCAGCGCTGCATAGCCAGGTTGCGTAAGGTCTTTGGCGATGACGCACGCAAGCAATGCGTGATTGCCACCTACCCAAAGCGGGGCTACAGCATCGTGGCCGAGGTTCACTGGCAGGAATTCAGTGAAGATAAAATATTGCCCTGGTGGGCTCTGTCCAGGAGATTTGCGGCAGCTGCGGCTGTCATCCTAATTCTTGCTATGGTCGCCTTATATATGCCACAGCCAGATCAGCCTGCAGCAACCCTGGGTGAAACCCCGGATACGGAATTCTCTCTTCTCGACAATTCTGCTCTGATTACGGCCCTGGCTAATCCGGATGACTTCCCCGTCTACTCGCCGGACGGGCGGTACGTGGTTTATCCCCGCTATCTGGAAGAAGGACGTGCACACTTGTGGGCTCGCGACCTAGCCTATGGTAATGACTTCCTACTCACTGACGAGGCCGGCAGGTATGAACACCTGGCCTGGTCAATGGACAGCAGCATGCTGCTTTTTGCTGATGCCGCAAATCGCTGCTCCTCTTTGAAAGCCGTAGCTGTCACCCAGTCTGAAACGAATGCCCTAATCGTGAATAAACTTATCGACTGCATGGACAGCCGCATCGTTGCTCCGAAGTGGCTCAACAACCGCACCCTTGCCTTCATAGCAATCAACGAATCCGAGGCCAGCCTGCAGAAGCTCGATCTGAAAACACTTGTCACTCAAGAGTTATTAAGCAGCAGCAACCAGGTGCCCTATCACCTGAGTTTTTCGCGTCAGACCAATATCCTGACCATCATGGCCATTGATCAAGCCGGGCAAAAGGAGCTGTTATTCCTTGATATCAATTCAGGCCTCATCAACAGAAATATCAGGGCTGTTTTCCCTCCCAAGGAAAACTTCTACCCCAGTTCCATCCCGCTTTAATAACCAAGTAGTCTTCCCCTCTATGTCCATACTTCTTGAACAAATTCAAAGCCTGAAATTTCAGCTGGAGTCCGTGGGTGAGCTGAAAAAAATCCTGGCCTCAGAAACTTTTGGTCATGTAGACAGTGAAATGATCGACATGATGTTTGACCAGAGCAAACGGTTTGCCGAGGAAAAACTTATACCGCTGGCAGAGTCAGGGGACGTTGAAGGCTGCAAACTTGAAAATGGCCGCGTCATGCTTCCTGGCGGCACGCGTGAGGTTTACCAGGAATGGTGTGAACTGGGTTTCCCTGCCCTTGGCCTGCCCCTTGATAATGACGGACTCGGTTTTCCGAATGTTGTCCAGTGTGCCGTGCAGGAAATTCTGGACGGCAGCAACCACGCCTTCGGCATGATGAGCATCAATGTTCGCTGCGCTATCAAGGCCTTGCTGGCTAATGCACCTGAAGCGTTGGTTGAGCGCTGGCTGCCGGGCCTAATTAGCGGTGACAACTCCTTCACCATTGTCATCAGTGAACCACAGGCAGGGTCCGATGTAGGCCGCATCAGGACATCGGCCACTCCTATTGATGGCGACAAGTGGTCAATCACCGGTTCTAAAATCTGGATTTCCTTTGGCGACCACGATGCCACTGACCAGATTGTCCACCTTGTGCTTGCCAGGGTGCCCAGCGAAGAAATCGGAACCCGCGCACTCGGTCTTTTTGCTATTCCCAAGTTCAAAGATGACATCCTTGATGAGGAACATCGCAACGGCTTCAACGTTTCGCGCCTTGAACACAAGATGGGCCTGCATGCGTCACCTACCTGCGTCCTCGAACTGGAAAATGCCGAGGGCTACCTGATCGGTGAAACCGGCAAAGGATTACAGGCGCTGTTCGTCATGATGAATGGCATGCGACTCGCAGTAGGTATACAGGGAGCAGCCACCGCCAATATGGCCACCCTGCATGCCATTGCCTATGCGAAAGAGCGGCCCCAGGGCGGTCGTCCTGATCAACCCCCGGTCATGATTACCGAGCACGCTGATGTAAAAAGAATGCTGCTGGAAATGACTGCGCAGAGTGAAATGATCAGGGCACTGGCATTGCGCACTGCTGCCTACCTCGATCTTGCTGAAATAACAGGAGACAGTGACATACTGGCCCTGGGGGAACTGCTGCTTCCAATCACTAAAACGGTTGGCGCGGAAACAGGTTTTGCCGTGGCAAGCCAGGGCATCCAGGTGCTCGGCGGCTATGGCTATACCAATGATTACCCGCTGGAACGCATGGCCAGGGACATACGTGTTGCCTCTATATATGAAGGAACAAGTGGAATACAGGCGCTGGACTTTCTCAAACGCAAAGTCCTGGGTGATGATGCAGCCCTGTTAAACCGTTTGCTGGAGATCGTTCGCAATGACATTGAGTCGACGCTGGATGAAAACCCCCTAAAATCCGGACTCACCAATGCCATCAACAGCCTTGAGTCCGCGCTTGCCAGCCTGCAGTCAATGGCGGCCGCGGACAAGAAATCTGTAGACGGAGGTGCCTACCATTTTATGAATCTTTCGGGCCTAGTGGTCATGCACTGGCTTGGGCTGCTCTTATGGCATAAAGCTGACGGCAGTTCTGACTACCACCAGCGCCTTCGGGCGGCACTTGCTCTTGCCTCAAACGGCCTTGAAGAGAAAGCCCTATATCTTGCCAGCCTCTCACTCCAGGAAAACAGTCCACACTGTTTTTAAAGGTTTAAATTCCATTTGCTTCTGCCTTTCTGATTCGATAATTTAGGCTCCATTCGCCTCAAAATAGACCAAAATCCTCATTGGGAGAAATGACAACATGACAGAATACCAACTTTACATCGACGGCAAATTTCAGCCGTCCAAATCCGGGGAATACACAGACAATATGAACCCCGCCAACAACGAGGTGTACTGCAAAGTGCAGAACGCCAAGGCGGAAGACCTGGAAACTGTAATTGCCTCTTCCCAGAAAGCCTTTGAGACATGGAAAGACGTGCCTCCTTCTGCCAGGGAAAAAATGTTTCTCGATGCGGCCGATCTTATGGAGGAACGCGCCGAGGACCTGCGTGAGTGCCTGATTGATGAAGCCGGCTCTACCATGCTGAAAGCAGGTTATGAGACTCACCATACTCCAGACTTCCTGCGCTCAATGGCGGGTGAATGTCGTCGCATCAAGGGTGAGACATATGTCTCCAACTACCCGGGCGTTAAATCTTTCTGCATTCGTCGTCCGCTGGGTGTTACCGTGGCGATTGCCCCGTTTAACTTTCCGCTCCTGCTGGGCGTTCGCAAAATCGGCTTTTCCCTGGCAGCAGGAAACACCATGATCCTAAAACCGTCTGAAATGACCCCGGTCATTGGTCTAAAGATTGCTGAGCTATTAACAGATGCAGGCTTTCCACCCGGTGTTATCAATGCCATTCCGGCAGAGGGTGCTGAACTGGGCGATGGTCTGATTACCGATCCCCGCGTTAAATTTGTCACCTTCACCGGTTCCAGCCGCGTCGGCTGGCAGGTAGGCGCCACTGCTGCTTCTGCTGGCAAGCGCTTTGCCCTGGAAATGGGCGGTAAGAATCCCATCATCGTGCTCAATGATGCCGATGTTGATTACGCCGTCGATACGGCTGCTTTCTCCAACTTCATGCACCAGGGTCAAATCTGTATGACTGGCTCACGCGTCATCGTTGAAGAAGGCGTCTATGACGAGTTTGTCGAAAAACTCGGCAAGAAAGTGGAAGGCATTCCATACGGCGCAGACCCTCGCACACCCGGCCTGATTGTCGGCCCGCTGATTCGCACCACCCAGCCTGCATTCATTAAGGAACACCTTGATGCGGCGGTAAGTGCCGGCGCCAAGCTGGTAGTTGGCGGTAACTACGAAGGTAATGTATTCCAGCCTTCAGTAGCTGCCGATGTAACGTCTGACATGAGCCTGTTCCAGACTGAAGTCTTTGGCCCGCTGGCCTCTGTTATCAAAGCCAAGGATCATGAAGATGCGGTAAGACTGGCCAACGATGTTGAGTATGGTCTGTCTTCAGCAGTTATTACAAATGACATGCAGAAAATCTGGTATGCGATCGAGAATCTGGAAACCGGCATGATTCACATTAACGGACCTTCCGTTCGCGACGAACCGGTCATCCCATTCGGTGGTGTGAAGAACTCAAGCTACGGCCGAGAAGGCGGACATTTCTCTATCGACGAATGTACCGAGCTAAAATGGGTAACTATGCAGACTGGACAGAACAAGTACCCCTTCTAAATAATGGATAAGGTTCTAAAAGGCCCCTGCTGTTTGACAGGGGCTTTTTTGGTTTGGTAATTAATAAATTCGTTCTCGTGCCCTGCGCTGCCTGACCCTGTCGATGATGGCTGTCTTGCCTTTTGCAGTGGCAATACTGCTCAGCAGCATCTCATCCCAACCATTTTGGGCTGGCCAAATTAAAACCTCTTCAGCACACCCTTAATTTGAATCTTGTTCTCAATGGAGTAATTAGCATACGAGTGATGGGCATAAACTGGCCATGCCGCCAACAAAGGGAAGGGTATATAAGCCTATGATTTTTCATTTCAAACTACTGGTGATTTGTGTAACTTAACGCCACCAGGCAGGTTTGATTTACATCATCATAAAGCTGGAATACCCCAAAATGATTGCATGGCATGAAAACAAGTTTGCACCTAAACCCGGCACAATTCTCTGTAAGCCAACTGAAATAGAAAATGGTGCCGCGAGAGAATTCCGGTTCGGCGGTGACTCCCCATTTGTCTTTCGCATGTTTGTCTACAACGACGCAGGAAACTTCAAGGGATTTCACAATTCCTGCCCGCACTTTGATGTTCCAATGAACCACACCCCCGAAGAACTATTCACGCCTGACGGTGAGTATTTCCAATGTGTTACTCACTACGCAAAATTTGATAAATCCAGCGGCATCTGTGTTTATGGCCCCTGTGAAGGTAAATCTCTGCAGAGGATTCCATTGACCATGGAAGCAAACAATTTAAAAATAGGGACAGCCTGAATTCCTGTAACCCAGATTGAAAACTGTTCTTTATTCATCTCATCGATTGCTCATACCAGTATTGCTAATGACTTGTATGTCTGTGGACGGCCATCACGCCAGCAAATTTTTTCAGTTCAGCGGTACCGTGATTGAATTTCGGTACATAAATCCACATTCCCGAATTTTACTTACCTTGCACGATGAAAACGGCAGTCTCAGAGAATGAATAATCAAAGGGCCCCGTCTAGATCGCATACACAGGATGGGCGTCAAGGCCGATTTCCTGGATATGGGAGACAGCATCCAGGTTTGCGGATTTATTACCGGACAGGAACTGATAGAGACATGTAAGAAAAGCTGGCAGAAAGATAGATTCTCAGCCCTTTTAATGAATCGCTAAAGTTTAAAGACCTTCTCGGCAACGCCCTGGTAAAACATCTTCTTGTCAACATCAGGAATATCCATGTTATCCATATCCAGTACTTCCTGTTTTACGTACTGGTATGGGTAATCCATGGCATACATCACCCGATCCACACCCAGAGTCTGCTGGGCAAAGCGTACTGCCGGCTCCCAGGCCATACCACTGCAGGTGATATAGACATTTTCTTTCAGGTAATCGCTGACCTTTTTTTGCAGCGGCTGCAGATTTTCATATCGTTTCGAAGAGACCTGTGCGTTATGCATAAAATCGAGGCGATAGCTCCAGTAAGGCAGTGCCTCTCCCATGTGTCCAATAATCATCTGCAGTCTCGGAAATTGATCAAAAACGCCTGAAGTAATAATGCTCAGCATATGCAGTCCGGTTTCAACACCAAACCCAAAGATGGCCCCATCCAGCCCCACCTCCAGCATTGGTTCGATCATGCTTTTTGGTGGGGTATTAGGATGCAGGTAGATTGGCAAGTCCATGGCTTCAGCCGCTTCAAAAATTGGCCAGAATTTCTGATCGGACAGATACTCGCCATGTGTATGCGAATTGTTGATGATCCCCTTGAAACCCAGTGCCTTGCAGCGTTCCATTTCCTTTGCTGCCAGCTCCGGCGCCTGCGGCGCGATTGCACATAATGCGGCATAGCGATCCGGATGCCTGGTTACAGCCTCGCTGAGCATGTCATTGCTGTCTCTGGCTAACGCCACTGCAGTGTCCCGATCCAGCACCTGGACGCCCGGCGAAGTTAGCGCAAGTATTGCGAAATCGATACCTGCCGCATCCATGTCTGCCAGCCTTTCATCATCCAGATCTGCCAGTTTGCGTCTGACTGTCGCAGGGCGGGGAGCATCTGAAGTGCCGTAAAAGCCCCAGAGACTGTCGAAACCCGGATCATCTAACTGTCGGGATTCATATAGATCCCTGTAAATGTCCAGTAATTCCTGCGGCGCCCAGGCCTCTTCGGTAGCAATCCGCCTGTACTTCTCGCTGAATGGAACTGAAGTGGTCTCCGGCATAGCCTTCTCCGTATATGTGCGGGAAAAAGGCGAAAGTATAGCGCAAAAGATTTTACTCAAACCCTCTTTTGCGCGATGATTACGCCCCCCAAAATTTCGATAACCAACAGCAGGAGCCAAACAGTGGCTGAAGCCAAGCAATTAAATACCTGTCCTCAAGATCATTATCCCGAATTACAGCTCTTTGTCGGGGGTGAGTGGATCAGCAAAGGCAGCAGGAAAAGTGAGGAGGTCCTCAATCCGGCCACCGGCGAAGTCCTGGGTGAATTGCCACACGCCACCAAGGAAGACATGGACCGTGCTTTAGCTGCTGCCGAAGAGGGTTTCAGGGTTTGGAAGGAAAAACTGCCGGAAGAACGCAGTGTTGTTCTTAGAAAAGCATCCGATCTCATCAGGAAGCGCGCAGAACAGATCACTACTGTTGCAACACTTGAGTCCGGAAAACCAATTTTACAGTCACGCATTGAACTGCAGATGTCCACGCGGGTACTTGAATGGTACGCTGAGGAAGGACGCCGCGCATATGGTCGCGTCCTGGCACAACGCCAGCCAGGTTCACGTATGTACGTCGTCAAAGAACCGGTAGGGCCTGTTGCTGCCTTTGCACCATGGAATTTTCCGCAGGGTAATCCTGCCCGCAAAATGGGCGCCTCACTGGGAGCCGGTTGCTCCTGCGTTTTCAAACCGGCAGAAGAAACACCGGCTACAGCCTTACTTATGGCCAAGTGCATGCAGGATGCCGGATTACCGGACGGTGTGTTAAATGTTGTTTTCGGTATACCTCATATCATTTCAACTTATTTGCTGAGTTCACCTATTATTCGCAAGATGTCCTTTACAGGCTCTGTCCCAGTCGGCAAATCGCTGATGAAACTGGCTGCAGACAACATGATCAGGACAACCATGGAGCTCGGCGGCCACGCCCCTGTTCTTGTTTTCGAGGATGCCGACGTGGAGGCAGTGCTGAAACAGTCGGTTGCAGCAAAATTCCGCAACGGCGGCCAGGTTTGTGTGTCTCCTACACGCTTTCTTGTTCATGAATCCATTTTTGATAAATTTGTTGAGGGCTTCACAACTCTGACCATGGAAATCAAGGTTGGCAATCCCCTGGATGAAAACAACAGCATGGGACCACTAATTCACGAGCGTCGCCGGAAGGCGATCAGTGCCATCATTGATGACGCCGTTCAAAAGGGTGCTACGTTAAATACTGGCGGTGCACCTATTGAAGGGGCTGGTTCTTTCTACCAGCCAACAGTGTTATCCAACGTCCCCCATAGTGCCCGCATCATGCATGAAGAACCTTTTGGCCCGGTAGCCATCATCAATTCCTTTAACGATTTCTATGATGTGATCAGAGAAGCTAATCGTCTTCCCTACGGGCTGGCCGCGTTTGCTTTCACTGACTCCGCCAAGCGTGTGAATCTTCTGGGTGAACAGCTTGAAGCGGGCATGATCGGTATTAATAGTTTTGCTATTTCTGTTCCGGAATCCCCATTTGGCGGAATAAAGGAATCAGGCCATGGTTCTGAGGAAGGGATCGAGGGGCTCGAAGCCTGTTTGGTCACCAAGTTCATTTCAGAGGCGTAAAGAGCAATCATGCAATTTGTCGTCACAGCCATGGACTATACAGACGAGGATGCGTTGAACAGGCGCATGGAAAATCGTGAGGCCCACCTTGATGGGGCCAGGCAATTAATCGCCGAGGGACGCTTCCTCAGTGGCGGCGCCATTCTTGACGCGCAGGAAAAAATGATTGGATCAACGCTGCACCTGGAGTTTCCTGACAGGGAAAGCCTTGAAGCACACTTAGAGAAAGATCCTTACATCAGCGGCAAGGTCTGGGAAACAATCGAGATCAGGGAAGCCCGGCTGGTGCCCCTGAAATAGGAAACCGGGCTGGTTTATTTCTCTACCAGGCTGTACCTGATTTACTGATGAACTATTTCAGTAAAAAAAGCCTGACAGAGCACGGTATACGTCAGAGGACAGCTCAGCCATTGGCAGTCTCAATTCTTCCAAAGGCACCGCCCCCTCAACTACCTGGCTGACATCTAACGTAACCATTGCTGGCCTTCTCCTCAGTGCTGATAAGGCTTTATCAGGACACGTTTAAATGCTATCCACTAACTCCCCGGGATTATGTGATTAAGCTCGCAGTTTTATCTACCCATAGATTTGGTGACTATGCGCCATCATTTAGGAAAATTCTGCTCAAACAGCCTTTTCTGCTCCTCGGTAGCTTTAAGCTGAAACTTGTCTTTCCATTCGTCATAAGGCATACCATATACAAGTTCACGCGCGGCATCGTAGTCAACTTCCTCGCCCTTCTCGCTTGCGGCGGCTACATACCACTTGGACAAACAGTTCCTGCAAAAGCCGGCCAGGTTCATCAGATCAATATTCTGCGCATCCTTCCTCGAATCCAGGTGCTCCAGTAGTCGCCTGAACACTGCCGCTTCAATTTCTGTTTCTGTTTGCTGGTCCATTCAAATAGTTCCTCTTTATTAGTTAACCTCCGGCAAGTTTTACCTTATGGCCGGTCTTCTCCAGTTCCTTTTGAACTTTCTGCCGAACATCTCCCTGAATCTCTATTACCCCATTTTTAACTGTCCCTCCCGTCCCACAAAGTTGCTTGAGACGCTTGCCCAGCTGTTTAAGCTCCTCTTCAGTGCCCTGGCAACCTGTAACAAGCGTTACCCCCTTGCCTTTGCGCCCCTTTGTCTCCCTCGACACGCGGATGATTCCATCTGCATCTTCATTCAGTTTTCTTTGTTTACAGATGCAGTATGGAACCGGCTGACCACACCCTGGACAGAGAATACCTGTTTTTGTGGAATACACCGGTCTTGAATTATTCATCATTGTCTCTTTCCTCTTATACGGGATTATCGATATCGATGAATTGATGTTCTATGCAAAGTTCTTTTTCAAGATGCCTGCCGACAGCCTGCACACCATAACGTTCAGTGGCGTGATGGCCTGCAGCAAAAAAATGCATTCCCGTCTCCCTGGCAAAGTGCACGGTCTGCTCAGACACTTCACCCGTCAGGTAGGCATCAGCACCCGCCTCAAAAGCCATCTCGATGTAACTTTGCGCCGAGCCTGTGCACCAGGCGATGCGCTGAATGGTTTCCGCTTTTCCGGAAATATGAAGCGGTGTGCGATCAAGACTGTCAGTGATGCGTCTGCTCAACTCCTGGCCATTGCAGGGCTCATCCAGGGAGCCCCAGACACCGACACGGCTTTTGTGCAGGGGGTCAAGATCTCCCTCAGTCTGGAATCCGAGATTTAATCCAAGCTGCGCATTGTTTCCAAGTTCGGGATGTGCATCCAGGGGCAGGTGGTAGGCAAATAGACTAATGTCGTTTTCAAGCAGTGTTTTCAGGCGGTTTCTGCGGATTCCTGTCACGACAGGATCCTCCCCCTTCCAGAAGTAACCATGATGGACCAAAATCGCATCGGCGCCCTGCTCCAGTGCTGCATCAATCAACGCCTGGCTGGCTGTCACCCCTGTCACCAGCAAACGGATTTCATCCCGACCCTCCACCTGTAAACCATTGGGACAGTAATCACGAAATTCATGGGGCTTGAGTAATTCATTTAATGCCGAATTTAATTCGGCCAGGCTGACGGGCATTTGGCGATCTCTCAATTCTGGAATTATCGTGTAACTCGCGGAACTTGCGGCACACGGCTTCCATGGGTTCTGGTTATTTGGGTTATACTTGCTTTTTTACAATAATAACAAAGACGCTACCCGCGCTCTAACGGCAACACTGATTACACCAGTGAACTAGGGGTTATGGAGAACGTAATCAAGTACATTGTATGGCCTGCTGTTGCAGGAATGGTATTCGGTTTTGTCCTGCTACAGCTACCGCGTGTTGCAGAATGGATTCCCGGTCTCGATTTATACCTTGCCCAGAACAGCGCCGACAGCGAGTCTGAGCCCTTGTCATTCGCAGATGCCTTTTCTAAATCTGCTCCTGCAGTTGTCAGCATTAACTCCACATCTGATATTGCCATTCCGATTAACCAGGTATTCAATCCCTTCGCCAGAAATCCCAAGCTGTATCGGAGGGATGAAAGTACTAACCTCGGATCAGGCGTCATTATTTCACCCGATGGCTACATCATAACCAGCTATCACATTATCGAATTAAATGATCCAAATACGGTCCCTGATCCTGAGTCACCCTTTCCACAGATCGAGGTCACGCTCTACAATGGCGAATCCATGGAGGCCCGGGTCATAATTGTGGATGAAGACAATGACCTAGCACTGTTGAAAGTGAACGCCATGGACCTTGCCTACCTGTCCCCGGCAGATGAAGGCTCCTATGATGTTGGCGACATGGTGCTGGCCATAGGAAACCCGCGTAATATCGGCCAGTCCATGACCCAAGGCATTATCAGTGCACTCCTAAAAACAGACCAAGGTTACGTTATCCAGACTGATGCCGCCATCAACCCGGGCAATTCAGGGGGCGCGTTAATTGACACAGACGGACGCCTCATCGGTATCAACTCAACCATTGTCACCGAATCAGGTGGCTATGAGGGAATAAGCTTTGCTGTGCCATCCCAGAACGCCTTCAGGCTGAAGGACTACTATATTGAGAGCGGGCCCGGGGGTTTCCTTGGTGTCGATGGCAGGTTCATCACCCGGGTAGCCAGCAATATCCTGCTTGATGGCGATGTGGAAGGTCTCTGGATTGAGAGGCTCTCCAAGAACGGGCCTGCAGATGCGGCAGGCATCCAGGTCAATGACGTCATCGTGCAGCTTGAAGATATTCAGATTACCAATGACACTACTGCACTGGCCGCCATTCAGACAGTAAGTCGGCTGGGACCAGGTGAAACCATCAGCGCCCGTGTTTTTCGTGGCGGCGAATACATTGATTTCTCTGTAGTGCTCGGAGTGGGTGAAGCAATTATTTATTACAGCGAGAGTGAACCCCTGTTAGACCCCAACCCTTTTGAAGAGAGACTGATCGAAGAAGGCCTGCTTTAACTCTTAGCTCCTCTCTTCAACTCTTCTTTTTATTTCTTTTCTTCGTCGCGAAGTTCCGCCGCCCTGGCATGAGCAATCAATCCTTCAGCGTTAGCCAGAACAGATGCTGTACGGGCCAGTTCACGTGCCGCCGCATCAGAACAGTTTATGATCGAGGAGCGTTTCTGAAAATCATAAACCCCCAGTGCAGAAGAAAATCTTGCAGTCCCAGAAGTCGGCAGGACATGACTTGGTCCAGCGCAATAATCACCAAGCGACTCTGAGGTATAACGCCCAAGGAAAATTGCCCCGGCATGACGAATGTCTGCCATCAGTGTTTCAGGGTCTTGAACCGAAAGCTCGACATGCTCCGGTGCAATCTGGTTACAGACTTCTGCAGCTTCCTTCATATCCGCAACGGAAATGAAAACACCCCGAGATTCCAGTGAAGCAGTAATGATGTCACTGCGCGGCATGTCCGGCAGGAGCTTTTCTATGCTGCCGCGGACCGCGTCTATGAAGTCCGCATCTGTACTGACCAGAATGGACTGTGCATCCTCATCATGTTCAGCCTGTGAAAACAGGTCCATTGCGATCCAGTCCGGGTTTGTCTTGCCGTCACAGATCACCAGGATTTCAGAAGGGCCTGCTACCATATCTATACCAACCTGTCCAAAGACTGCCCTTTTCGCGGTCGCCACGTAGATATTTCCGGGGCCAACAATCTTGTCAACGCGGGGAATCGTTTTGGTTCCATAGGCCAAGGCTCCCACCGCCTGCACACCGCCCACGGCGAATACACGGTCAACGCCTGCCAATGCAAGCGCTGCCAACACAAGAGGGTTTTTTCCTCCATCGGGAGTAGGCAAAGTGACAATGATCTCCCTTACTCCTGCGACGCGCGCCGGTATCGCATCCATCAGGACAGTGGAAGGATAGGAAGCCTTGCCTCCAGGGACATACATTCCAACCCTGTCGATGGGGGTTACTTTCTGCCCAAAGACGGAACCGTCCTCATCGGTGTATTGCCAGGAATCCTGCTTTTGTTTTTCATGGTAGCGACGAATTCTGTCGGCGGCTTTTTGCAGAGCTTCAGCCTGCTCGGCGGGAATCAAGTCGAAACTGTTCTTTAACTCCTCCTGGCTGATTTCTAGAGCCTCAATAGAGCCAGCCTCTAGGCGATCCAGCTTATTGGTCCATTCTACAACCGCATCGTCACCCCGGGTTTTGATATCAGAGAGAATGCTGGCGACAGAATCCTGCACCACCGCATCAGAGATAGAATCCCACGCCAGGGCCTTATTCAATTCTTCACTGAAATTGGTATCAGAAAAATCAAGCTGTTTGATCGAAACTGTCATAGTGCTACACAGGTATCAGCCATTCTCAGCAACAGCGGCAGCCAGTAATTCCAGCAGTGACTGTATTTTGTCATGCTTCATCTTCATGGACGCCTTGTTCACAATGACGCGCGTACTTACGTCTGCGATATGCTCACGCGGTTCGAGACCGTTCGCCATCAGTGTATTACCTGTATCGACAATATCGACGATGCAGTCAGCTAGACCTATGATGGGTGCAAGTTCCAGGGCGCCATTGAGCTTGATGATGTCTACCTGCCTGCCCTGCTCGGAAAAATAGTTCTTAGCGATATTCACGAACTTGCTTGCCACGCGAAGACGTTTCGGAGTTATGGTCTGGTCAACAGGCGCGGCTGTCATGAGGCGACAGGTAGCCAGTTTCAGATCCAGGGGCTCATAATAGCTGTCAGATCCAACTTCCATGAGAATATCCTTTCCAGTGATGCCTATATCTGCACTGCCCAGTTCCACATAGGTGGGGACATCGGATCCGCGAATCACCATGATCTGCACGTCTTCGATATTGCTGTCAAAAATCAGCTTGCGGCTTTTATGAATATCCTCGGCAGGCACAACTCCCGCTTTTTGGAGCAGCGGTAAAACTTCCTCAAGAATACGACCCTTAGTAAGGGCTATTACCAGTTTATTTTGATCCATCATTGGAAACCTAATTCAGGAAGGCAGCCTTTTGATCTTGGCACCGAGCAACTGAAGCTTTTCCTCGATACATTCATAGCCCCGGTCGATGTGGTAAATACGGTCCACGGTAGTCTGGTTTTCCGACATGAGTCCGGCAATAATCAAGCTGGCGGAGGCGCGCAAGTCAGTCGCCATTACCGGCGCGCCCTGTAAGATATCCTTCCCCTTGACCAGCACAGTATTACCCTCGACTTTCAAGTCTGCACCCATGCGGTTCATCTCGTGTACGTGCATAAATCTGTTTTCAAAAACTGTTTCCGTGATCAGTCCAGAGCCCTCAGCCACTGCATTCAGAGCAGTAAACTGCGCCTGCATGTCAGTTGGAAAAGCCGGGTATGGTGCAGTGGTAAGTGAAACAGCACGCGGCTGGTTACCTTTCATATCCAGTGATATCCAATCTTCTCCGAGCTGTATCTGTGCACCCGCTTCCTCCAGCTTGCTCAAAACAGATTCAAGAATGGAAGGCCTGGTGTCTTTGATCTTGATCTTCCCGCGGGTTGCTGCAACGGCTATCAGGTAAGTACCGGTTTCAATGCGGTCAGGCATCACAGAATATTCGCAGCCGCGGAGTTCCTTAACACCATCAATAGTAATCGTGTCTGTTCCCTCACCGAAGATTTTGGCGCCCATGGCTTTGAGACAGTTAGCCAGGTCAACCACTTCCGGTTCTCGGGCGGCATTCTCGATAATGGTCTGCCCGTCAGCCAAAGTCGCCGCCATCATAACGTTTTCTGTTCCGGTCACCGTCACGAGATCCATAAATATATGCGCACCCTTGAGACGCCCCTTGGTTCTGGCTTCGATGTAGCCGTTCTCAACATTAATATCAGCGCCCATTTTCTTCAGTGCTGAGAGGTGCAGGTTAACCGGACGGCTGCCGATGGCACAACCGCCAGGCAAAGCCACCTCGGCCTGACCATAATGGGCAAGCATGGGGCCAAGCACGAGGATAGAGGCACGCATGGTTTTAACTAAGTCATAGGGCGCACTGAAATGCCGAATGGGCTCGCTGCAAATTTCAACGCCAAGCTTCTCACCCACGATAGACTCAACACCCATGCAGCCAAGAAGCTCCAGCATAGTGGTGATATCGTACAGGTGGGGAAGATTACCGACTTTCACGGTGTCTTTCGTGAGCAGGGTGGAAGCCATAATCGGTAAAGCCGAGTTCTTTGCCCCGGCAATCCGAATTTCCCCGCTCAGTGGCACGCCACCGTGTATTTCCAATTTATCCAAAGCTTTTCACCTCGTAAATCAAGGGCGCATTCTAACAAGATTCCCCAAGGGTCGCTGAGTTAATTTGCCCCAATAAAAAAGGCCCCAATCGGGGCCTTTTTTCAAAATTCCTGGCGTTAATCGCCGTCAGCTTCCCCGGGTGTCACCAACTGCATGTTGATGGCATGAATCACACCGCTGGCGATATGGGGATTAAGTACTCGATAGACAGACTGCTGGCGCTTCACAGCGTTCAGCCCTTCAAATGCATCAGACACGATACGCACCTGGTAGCTGCCATCGCCACCAGTAGCCGCAATACTGGCGTCAGTAAAGGTTTCAGCCAGCATGTTTTCAATTTCTTCAGTAGTCATGCATTTGTGCCTTATTCCTCAATATTCCAGAGGTCAATAACGAGGTCTATATCAAAGTCATTCCGTGTCATCAGGTTGTCAAAACGTGAATAGTACTGACGTCGCAGATTGACCCCTTCTACATAGAGGTTTCGCAATTTCCAGACACGGTCCTCGTTGAGAAACATGGTGTACTGCACTTCCACCCGGTTGCCGTCATCACCGAGGAGGGACATCCTTACGCTGGATGACCTTTCCGAGTTGCGTGATTGCTGCCTGTTTTCAAGAAACTCGTATTCAGCACCACCGTATTCGGCCAGGGCGCTGCCATAGAAATCGACCAGTGAAGCCCTGAACACATCTGCGAACCTGTCGAGTTGTTCAGACGTCGCACCATTAGGGCCCTGTCCGTACTTGGCCATAACCCCACGTGCCACTTCACGAAAATCCACGAAAGATGAAATGACCTCTTCCACTTCCTGGAAATAGACCTCCCGGTCACTGTCATAAAGCGCCCTGATTTCCTGCATGGTGGCCAGGAGGCCGGATATATACTGATCCACCGCTTCCTGTGCAGTCAGTTCCTGTGCCGTCACTGCAGCAGGACCTAGAAACGCCCCTGTAAAAATGCCTGTTATCAGTCCTAATGCCAGTTTTATGGGGCGCAAGGCTTTCATTTACTTACTCCGTCAATCCCCGGGTCAATTAACTAATGATGCCTGGATAAATAATTCCTGTTCTCAATACCCGGCACCAAATACTAAGAACCATATTCGTAAAAAAAGTTGCGCCGGATTCAGAAAAGCCAGCATTTTACAGGATTTTAAGCGATAAAAGCATTACCGCGAGGACCGGGCTCTGTGATCTATTTACTTGATTATCAGGTGACATCTGATTAATCATATGCCCTAGAAGTTTTGCCTAAATTTAGCTGGAGTTACAGCAGGACCCTGCGCAGACTGCAGAAGTTCAGATGCAGTCGTCCAGGAACAATACATGGGAATTTATCTAGCCGCGGTCTATATGGTTTTTGGATTTGCGGGCCTCATCTGGAGCGCAGACAGATTTGTACTCGGGGCATCCACGACCGCGCGTAACCTGGGTGTCTCACCGCTAATCATCGGGCTAACAATCGTTGCTTTTGGCACTTCAGCGCCCGAAATATTTACCTCGGCAACAGCATCACTGCAGGGCTCTCCAACCATCGCTGTCGGTAACGCTATCGGCTCCAACATAGCCAACCTTGGCATTGTTCTGGCTGTCACGGTACTGATTCACCCGGTGGAGATTCCCCTCTCGCTCATGAAAAAGGAGTTACCCGCCTTGCTGCTGGTGTCCTTTATCTGTTTCATTGTCTTTGCCGATCTGACACTGAATTACTTTGACGGACTGTTGCTGCTGTTTCTCGTTACCGTATTTGCCTGGCGCATAATTAAAAACTTGAATCTCCTAGATAAAGATGAGGACAGTTTAGAAGGAAAGATTAATGATTCAAATGAAATCTCGGATGAAGACATTACTGAAATGTCCAAGCCTAAGGCCCTCGCCTTTCTGCTGTTCGGACTGGCACTGCTGATTATCAGTGCCAACATCCTTGTGGAAGGGGCTCGCAATGTAGCGATGGCACTGGGAGTGAGCGAACTCATTATCGGACTCACCGTAATGGCCATTGGCACGAGCCTGCCTGAACTGGCCACGTCACTCACCAGTGCGTTCAAGGGACATTATGACCTTGTCCTTGGCAACATCATTGGCTCCAATATTATGAATATCCTGCTGGTGCTTCCGGTCCCTGCACTACTGTCCCCGTTTGTCATAGAACCCCAGGTGCTTACCAGGGACTACGCCACCATGATGCTGATCACTCTGGGTACCGCGTATTTCCTCTACATGCGCTCGCGCAAGAAACAGCGTATCGGCCGTCTTGGCGGTACAGTTTTATTGACTATCTATATCGCTTACACTGGACTACTGATGATCAGTTAGCTCGAGAACTCTTTGATTCAAATGGATAAATCAGCGCTGCAACAAAGCGCCCTGCGCACCATTGCACTTGAGCAATCCGCGGTATCTTCCCTGTCTGACAGGATCGATGACGGCTTTATTGAAGCCTGCAGACTGATCCTGGACTGTGAAGGCCGCGTCATTGTGATGGGCATTGGCAAATCCGGACATATTGCGAACAAGATTGCGGCTACCCTCGCCAGCACCGGCACCCCTGCCCATTTCGTTCATGCTGCCGAAGCCAGTCATGGCGATATCGGCATGGTGACAGACCGCGATATTGTGATTGCAATATCAAACTCTGGTACCACCTCTGAAATTGAAAGTATCTTGCCGGTGCTGAAACGCAAAGGCATCACCATAATCTCCATGACCGGCAATCCTGAATCAATTCTGGCAAAGGAAGCGACTGCAAATCTGGATACCAGTGTTGAACAGGAAGCCTGTCCTCTTGGACTTGCACCCACTACATCAACTACCGCCGCCCTGGTTATGGGGGATGCACTGGCGATGGCGCTGCTTGAGGCCAGAGGGTTTACTGCCGAAGATTTTGCCTTTTCCCATCCAGGCGGCAACCTGGGCCGGCGCCTGTTATTGAAAGTCAGCGACATCATGCACGATGGGGATGAAATACCACGTGTTGATGAAAACACGTCAGTTCGCGATTCCCTGCTGGAAATTTCCGCCAAAAAACTGGGCATGACAACCGTGACTTCTGCAGACGGAACCGTGCTTGGCATATTTACAGACGGTGACCTGCGCCGTTTCCTGGATGACAACCGGGATATACAGAACACCCCGATCAGCACCGTGATGACCGCTTCTTTCAAGTCGATAACCGTTAATGCTCTGGCCTCCGAAGCCGCCAAGATCATGCAGGATAATGAGATTTACACGCTGGTAGTAAAGGATGAACAGGATGCATTTTGCGGCATCATCACCATGCATGATTTATTGAAGGCAAATGTTGTCTAAGCGCGCAGGGCGATAGCAATCAATATGACAGAGAACACCCAGGAACAGATCAATCAGCTGGCCAGCACAGTCAAACTCCTTGTGTTGGATGTTGACGGCATCATGACAGACGGAAAACTTTATTTCACCAACGGCGGTGAGGAAACCAAAGCTTTCAACACGATGGACGGTCTTGGCCTAAAGCTCCTACAAAGAAGCGACGTTGAAATCGCCATTATCACTGGCCGGCAGTCCGATATTGTCGCAACCCGGGCAGCCAGCCTGGGCATTACAATGGTGCACCAGGGCCGCGATGATAAGAAAGCAGTCCTTGATGGCATTCTGGATGAGATGGGCATTGGCTATGATGTCGTTGCCTACGCCGGAGATGATTTACCTGACCTTGCCTGTATAAAGGCGGCCAGGCTTGGCATCTCGGTGCCGGATGGACACGACATTGTGAAAGCGGCAGCAGATGCAGTCACTTTCAGACGCGGTGGTGAAGGTGCCGTGCGGGAAATTTGCGACTGGATACTCAAGGCCCAGGGCAACCTGGAAGATGCCGTCAGACCCTTTCAATAAGCTGTAAAAACTATGAGCAGCAGCTCTGAAAACAATAATGCCGAAACTGGAAAAAGCAACGGCAGTCTTCGTTACCACATCCAGGCTGTAGCTCTGCTGTCAGCAGTGGTCTGGTTTCTTCTGGATACCGCTTCAGATGACGAGCCTCTGGATATCAGCAGCTTGCTGCAAATGAGCGAACAAGGTTATGACTATTTCATGGCCAATGTCGACAGTATTCACTATACCAGCAACGGCGAAGTGGATTACCGTTTCAAGGCTAATCGCATCACCCACTTCCCTAACCCCGAGTACAGCCTTGTCGAATCTCCCCGATTCCTTGTTTTTCGCGAGGATGAGTCAAACTGGGAAATCAACTCCACAAGGGGCCGTGTTGTAATAGATCCAGAGACCAACCAGGAACGGCTGCTGCTTAATGAGGATGTTATCATCAACGGCATCTCCAACGACGGAAGGCAGGTCAATATTTTTACAGACTCGCTGGTGATTTATCCCGCGGAGAAAAATATGCGTAGCGACAGCGACGTCACTATTGAGTCCGATGGTTTTGTGTCATCAAGCAGGGGTTTTACGGCTGACCTCAATACCAATATAGTGAGGCAGCTGTCAGAAGGACGAATGCAATATGACAACTAGGTTATTTAGGATATCCTGGCTTCCAGGCTTTTTTACCGCCCTGGCCAGCGTGTCTGTGCTGGCACTGCCTGAAGATGCTGATCAGCCAATTCTGTTTGAATATAACAACAGTGAGCTACTGCTCGATGAGGGGGTAGAAATACTTTACGGAAACGAGGACTCGCCAGCAGAAGTGATACAGGGAACATTACTGATTACCGGCACTGAAATCACTATTCGCAGGGTTGATAGAGAGATCAAACAAATACGGGTAAAAGGCCGCCCTGCTCATTTCCAGCAGCAGCCTGCTGCCGATCAACCGCTGGCCATAGCCGAGGGGCTTACTCTTATTCTCAATCTCGAAACCCAGCATGTCTCAATTGATGGAGACGTAGAGGGAGACGTATTGTTCAGCCAGGGCAACGACAAGTGGACCGGCTGTCACATTGATTACTACCTGGAAACCAGGCGCCTGGTGACTCCCGAAATAGAGGGCTGCAGGTCAAGCGCAGTGATAGCCCCAAGGAACAACCAGTAACCCAACGCATGAGTGATGCCGTGAAAACATTACGGGCAGATAACCTGGCCAAGTCCTACAAGGGCAGGAAGGTAGTGTCCGACGTCTCGCTTCAGGTCAGCAGCGGAGAAATTATCGGGTTACTCGGCCCTAACGGCGCCGGCAAAACCACTTCTTTTTACATGATTATTGGTCTAGTGCATGCAGACCATGGCAGAATCACCATTGACAAAAATGACATCTCCGGCGCCCCGATGCATGAAAGAGCGCGCAAGGGACTGGGATATCTTCCACAGGAAGCCTCTATTTTTCGCAAGTTAAGTGTCAGGGAAAATATCCTCGCCATCCTTGAAACGAGGCCCGAGTTGAGCAATCAGGAGCAGGAAGCCAGGGCGCAGGACCTGATGCGGGATTTTCACATCACGCATATCGCAGACACACCGGGCATGAGTCTCTCAGGCGGGGAAAGACGCCGCGCGGAAATCGCCCGGGCCTTAGCCACAGACCCGGCTTTTATCCTCCTAGATGAGCCCTTTGCCGGTGTCGACCCCATCTCCGTAAACGATATCAAACATATCATTGGCAACCTCGCTGAAAGGGGGATCGGCGTTCTGGTCACAGACCATAATGTCCGAGATACCCTGGATATTTGCCAGAAAACCTATATTGTCAGTGAAGGCACCGTAATTGCGTCCGGAGAACCTGAAGAAATATTAAATAGTCAAAAAGTTAGGAATGTATACCTAGGCGAGCAATTCCTTCTCTAAGCCCTGCTCTTTGCTGCCTTAGCGCATTATTACTCCCAGCATCCTGCCTGATTTGGGCCCTTTAAATTACCCTTTTTTTCTCTATTTTTTGTCTCCGACAAGGATCATTCCTAAATGGATGAAAAAAAGCCAATTACTGTCACTAAAACAACAAATTTGCTATATTGCGCCCCACATCTCGTCCCCGAATTGCGCCATCCCAAAAACCGGCCTGGTACATGCCAGATAAGTAAAAGGCTACCTGAAAGACTTAATTAACGGCATTCTGAAAAATGAAGCTATCACTCCAGCTAAAAATGGGTCAGCAGTTAACTATAACCCCTCAGCTGCAACAGGCTATTCGTCTGCTGCAGTTATCAACGCTGGACCTGCAGCAGGAAATCCAGGAGGCACTTGACTCAAACCCTTTGCTTGAACTTGAAGAAGTCTCAGAGACCACTGACAGTTCAGAATCCTCAAGCGATGACAACCAGCTCACAGAAGACAGCGAAATAATCACCGGAGCAAGTACGCAGGAATTGTCAGACCGGGAGGGCAGCGATGATTTCTCCATTGGTGATAACTGGGAAGACAAGGACATTCCATCCGACCTGGCTGTAGACAGCTGTTGGGAAGATATCTACACCAATACCACCCTCCCCGCTTCCGGTCCCGTTTACGACGCGGACGATTTCGATCTCGACTCCCGTAATACCAAGACCGGCACACTCCAGGACCATCTTAATTGGCAGCTCAACCTGACACCGATGTCAGATGGTGATCGGCTTATTGCCATGGCCATCATTGATGCCATCGACACTGATGGTCACCTGGCAGTATCCATAGACTCCATCCATGCGGGCCTGATCAGGGAATTGGATATTGACGAGGAGGAGATAATTGCTGTCCTGCATCGGATACAGCAGTTCGACCCTGTGGGAGTTGGCTACCGCGACCTCAAGGAATGTCTCACCCTGCAGTTGGCGCAGCTTGAACCTAAGACCCTAGACGTTGAGGTTGCCGCCAGGGTAATTGACAACCATCTGGACCAACTGGCCAGCCATGACTATGCGCAAATCATGAAATCACTGAAGATCAAGGAGCCGGAACTTAGGGAAGCACTTAAGATTATTCTTACTCTGAACCCAAAACCCGGTTCTGAAATTACCTCTTCAGACGTCTCTTACATTGTTCCGGACGTCTTCGTCAGCAAGAAAAATGGCCGATGGTTAGTCGAACTCAACCCCGAAACAGCGCCAAAAGTGAGGGTGAATTCTGAATATGCCATGCTGGCTATCAACAGCGCTGACAAAAAGAACTCAGAAGCTGACAGCAACTACATCAAGGAAAACCTGCAGGAAGCGCGTTGGTTTATCAAAAGCCTTCACAGCCGCAATGAAACACTGATGAAAGTGTCTACGAAAATAGTTGAGCATCAGAAGAACTTTCTGGAATACGGTGATGAAGCAATGAAGCCTCTTGTGCTTCATGACATAGCCGAAGCTGTAGGCATGCATGAGTCAACCATTTCCCGAGTGACAACTCAGAAATACATGCACACTCCCCGCGGCATATACGAATTGAAATACTTCTTTTCCAGTCATGTGGGTACCGAGGGCGGAGGCGAAGCCTCTTCCACGGCTATACGGGCCCTGATAAAGAAACTCGTGGCTGCCGAGAATCCCAAGAAACCATTGAGCGACAGCAAGATTACCGAACTGCTTTCCGAACAGGGCATCAAGATTGCCAGGCGAACGATTGCCAAGTACCGGGAGTCCCTCTCGATCGCACCATCAAACGAAAGAAAGAGATTGCTGTAACTTTTGACAGCATCCACAGAGAAATTTTATGAAAATGGAAAAAATTCTTTCACCCGAACTTACGTTCTGCAACGTTCAGTGCGTTAGTAAAAAACGCTTACTGGAAACTAGCGCAGAACTGATTGCTGACCAGGTTCCATCTGTAGACGCCAACCAGATTTATAATGCATTAATTGCAAGGGAACAGCTTGGCAGTACCGGACTAGGCAGTGGAATAGCCATTCCCCATTGTCGCGTCCCCAAGTGTGAGTCAACTATTGGCTGCCTAGTCAAACTCGAAACTGGAATTGACTTTGATGCCATTGATGACAAGCCTGTAGACTTGCTTTTCTATTTGCTGGTCCCTGAGAACACCATAGAAGGTCATCTTGAAGTTTTGCGTAACCTGGCTGAACGGTTTAATGATAGTGAATACTGTGCAAGCCTGCGGTCTTGCTCCAGCAGTGCCGATTTATTCAAAGCAGCAACAGCTGACCTATCCCTATCAGACCAATCTGGCCAGACAGGTGTTGCCTGAACTGAAAACTTTCTCCACCAGCATTACAGAAGTGGAAAGCCATGAAATTAATCGTAATCAGTGGACGTTCCGGATCCGGCAAGAGTACCTGCCTGCATGTCCTTGAAGACATTGGCTACTACTGCGTAGATAACATCCCGGCGAGCATGCTGGGAACTCTCACTGAACGCATAAGCAAGGACCTAGATCCGGAATTCCAGCAGGTCGCCGTCAGCATAGATGCCAGAAATGTTTCAAAGGATCTTGAACAGTTCCCTGCCATCTTTGAACAGCTTGAAAACTCCGAGATAGAACGGCAAATCATATTTTTGGATGCCAACGACAACACCCTTCTAAAACGCTTCAGTGAAACACGGCGTAAGCACCCCCTGACCAGCAAGGATATTGGCCTCATGGAAGCCATAAAGAAGGAACGCGAACTGCTGGCGCCAATTATCATGCTGGCCAACTTAACCATAGACACGAGCTCACTGTCTCTGCACAAACTCAGGGATACCGTAAAAAACCGCTTTTATGACTGTGATACCGCTGGCATGGCCGTCCAGTTCCAGTCTTTCGGCTACAAGCATGGCGTCCCAGCGGATGCCGACATCGTGTTTGATGTCAGATGCCTGCCAAACCCCTACTGGGTAATCCAGTTAAGAGGCTTGACCGGATTGCAGCAGGAAGTGATCGAATACATGGATGGACAGGAAGAAGTACAGGAAATGCTGGGAGACATCAGCAGTTTTCTGAAAAAATGGCTGCCTAAATTCGATGCGAATAACCGCAGCTATATAACCATTGCCATCGGCTGCACGGGAGGGCAACATAGATCCGTCTACCTGTGCGAAAAACTGAAGTCGCATTTTGAAAGCAAGACAATGAGCGTGCAGGTCAGACATAAGGAAATACTCTGACGCAGTGCCTTTATAAAAATAAGAAATACATAAGCATTATGATCGAAATAGCCATCATCATTAATAACAGAGCCGGATTACATGCGCGGGCAGCCGCCAAACTTGTTGAAACCACAACAAGCTTTGACAGCTCTGTGGACATCAGTAATGGTGAGAAAACCGTTGATGGGAAAAGCATCTTGTCAGTCATGCTCCTTGCGGCATCACCTGGCAGCGAACTCAAGCTGCTGGTCGATGGCAAAGACGAGAATGAAGCAATACATGCAATCACGCAGCTGGTTGAAAAAAATTTTGGCGAGGATGAAGAAGAATAATTCTCCCCTTAAATAACAATCTTTAATTTTCATGGACAGCCGGCGGTAAAGCCTGGTTGTTAAAATTGAGAAGGCACTGAGATAACTAACGGGCTGACTCCATGCTGGAAACCACTGACACCTCCATTCAGACCCAGGAACAGCTTGAGGAGCTGAGCTCTGCACTTGAGAGCGGCTCCTTCGTTCGTGTCCGACGCATGCTGAATGCCCTACCAGCGGCCACTATTGCCCACTTCCTTGAATCTTCACCCCACTCAGCTCGTGAAGCGCTGTGGCAGCTGGTCGAGAAGGACAACGAGGGTGAGGTGCTTAACTACCTCAACGAAGATATCCAGGCGGATATTCTCGGCAAGTTAAGCCCTGAAGAAGTAGCCTCCATGACAGAAGGCCTGGAGACGGACGACCTAGCCGACATCATTCAGCAACTGCCCGAGCAGGTCATTTACCAGGTACTGCTGGCCATGGATGAGCAGGACAGGAACCGCCTTGAAGCGGTTTTATCCTATCCGGAGGATACTGCAGGGGGCCTGCTCAACACGGACACGATTACGGTCAGACGCAGTCATACCCTTGACGTGGTTCTGCGTTACCTGCGCCGTCATAATGAAATCCCTCTGATGACTGACAGCATTCTAGTGGTCAGCAGGAATGACAACCTGGTGGGCATTCTTCCTCTGCGCACCCTTCTGGTCTCTGATCCCAATGCCACTGTTGATGAAGTCATGATCACGGACTACAACGCAATCCCCGTGGACATGAGTGAGCAGGAAGTAGCCCAGGTTTTTGAACGACTCGACCTGGTATCCGCCCCGGTCATCGATGAGAACGGCAAGCTGCTGGGACGCATCACCATTGACGATGTCGTCGATGTCATTCGTGATGACGCAGAACACTCACTGCTCGGTATGCACGGTCTGGACGAGGAAGACGACACGTTTGCCCCCGTCTTCAAAACCAGTAAACGGCGCGCCATCTGGCTGGGCATCCATCTGCTAACGGCTTTTTTGGCTTCCATTGTCATTAGCCAGTTTTCAGAAACAATTGACCAGATAGTGGCACTGGCCGTCCTCATGGGAATCGTTGCCAGCATGGGTGGCGTGGCGGGAAACCAGACGCTAACCCTGGTGATCCGTGGTATGGCCCTGGGCCAGATAGGCAAGACCAATGCAAACTGGCTGGTCAAACGCGAGCTTGCTGTAACGGCGGTCAACGGTGTCTTCTGGGCCCTAATAGCCGGCTCAATATCAGCCTGGTGGTTTTCAGATATCAAGCTCGGCCTTATTTTCGGTTCTGCGATGATTATCAATCTTATCATCGCTGCCCTCACTGGCGCCTTACTGCCTCTCTTTCTGAGGGCGCTTAAGATAGATCCGGCACTCGCCGGCGGTGTCGGCCTGGTGGCTCTCACCGATGTTGTAGGCTTCCTCTCATTTCTTGGCCTTGCGGCCTGGATGTATTGATCCTCGATGAAATCAAACGCTCCCAAAGACGAGCAAGAATTCAAAAGTAAAACCCAGCTCAAAAAAGAAATGCTGGATCGGCAAAACCTGGGTGAGACTCTGACACGGCTGCCCAAAACCTTGCTGGAGAAGTGCCAGCTGCCTGAAGAACTGCAGCACGCCATTTACGAGTACAAGCGCATCCCGGAAAAACGGGGAGCAAGGAAACGCCAACTGCAGTTTATCGGCAAGCTAATGCGCGATATCGATATCAGTCCTATCGAGCGGTTTCTGGAGGAACAGGGTCAGGCGGCAAAGCTGGCCAAGCGTCGCTTCCAAGAGTTGGAGCGTATTCGTGACGGCCTAGTCCAAGGTGACCAGTCAGTGCTTAATGAATTAATCAAAAATTACCAGGAACTGGATATTCAAAATGTCCGCCAGCTGATGCGACAGGCTGATAAGGAAGCACAGCAGGGTAAGGCACCCTCTGCATCCCGAAAACTTTTTGCCTTTCTCAAGGAGCTGCCTGAAGTTTAATCATCACTTATAGTGATGTTCGGCATGCCATCTGCCGGTTTCGCTTCCGCAAGCTGCTCGGCAACCCTGCAGGCAATAGCCAAGTAAATCCCGGCGACAATACCGTCAGGTTCGGCGACGACTGAGGGCGCCCCTACATCACACTGTTGGCGAATATTGGCGTCTAGAGGAAGCTCACCGAGTAATTCTACCTGGTAATTCTCAGCAATCCTGCTGGCACCGCCGTCACCAAAAATATGCTCGCTATGCCCACAGTTGCTGCAAATATGAATACTCATGTTTTCAACAACACCAAGAATAGGTATTTCCACCTTGCGAAACAGCTCTATGCCACGCTTTGCATCAAGAAGGGCGACATCTTGGGGAGTGGTCACGATTACGGCTCCGCTGACCGGGACTGATTGTGCCAGGCTCAGCTGGATATCACCTGTACCGGGCGGCATGTCAACGACAAGAAAATCCAGGTCACCCCAGCGGGTGTCATTAAGAATCTGATTGAAAGCACCCACCATCATAGGCCCGCGCCAGGCCATGGCCTGGTTTTCATCAACCAGGAGGCCAACAGAGTTACACTTGATATCATATACTTCTATTGGCAGCATGAACTTCTGATCTACAACTTCAGGCCGCGTTCCAGGGGCTATGCCTAGCATCAGCGGCTGACTGGGTCCGTAAATATCCGCATCAAAAAGGCCGGTTGAATAACCTTTTTTGGCCAACGCCAGGGCAAGGTTAACTGCAGTGGTGGACTTCCCCACGCCACCCTTGCCCGAGGCGACAACAACGACATTTTTAACACCGCTGAGATTAGAGCCAGGATTGGGTTTGATTGTCTGTCCGTTGCTCATGGAAACACCTTCAATAATCAGTTAAGTGCTGCAGATAAATATACTGCTTAGATCATCTTTAAATACGTCGTAAAAAAGGGGGCATAGCCCCCTTTTTTACGCTTTTATAACCTGTCCGGTTTACAGCAGGATACCGCCGTAGTTTACGAAGAACGGAGCAAAAACCAGGCTGAGAATGGCAGACAGCTTAATCAGGATGTTCAGAGACGGACCTGAAGTATCTTTTAGAGGGTCACCTACCGTATCACCAACGACGGCAGCCTTGTGCTCTTCTGAACCCTTGCCACCCATATTGCCAGCTTCAATGTACTTCTTCGCATTATCCCATGCGCCACCAGAATTCGAGGAAGCAATGGCTAGCACACCACCGGCTACCAGTGAGCCCGCGAGGATACCGGCAACAGCCTGAACACCAAAAAGAAAGCCTACCACCAGCGGAGTACCCATAATCAGTACCCCCGGAGCAATCATTTCTCGCAAAGCAGCCTTTGTGGAAATAGCCACACACTGACCGTACAGTGGACGACCCTGGCCTTCCATGATGCCCGGAATTTCCTTGAACTGTCTGCGAACTTCTTCAATCATGTCGAAAGCTGCTGCACCCACAGACTTCATTGTCATGGCAGAGAACAGAAATGGCAGAATAGCGCCAATGAACAGGCTAGTGAACACAATAGGGTCCAGCAGCGTAATGTCATTGATCAGGTTATAAGTAGGACCAAATTCCGGCATCTCCTGCATCAGGTTTTGTGAGTGGGTCAGGAAAGCGCCGAACAGAGCCAGTGAAGTCAAAATGGCCGCACCGATGGCAAAACCTTTGCCGATAGCGGCCGTAGTGTTACCAGCGGAATCCAGAATGTCAGTACGACGACGTACTTCCTTGTCCAGGCCAACCATTTCGGCCACACCGCCAGCGTTATCTGCTACAGGACCGTACGCATCGATAGTCAGGGCAATGACCAGAGTGCCAAGCATACCCAGTGAAGCGATGGCGATACCGTACATATCAGCAAGCTGCCATGAAACGAAAATACTCACAGCAATAGCCAGGTAAGGCAGTACAGTACTCTTGTAACCGAGTGCCAGGCCAAAAATGATATTGGTGGCTGCACCTGTTTCACAGGACTTGGCGATATCTCTCACAGGTTGATACTGGTCGGATGTATAGTATTCAGTCAGCAGACCAACAGCCAGGCCGGCAATAAGACCTGAAAGGAAGCACCAGTAAACACCCATTGAAGTGTATTCATTGTTATTAATAATGAATGTATCAGGCACCATCCACGCAGTGACGAAATACATGGCAATAGCCATCAATACACTGGAAATCATAAGCAGTTTTTTCAATGCCGGAGCGACCTGCTCTTCAGTGTGTACATTCACCATCAGTTTTGTGACCAGGCTAATTGGAATGCCTACGGCAGTAATCATGATTGGATAAAGCATGCCGTTGATATCACCGGCAAAGGCCAGTGCACTGATCACAAGCGCAGCACAGGTTGATTCAGCACAGGAGCCAAAAAGGTCAGCACCCATACCAGCAACATCGCCTACGTTGTCCCCTACATTGTCAGCAATGACAGCCGGGTTGCGGGGATCATCTTCCGGAATACCCTTTTCAACTTTACCTACCAGGTCGGCACCAACGTCAGCCGCCTTGGTAAAGATGCCGCCGCCAACTCGGGCAAACAGGGCGATAGAGGAACCACCAAGACCAAAACCGGCAATAATTTCCATCAGCACATTATTGGGAATATCTTGGGGCAGAATCGCACCCATCACCAGGTAAATCACGATCAATCCCAGGGTGGCTAGGCCAACAAGGGCAAATCCCATAACGGCGCCTGAGTTCAGGGCGACACGAAAAGCATCACCGATGTTATTGCGGGCAGACACAGTCGTCCTAGCATTACCTGCAGTTGCCACCTTCATGCCGATATAGCCGGAAATGATTGAAATTAGGGCACCAAACAGGAATGAAATAGCGGTGTAAATCCCTTCACTGACATTCTCGGTATGGTGATCATCGATCAACAAGGCGATAACCACAGCAAAAGCGACCATGAAAATGCCCAGTACTTTGTATTCTTGCTTGAGGAAGGCCATTGCTCCCTCGGCAATCGCACCATGGATAGATTTAAGTTTGTCGCTGTCTTCTTTCTCAAGGCCCATATCTACGGGGATATCAGTAACTTTCTTCATATAGAAAAAAGCGACACCAAGGCCAAACAATGACAAAAGGATGATTAAGCTAGTGGCACCAAGCATTCGGGTCTCCCTAAACTTCTAGTTTTTAATGAATGAGTTGTATTTTTTCTTCTTGAACGATGTTTTTATTAGTGGTTCAGGATTGAGGAACTTGAGCTCCTTCTCCCCGTCAGGTCCCTAAAAAACCGCGCAATTTAACACAACGCCGGGCTAAAACAAAGCAACTTTCACCCCTTTGGGGCTCATTTAGAGGCCCGGTACGGCGAGTGTTTGCGGGCTGGAAATGGAAAGTAATCAGCGCCTGTTGGTGGGCGGTTTTGAGGGCTTTTTAAAGACTTTTTTGAGCCGCTCTGCAGCCTTAGATTTTGAGGTGGACGCCTTCCTAGCCGCTGAGAATCGCTTCTGGATACTCCTGGCCTTTGCCTCCCGCTTGGCTTCTTCGCGGGAGGCAGCCTTGTTGGAGGTTCGGGAGAATTCAACAACGTTGCCCCCGGAGGCTTCCTTGTTGTCGCTGCTCAAGACTAAAGCCCGCGTCAGGGTTGCGCCAGCAGCGATTCTGCCTGGTTATTGAGGTTTTCCACCTCCTCAGCCAGTTCCTGGAGATGAGCCGTGGCCAGCTCATCAAGTGGCTCTCCGGTGGCTGGATCTGTGTTGTTATATTTTTCTTCTTCGCTGGCCAGGGCGTCGGTCAGTTCCTCGGCGGCGGCAACAGCCTGCCTAAGTACTGCATTGGCTGCCTCAACCCGCTCGGTTTCGGCTTCATTAGCTGCGATCTGTGCCCTCAGCGCATCAATCCTGGCCTGCTGTTCAGCCACTACACGCGCCTGCTCCTCGGCCCGACGGGCTGCCATTTCGCGCTGTCTTTCGGCCTCACGCCTGGCGGCTTCTTCCGCTTCACGACGTTCTCTTTCCAGGGCGAGTCTTTCTTCCTCGGCGCGTCTGGCCTGCTCTTCCTGCTGCGCCTGTTCTTCAACCAGCGCTTGCTCCTCCTGCTCCATTTGCTGACGTTCAGCCGATGTTGGGCCCGGGGTGTATACCGTTTGCGACCCTGTACTGCTGCAGGAAGCAACAAAAAGTGCTGTAAGAATGATTAGACCAAGCTCTTTATAAACTCGCATGCCCTCTTCCCCATATCGGTTAGTAATTCTTTTAAGAATCCTCTCCAACCTACTGACTTCTCTGGATATGCACCAGTGAATGCGCCATGATAACGCATATTAATGCATTAAAGGAGCCTTCACTGGCAGGGTCTGTGACCCCTCCCACAAGTAATCTATGAAAGCCTTGGATACCTTACTGGCCAGCGTTGTTATGTGCATTTCCAGCCTGCCCTTGATCCTGCTGATTCTGACCCTTGAGAAGAATCCTGCCATGCCCGCCAATCCTCCCCTGAATCAGGCGCAGGTGGCCGAAATCCAGCAGTTGCTCATTGATCATGATCCCCGCCAGCTGCTTGCCAGCCCCTTTCAGGAAGTCAGGCTGACGGAGTCAGAGCTGAATGCGCTCGCTACTTATCTCAAGAGCAACAATCCCGTTCTAGACTCCATCAGGCTCAACGCTGAACTGGTGACTAATGGCACGAAAGTAAACCTGGCGATACCCGTGCAGGCCTTCGGCTTGCTACGCTACTTCAATATCACCCTGGATTTTGAGCACGTTGAGGCCCGGCTTGTTCTGGAAAAGGTCAGTGCCGGCGCGCTCACACTTCCCTCCGTTCTGATTGTCGCAGTCAAAGATGCCCTGGTGAGAACGGCGGATGAAAACTTCCAGCTGGTTTCAGCATTCTTCGACTCTCTGCATTTTCAGTCAATCAATGAGGAGCGCATGGTGATCATGCTGGACTGGCAGGAAGAACAACTGGAGGAACTGGGTGACCAGGCCCGCCAGGTTTTTGTGAGCGAGCGGGAATCCAAAAGACTGTTGTATTACCAGGAAAGGCTCGCTTCAGTCGTAGCAGACTTGCCCCCGGATACAGCCCGTGTTTCACTAAATGACCTGATGCGGCCACTGTTCCTGCTGGCCAGCATTAATGCCGGAGGCGGTGCAGACCCCGCCGGAGAAAATCGCGCCGTATTTATTGTCTTGACCACCTACCTTACGGACCTTGATCTGTCTCAGCTGACAGGTGAGGGGCTCGATATACCGCCTGCCCGTGAACTCGATGTGAGAATTGACTCAAGGGAAGACCTTGCCCGTCATGTCGTCACTTCGGCTGCAATTTCCGCCTCGGCCGGTGCCACAATGGCCCAGGTACTCTCGGTGTACAAGGAAGTCCATGACTCCCGTTACCGGACCGGATTCAGTTTTACGGACCTCGCAGCCAATGAAGCGGGGGCGCTGCTTGGCTCCCTCTCCACTCGCAGCAGCGCTGATGCCATTCGCTTTCAGGAGCGCATTCTTGTAATTGCAGATGAGTCCGCGTTTCTTCCGGAACTTGGCGCCTACGATGGGATGTCAGAGGAGCAGTTCATCGAGGAATACAGCAATCGCGAGTCAGAGGCCTACCAGTTGCGCCTTGATGAGATTCACGCCAGCATCCTTGCCAGGCCATTCTTTAGAGACTTTAACTAAACGGTTTTATGTCAAAACTGAGCAGCAAACAACTTGATGAATTCAGGCAGCGGCTTGTCTCTGCCAGAGAGGATCTGCGCACCCAGTATGAAAACGAAAAGGCTGCTGCAGATACCGTTCAGCTTGATCAAACCAAGGTTGGCAGGCTATCTCGTATGGATGCAATGCAGCTGCAGAGCATGGCGCAGTCAACCATGCGCAATATCGAAACCCGGCTGAAACGAATTGGCGAGGCGCTCAACAAGCTGGATGAGGATGACTTTGGTTACTGCGACGAATGCGGCAATGAAATCGCCCTCGAACGCCTTGAAGTGCAGCCGGAAGCGCCCTGCTGTTTTGCCTGCCAAAGCAGGCAGGAACGCTGACAAGCCCCAAGGGCATGGTAGCCCGGGAGTTCCTGTTACCTGCCGAATCAAGTATCATCCGCAATCCTGATTTTTCCGGCCAGGCCGACACTGCAAGATCATGAAAAAGAAAGGCTTTAACACCACTGCTTTGCATTCCGACAGGGAAGGCAAGCCCGAGCATGGAGTACTGCATAAACCGGTACATCCATCGGTGGCCTTTGCCTACGAGGATGCCCGTGAACTTGCCGAAGTTTTCCAGAACAAGCGTAAGGGTTATGCCTACGGCAGACAGAACAACCCCACTATTGAAGCCCTCGCCCAGAAAGTCACCAAGCTTGAGGAAGGACTGTCCACCGTAGTCTTTGGTACCGGCATGGCGGCCATTGGCTCTACCCTGCTGTCTCTGCTGCGCCAGGGAGACCACATCGTGTCCAGCGCCTTCCTGTTTGGCAACACCAACTCACAGCTCAATACCTTCAAAGAGCTTGGAATTGAAGTTTCCTTTGTTGATGCCACGGATGTTAAGAATGTCGAAGCGGCCATCCAGGGAAACACCAAAGTAGTGTTCGTGGAAACCATAGCCAACCCCGTGACCCAGGTGGCCGATCTGGAAGCTATCGGAGATCTCTGCGAAAAGCACAACCTGGTTTACTTTGTAGACAACACCATGACCTCACCCTGGCTGTTCAAGCCTGTGCAGGTCAAGGCCAGTCTTGTCATAAACGCCCTTACGAAATACATAGGCGGACATGGCAATGCCCTCGGTGGAAGTGTCACAGATACAGGCCTTTACGACTGGTCAGGTTTTGACAATATTTACGACAACTACAAGGGGAGCGACCCTGCCCAGTGGGGCATCACCCAGATTCGCAAGAAAGGACTCCGTGACTTCGGCGCCGCATTGGCTCCCGAAGCCGCCCATCACATCTCTGTCGGCAGTGACACCCTGAGCCTGAGGATGGACAAGGCCTGCGCCAATGCCCAGGCCATTGCCGAATTCTGCGAAGCCCATCCCAAGGTGCGCAAAGTGTTCTACCCGGGACTGGCCAATCATCCGCAGCATGACAGGGCAACATCACTGTTCAGGCATTGTGGCGCCATTTTGAGCATCGAACTGGTCGACAGCGTGGATTGCTTTGACTTCCTGAATGCCCTTGAAATCGTTGTCTCTTCAAGCAACCTGGGCGATAACAGAACCCTGGGGATTCCTGTTGCACACACCATTTACTGGGAGATGGGTCCCGAAAGACGTGCTTCAATGGGGGTTGCCGATTCCATGGTACGCCTGTCAATAGGTATCGAGGACACCGAGGACCTGCTAGCAGACCTTGAACAGGCTCTTTCCATCTAGGACATCCGGCTGGCTGATAAGTGAGCATTTCACTCTGTAATGTTGACGACATTCCCGCCGCCGGCGCCAGGGGTTTCGACCTAGCCCAGGGCAGCATCTTCGTGGTGAAACGCAAGTCTGGCCTGTTTGTCTACCTGAACAGCTGCCCACATCTGGGCCTGCCACTGGAATGGAAGCAGGATGCTTTTCTGGACTCCGAAGGTCTGTACATCAAATGTACCAATCATGGTGCCTTCTTTGTGCCTGAAACCGGAGAATGCATCCAGGGACCCTGCATGGGCGATGCGCTCATCAGCGTGCCTTATACGCTGGAGGATGGCGTCATTGTGATCGCCGAGTCAGCGATACCGGAATCTCCCTGGCGAGGCTAATTTGGCGAGAACTCATCACGGCCTGCCAGGCCATGATTTCCACTCCCGCCTTTTTCGCTTCAGCCAGTGTCTGGCTGTACTCGGGATCAATGTCCCAGGCTGGCTGAACCTTCTCTATACCTGTGTGCTGAACGCAGAAAAACAGTACGGCCCTGTCTCCTTCGCTGGCAATATGGATCAGCTCCCTCAGGTGTTTGGTGCCACGTGTCGAAATGGCATCGGGAAACAGACCCAGCCCCTTGCCCATTCCCATCGTGACATTTTTGACTTCGATGTAGCACGCCTTTCCCTTTCGTCTGGGATGATCCTGAAGCAGGAAGTCTACACGACTGTTTTCCTTTCCGTATTTCACCTCGCTGCGCAGCTCTCTGTAACCGCTCAGAGACTTGATGAGTCCTATCTCAATAGCCTCCTTGACCAGGTGATTTGCGCGGCCAGTATTGATGCCCGCCAGTTCTTTATCACTTACCCTGATAATCTCTAAGGTATGCGGGTATTTCCGTGTTTTACTGTCAGAAGTGGAATACCAGACCTGGCTGCCGGGCTCACTGCAGTTTTTCATGGAGCCAGTGTTAGGGCAATGAATGGTGAACTGCTGGCCGTCATCTGTTTCGATATCAGTAAGAAATCGCTTGTACCGCCTGATCAATGTAGCGGACTGTAAAGGTGGACTGAACTTCATTAATTCCTGTACTCCAAATGGGGTCTTAATTAATGTGTTTTTTCTGGAACTGGACTACATTATCTGGTAGCGTAGCGTCGCTCAAAAAAACGGTAGGTTTAAAAACCGTCTTTTTTACTGAAATTTAACCAAAAAATTCCATTCACCAACATTTTAAATTAGTTTTTGAGACCTTAAATGGCAATCAGAAAAAAAGCTGCTAAAGCGAAAATCAAGGCCAAAGCAAAGAGCAAGGCAGCTCCCAAGAAAAAAGCTGTAAGGAAAAAAGCTGCACAAAAGAAAAAAGCAGCTCCTAAAAAGAAAGCTGCACCTAAAAAGAAAGTAGCTACCAAGAAAAAAGCGACTCCTAAAAAGAAAGCAGCGCCCAAGAAAAAAGCGACTCCTAAAAAGAAAGCGGCTCCCAAGAAAAAAGCGACTCCTAAAAAGAAAGCAGCTCCCAAGAAAAAAGTTGCACCTAAAGTCAGGCCAGCAACCGCCAAGCAGCTTTCTGAAGATTTCACCCCTTACCAGATCAAGCGGGGTGAAGAGTACATGAATGAAAGTCAGAAGGAGCATTTCAAGCAGATCCTGCTCAACTGGCGCAATGAACTCATGCAAGAAGTAGACAGGACTGTGCACCACATGCAGGATGAAGCAGCCAATCCGCCTGATCCCGCTGACAGGGCAACGTTGGAAGAAGAATTCAGCATTGAACTGCGCACGCGTGATCGTGAGCGCCGACTCATCAAGAAAATCGACAGCACTATCGAGAAAATTGCTGTTGACGATTACGGCTGGTGTGATTCCTGCGGAGTGGAAATCGGAATCCGCCGTCTGGAGGCCAGGCCAACTGCCGATAAATGCATCGACTGTAAGACACTTGATGAAATCAAGGAAAAACAGCTCGGCGCCTGACAACAGAATGCAGGTATCCATCGAGAGACAAGTGAGGGCGGCCATTGGCCGCCCTATTTATTTCTATGTCTGAAGCAAACTACATTGGGCGCTTTGCACCATCGCCATCCGGCCCTCTACATATTGGGTCGCTAGTAGCTGCAGTGGCTTCGTACCTGGATGCACGCAGTAACAATGGACGCTGGTTGATGCGAATGGAGGACCTGGATCCTCCTAGGGAAACCAGGAAAGCGGCCGACCAGATTCTGACTGCCCTTGAAGAGTGTAATCTGCACTGGGATGGAGAAGTGCTCTATCAGAGCCAGCGCTATGGTGCCTACCAGGAGGCCATCGATACCCTCAAAAAACAAGAGCTCGTTTTTGCCTGTGATTGCACCCGTCAGCAAATTCAGGAGGCTGGCGGTGTGTATTCCGGCACCTGCCGTCACCGACACCTTGCTGCCGGGGAAACAGCATTACGCTGCAAGGTCGCTACCGGGCTAATTACATTTCGAGACAGGATTCAGGGAGTGCAGTCTCAGCACCTGGACAAGGAAGTTGGTGATTTCGTCATCAAACGCAAGGACGGACTTTATGCCTACCAGCTGGCTGTCGTGGTTGACGATGCTTTCCAGGATATCACGCATGTTGTTCGGGGAATCGACCTGATGAATTCAACCCCTAGGCAAATTTATCTGCAGCGCCTGCTTGGTTTGAATGAGCCGGCCTATGTCCATATACCGGTAATCGTAAATGACCAGGGGCAGAAGCTCAGCAAGCAGCATATGGCCAGCCCTATTGATACAGGCTCCAAGGAGAAAATTTCCTACCTACTGTTTTCTAGTATGGACTACCTGGGGCTGGCTCCGGAGCCTGCACTTATCATGGAGTCCCCGGGCGATATCCTGGCCTGGGGAATCGCTCACTGGTCTGTAGATAACCTGCTCAACCAGTCTGAACTGCATGAAAAAATCCAGCAATGACCGCTGGCAACCTGAGAAAATGTTACAAGCAGCGTTAACTCTAGCGTCTCTTCCTTTTTTTATTAATCCCATATTAATCAATTGGTTACTGATTTATAGCTTGAATTTAATGAGTTTTTGGGTAGAAAAGAAACACAACAATTGTTACCTTTAGGCTATTTTTCGGACAATGGAGCTTCTGGACTGGACTCAGATTACTAACAGCCTTGCTACCGCCGATGAGCGACACCAACTCAAAACAAAGCACCGATAGATATACTGCTGCCCATCCCAGCACCGGCGGCATGATAGGCAACAGTGCGCCGATGATTGAACTATTTCGCAGGATAACGAGGGTAGCCCTGACTGATTCTGCTGTCCTAATCAAAGGAGAAAGCGGTACAGGCAAGGAAAGGGTTGCCAAGGCTCTGCATGACTCTAGCGTGAGGAAATATGAAAAACTGGTCACGGTTAATTGTGCCTCCATACCGGAAAATCTTATTGAAGCGGAACTCTTTGGTTACGAGGAAGATGCCGTTCCGGCTGCCAGTGAGGCCAAGGCAGGGCTGGTGGAGACGGCAAATGGCGGTACTCTCTTCCTGGATGAAATCGGCGACCTGCCCCTTTCCGCCCAGGCAAGACTTCTTCAAGTTATCAAGGACAACGAAATTCGCAGGCTTGGTTCACTGCAGCCCCTTAAAGTCGATGTCAGGCTGGTAGCGGCAACCCACAAAGACTTGCAGAGACTTGTGGCTAAAGGTGGATTCAGGGAAGACCTGCTCTACCGCATCAATGTCATGCAGCTTGAAATTCCTCCCCTGCGCGAGCGCGGCCCTGACATACTAGAACTAGCAGAGAAAAAACTGAATGAGTATTGCCTGGACCGTAACATACCCGCCAAGCATTTCAGCACTGAGGCCATCCCTGTCATTACCTCTTACACCTGGCCCGGTAATGTTCGGGAACTTGAGAATGCTATTGAACGTGCCGTAACCCTCACGGAGGATATCGAAATTCCCCTGGATCACCTCGGCCTAAATACAAACGACGGCCTCATTAACCCTTCAGACATCAGTGAACCCGCTGAAAAAGACATGTCCCTTAAAGATTATTTCCAGAAATTTGTGCTGGAATACCAGGGGCACCTGAATGAAACAGAGCTGGCCAAGAAACTTGGAATCAGCCGTAAATGTCTTTGGGAAAGACGACAACGCTTCAATATTCCCCGCAAGAAAAAAACCTCCTGAAAAACACCAGGCAGGGAAAATTCTTGAAATCCGCCACCCCTCCTGCCTTATAGTCAATACTGTCTGCAGGAAATAACAATGACAAGCCATTTACGCAGACGGTGACTACTCAGTTTTGTTCACTCTTATCTGAAAAAGACTGCATAAGCAGAGACAGGAAAAAGTTGACTGTAGGCAAACCATATAGTCGTTTCCCAGAAATGAGAAACTAAAGCGGACAAGTTGAACCAAATAGTCATAATTATTGAAGGGAACATTGTCTTAATATTGGCTGCTTAAAGTACTGGATGCCTACATTTTAAGGTATGGATACCTGCAGAAAATAATAACAATATTAATAAATGACTGTATTGCAGGGAGAGTGCTTCGGCACCCTCCCTTTTTTATTTTACTGATTAGCCTTTTACTTCTAATCTCCCCACTTTCTTTTTAATTTTACTCATCCAGGCCCGGCAAGCATGTACAATGGTCCTTTGCAGAGTTACCGTCATACATTTGAACAAAAATAATCTAGAACAGGGAAATAGCGAACATGCAATCCTCAACCGGGACCAGCATTGTATTTCTCGAAAAAACATTAGCCAAGGCTGCCTACGCGTTCTCTACACGCTCAATGATGCTGGCTACCAGGCCTACATAGTTGGCGGTGCGGTCAGGGATCTCCTGCTCGGGAAAAAACCAAAAGATTTTGACGTAGCCACCAATGCCACACCTGAGCAGGTAAAGGCACAATTCCGCCATGCCCGCATTATTGGCCGACGCTTTCGGATTGTTCATGTCACCATGGGCAGGGAAATCATCGAGGTTTCCACCTTTCGTGGCACAAACACCCAGAGTTTAGAAATCCAGGGTGAAAAATTATCTAGGAAAGTGAAGCATATTAAATCGGCGCACTCAGAAAGCGGCATGATCCTGCGGGATAACGTTTACGGTACACTCGAAGAGGATGTGCAAAGACGCGACTTTACTGTCAATGCACTTTACTACACGGTAAAAAATTTTGAGGTAACTGACTATGTTAACGGCATTGCTGACCTGAAAAAACGCGAGTTGCGCATGATTGGCGATCCTGAACAGCGCTACCGTGAAGATCCTGTGCGCGTTCTACGGGCTATTCGTCTGTCGGCAAAGCTTGATTTTAGTATCGAGGAGGAGACAGCACATCCCATCAGCGACCTTGCCCCCATGCTGGAGTCGATACCCGCGGCACGGCTATTTGATGAAATTCTGAAACTGTTTTTTGCCGGCCAATCGCTGAAAACCTATAAACTGCTCAAGCAGCACAATGTCTTTCTATATCTCTTTCCCGCATCAGCCAGGATCATTGAAAGTGGGGAGACCTCTGACAAGCTCCTGCTTGAGGCCTTCACCAGTACGGACAATCGCATCAGGAACCTGAAAAGTATCACCCCCGCCTTCCTGCTGGCGGCCATTCTCTGGCCAGCTCTGCAGCAGGAATTCATTGCTAACAAGAAGAGAAGGATGCCTCCCATGGTGGCCATGCACCAGGCGGCACAAACCGTTATCTCAAACCAGGTGGAGCGTATCTCCATACCCAAGCGGTTCAGTATTGCCATGCGTGAAATCTGGGAATTCCAGCTCAGGCTTTCGCGCCGGCAGAGAGCCAACGCCCTGTTAGC